>DASZCA010000329.1:0-18725 GCA_035943555.1 Verrucomicrobiia bacterium
CGCGGGATCAGCCGCCGCAACCACGTCGGCCACCACCGCTCGCATTAACCCGCCGCGCACTTGATTGTTTTCTTCCTTCTTCATCCGCATCTTTTTTGGGCTAATAAGGGCTAATGGCCTTGTTCTCTGACCGGCATTCCCGCCATTGTTGGGCCGCCGGCGAAGTGACGCTCGCTCACCGGCGGGACACATCCTCCCGCCGACTGCGGCGTTAATCGAAAATCGTACATCGTAAATGTCATGCCCCCCATTAAATCATAGGTCCCCAAAATCTGAATTCGTGTGGGGAATGTAACTGGCAGATTTATGCCATTTATTTTCAAAAAACCCGAGTGGGAAGGGGGTCCGACATGGAAAATCCCCAATAAATTATAAACCTATTCTCACCATTGCATAAAACCCATGCTACCTCTTCAGAAAAAATAACCTTTAACGAAAAACATTGGGCTTTTTGAGACGGCCGATTTACACCGGTTTCTTAATTCTTCATTCTGCCTTCTTCCTTTACCCTTGTGGGAACGCCCTCTCACTCAAAAAATCAAAAAGACTTTTCCTACCGACTGATTGAAAAGGTATTACAACTTTCATCCGGGCGAAAATAGGGGCAAAAATTAAAAATCATTGGCTTTTTTCAAGCTTTGCAATCGGCGAACCCATGACGACCCCGCATCAAATCCCCCAATTAAAAACTCAGCACTAAAAACCGCTCCCACCCCGCCCCTCTTTCCTCATTCCGTGCCCATCCGTGTTTAAAAAGCAAAAAAACCAACGGGACGCCGACCCGTGAAGGTCATCCGTCCCGCTGGTCTTGTATGCCTCGCCTGCTGGCGGACAAATTTTAATGCGTCTGCAACTTCGGCGCCGCCGATTCACCGGTGCTGGAAATGTCCTCGGCATCGTTATCCTTGAAGATTTCCTTCGCCAGCTTCACCTCGTCGGAATTAGCCGTATGCACGGAGATCAGGATGTTGCCATCCTTGATTTTTCCTTCGTAACGCTTGGCTTCATATTCCGGGATGCCCAGACCGATCAACGCACCCGCGATGCCGCCGATCGCACCGCCCAAGGCCACGCCACCCAGCGCCGCCATGATCGGGCCGGCGGCGATGAACGGCCCCACGCCGGGAATCGCCAGGGCGCCGATGCCCGCCAGCCAGCCGAGCGCGCCACCCAGCACGCCGCCGCTGATGCCGCCCGTGGCCGCGCCCTCCGGGGCTTTCGTATGTTGTTCGTGCGCGAAATCCTTCGTGCCGTGCTTGTCCGGCAACAGCACCGAAATGTCGTTGTTCGAGAAGTTCGCCGACTTGAGCCGGTTCACGATGGTGATGGCCTGATCCTCCGACCGGGCGATGCAGATGACAGATGTTTTCTTTGACATAGGTTTGGTCTTTCTTGGTTGTTGGTTTGATTTGTCGGAATTCTAGTTGCTGGCCGTGGCCCGCACTTCCAGTTGATTGTCCACGTTGCCCGCCTGGGCGATCCGCGTGGCGATGTCCCCGATCGTATTTTTTTCATCCACCGTATTGACCGGACCCCGCAACGTCACCTGCCCGTTCAGGGTGATGATCTTCACATTCTTGGCATTCACGGACAGTCCCTTGTTCGCCACGACTTCTTTGCGGATCTGCGCTGTGATGCGGATATCTTCCGCGTTGTTGCCCTGGTCCATCGGCGTCAGATGGCGGCCATCACGGTCGCGAACATTCCGGCCCGCATTGTCCGCATCAACCATTCCGTTGTTGCGGTAGGAATTGCGATACGAGTTCGTGCTGAAGTAAGGATTCACCCGGTAAGCACGATACACTCCATATTCGTAATCCGGCTGGCCGACATCCGGCCATTGGTCGGCCTTGAAGTGCGGCGCATTCGCCAAGGAATCCTTGGTCGTGTCGAACTCAACGCCATCATGGTCGCCGTTGTAACGCAGAACCGAGGGCGGTACCGCGCTCAGTTCGTTGCCCATGTCCAGGAATCCGCCGGTGGAAATGATCACCGCCACAATGCGCCCGGCGCCGAGATCAACCGCGAAATCTTTGATGGTGCCCACGGAATCACCCTGCAAATTTTTGACTGTCAATCCTTTGAGCTTGCTCGCCCGTTGCAGATATCCCAGCTCGGCGCGGTGCATGTGCCGCCCGCCCGCCCAGGCGTCCGCCGCATTCGTTCCACCGTTCATGCCGTAGCCGGAAACTGTGTTCGAATCCTGCAGGTTATCGTTCGGATACTTTTGATTGTTGGCGATGTCCATTAGCTTCCCGCCGTTATCTGCCGCGTTGCCCGTTGAATTCGTGTAGCCCAGCGCACCATAATTCGCTGTGGCATTGGTATCTTGCGAATAATCGCCGGGGATCCTTTGGTTGTTGGCGGCATCCATCAATCGGCCGCCACCATCCGCCGCGTTCGTTCCCATCTGCCCGTAACCCGCCATCGCGTTGGTATCTTGCATGTTGTCGTCCGTCGGCTTGAGGTTGTTCTGGCTGTAGACGATATCCATCAGCCGCCCGCCGCCGTTCGCCGGCGAACCGTCCATGTTCAACGCCACGATGCCGCTCGAAGTTTCCTCAAACACATTCGTTCCAAATCGCGCATTCGCGAAGAACGGACGCTCGTTGTAATAAGTATAAGCCTCCACCACCGCATTGGATTGATTCGATTGCTCGATGTATTCCGTTGCCACAAATTTGGGGCCGGCTTCAAACCTGTTTTTGTCCGCATCGATGCGGACTACGCGGTTTGTTGCATCCGCGTGTACGATGCCCGGCGGCACCGCCATCAAAGAGCCGCCCATGCCCAGCACGCCGCCGCTCGAAACGATCACCTGCACCACGCGTCCGGCCTGCAGATCCAGCAAAAGGTCGTTCACCTTGCCCAGATTTTGTCCGTCGCCATTGACCGCTTTTGATCCGATAAGATCACCGGTTTTCACCGCGCCATGCAATTGATACGCGCGCATCATTCCGCGCATGTCATGGATTTGATTCGTGGCCTCGCGAAATGTTTGCGGCATCGCATCATCCGCCTGCGCCGAAAATGCCGCCAGGCAAACGCACGCCGCGCTGTTCATTAAGTTAAGTTTCAGTTTCATATTGGTTTATGTTTTGATTTTTAAAGCCCGTAAATTTCAAATCTTCTTTATTGCTGATTTTCAGGTTCAATCCCTTTAAGCCAGTTACATGCCGCCGTCATTTCCCCTTAAAAACCGCCATTTTCACATAAAATCATGCATATTCACCCAATCAAAGATTGCAAGCTGCACGGATTGAAGATGTAGAAGCCCTCATTGTTCCCTGTTTTTTTAGAACCATTATCTTAGAGCGGCCCAATTAAAGATGCAGCCGTTCAAAAGCATTAAATGCCCGACATCGAAGAAAGACATGTGCTGTGCATCCTTGGGAATTAAGCGTTGAATGTTGGGCGTTGAATGTCTCCGCTCTTTTCCGCATCACACAAACTGCCGCCGCTCCCCCACCCGCAACAGATGCAATCGCTTCCCGCCCGCCGCAAATTTTTGCTCCGCCTCCGCATGGTTGATTTTGATCTCCGGAAACGTGTCGTAATGCACCCCGATGATTTCATTGCAACCAATGAATCCGGCCGCCCGCACCGCATCGTCCACACCCATCGTAAAATTGCCGCCGATGCACAGCACCGCGAAATTCAGCTTCGGCCCGTCGGCGATCAGTTTCATGTCCTGTGTCAGCGCCGTGTCTCCTGAATAGTAAAAGTTCACATCCCGCAATTGCACCACGAACCCGCTGGCAGCGCCGCCATACGAACCGTCCGGCAACGAACTCGAATGGATCGCATTCACCGATTTTACTTTTCCGAAATCAAACGTCGCTTCGCCGCCCGGATTGAACGCATGCACCTTACGCGCGCCTTTTTTCTCCAGCCAGTTCGCCACTTCATAATTCGCGATCACCATCGCCTTCGTCCGCTTTGCGATCTTCAAGGCATCCGCCATGTGATCGTCGTGCCCGTGCGAAACAAGGATGTAATCCGCCGGAATCTTTTTTAAGTCCACCGATTTTGCCAGCGGATTGGGTTTGATGTACGGATCAAAGAGAAGATGTTTGCCACCCGTTTCGATGGAAAAGCAGGCATGCCCGTGGTAAGTAAAATTCATGGTGCGTTCGTTTGGTTCAGGACTTTATTAGCTTAAATCCTGCCAAAAGTACCGCATCTAAACGCAACGCCACCATTCGAAGTTCCGCCTTCCGGCGGCTCTTCAACCCGGCGGCCGTAATTTCGGCTCACGCAACCAGATGCGGCCCTTCTTGGCCATTTGGATGAAATGCGAAACAGATTTGGTGTCTTTCAATTCCACAATTCCCACATCCGGCAAGACACCGGCCTGTTCCAGCAACGGTCCCGCGCCGTGATGCGACATCACTTTTAGATGTCCAAATGCATCTCGCACCCAGTCCACGGCGGCCGCGTGCCCGGCTAATTGTTTCGCCTCCGCCTCCGTGGTAAGGATCGCCACCGTATCGAAGAAAATCGACGGCGCTCCTGACAGCGCGAAATTCGCCGGCGTCAACTTGCCCGTATTATCCTTGGCTCCGCCAACTTTGGGCGCGATGATCGCGAAGGCCGCCTTCTCAGCTTTGGCCGCCTTGCTCAAGGCGGCCAGCAATCCGGCATCAAAACCGTCCGTGATGAACACTCCCAGTTTGCGGCCGGCCAGCGTCGGCTCGGCTTTTTTGATCAGGCTCAATGCCGCGGATGGTTTCAGCTCACGCGGTAAAACTGCCGGTTGGATTTTGTCCGCCTTGCCTTCCATGCCCAGCGCCGTTTCCACTTGTTGCTGCAAAGTCGTATCAATGTTTGCCAGATGGCCCAGCATGCGCGTCCGGATGGGCACCGCCTCCACCTTGGCCAGTTCAAAAGCCAGCGCGCTGGCCATATGCCGCTGTTCCGGCTCGCTCATGGAATGGTAAAACATCCGGGCCTGCGAGTAATGGTCGGCAAAACTCTCCGGCCGCGTCTGGGTTTTCTCCCCGCTCATCGCTTCCGCCAGATGCCGGTATCCGCCCGTGGGATTTTCCCGCACCGCGCCGTTATCGATCGAGTTCGGCTCGTAATTGGCGCGCCCTTTGGGCACTTCCATCTGGTGCATGCCGTCGCGTTGCTGGTTATGAAACGGGCAGCGCGGCTTGTTGACGGGTATCTGGTGAAAATTAGGTCCGCCTAGGCGGCTGATTTGCGTGTCCAAGTAGGAGAATAAACGGCCCTGCAACAGCGGGTCGTTGGAGAAACCAATTCCCGGCACGATGTTCGCCGGGCAAAACGCCACCTGTTCCGTTTCCGCAAAGAAATTGTCCACGTTCCGGTTCAGCACCATTTTACCGATCGGGCGCAACGGAATGATTTCTTCCGGAATCAATTTCGTCGGGTCCAGCACGTCGAAATCGAGGCTGTCCGCCATCTTTTGATCAAATACTTGCAGGCTCATTTCCCACTCCGGAAAATTTCCCGTCTCGATGGCTTCCCACATGTCCCGCCGGTGAAAGTCAGGGTCGGCGCCATTGATCTTTACGGCTTCATCCCAGATCACCGAGGCGGCACCGATGGCCGGCCGCCAATGAAATTTGATGAACACAGATTTTCCCTGCTCATCGATCATGCGGTACGTATGAACGCCAAAGCCTTCCATCATCCGCAACGAACGCGGGATCGCCCGGTCGGACATCGCCCACATGATCATGTGCATCGATTCCGGCGTCAGCGATATGAAATCCCAAAAGGTGTCATGTGCCGACGCGGCCTGTGGAAAACCCCGGTCAGCTTCCATTTTTACCGCGTGGATCAGGTCGGGAAACTTCATCGCGTCTTGGATGAAAAAGACCGGCATGTTGTTGCCCACCAGGTCAAAGTTTCCGTCCGCTGTGTAAAACTTCACCGAAAATCCGCGCACATCGCGCGGCAGATCGCCCGAACCGGCCCCGCCCGCCACCGTCGAGAACCGTGCGAATACTTCCGTCTTCGATTTTGGATCCTGCAAGAAAAGCGCTTTCGTGATATCCCCGCAGGATTCATAACATTGAAAATATCCGTGCGCGCCCGTGCCCCGCGCGTGGACGATGCGTTCCGGGATGCGTTCATGGTCAAAATGCGTGATCTTCTCGCGCAGCACGAAATCTTCCAGCAAGACCGGCCCGCGCGGGCCGGCCTTCAGGGAATTTTGATTGTCCGCGATCGGGATGCCTTGGTTGGTCCGCAAGGTCTTGGCGGCATCGGCCGTGGTTTGATGCGTTTCCGCCGGCTGCGCCGGCGCTGAAACTGTCTGATTTTTTTTATTCTTTTTCATACGCTCAATTTCCGCGGCCAGCTTTTTTAAACCGTCGTTCGCTTGTCGGCTGACAGGAGGCGTTCGTTATGCTTCAAACCGTAATGCGCGCCGCAACGCCCTGCACACGCCGTCACGAGCAATCCGACCAGTAGGGCAAAGAACGCCCAAATGGCCGCACAGGAAACGTTCTTGGCCGCCTGATCGGCGATCTCCTTTGCCTTCTGCTCCGCCACCGTCTTGGCATGGTCCAGCTCGGCTTTCAGATCTTTGTAAGCCGCGATCCATTCATCCACCGTTTTCGTCGCATCCGCTTCGCTCATTTGGCCGTTTGCCGACAGGGCTTTGATCACCGCCTGGCGGTTGTCTTGCGAAGTGATGTCGTTCTCCGGCGCAAACAATTTGGTGACGGCAAAACCGATGTCACGTTTGGAGCGGATCGAGGCGCCGGGCGCTCCATTCGTCGAAACCGACTGGCTGGCTTCATCAATAAAGCTGCTCACTTGATCCTTGCTGCGTTGCACGCCTTCCTTGACGAGATCGCCGGTTCCCGAAGCCGCCGCCTGGACGCCGATGCCAAGTCCTTGACCGAGAACCTTCATCGCACCGCCCAAAATCATGCCCGTGCCCGTGGAAAGCAGCAGCAAGGTGATGATCAGCGTCAGGCTCCAGACCAAAACTCCGTGCACAAAACCGCCATGCAACGAATGGGAAAACCGGCCCGCGATCAGCCCGCCGAAAGCCAGCGCGATCAGCGCACAAACACTCCAGATCACCGCCGCGCCCGTGCTAAAATGGCTGGTCGGATCCGTGTCCGTGGTCGGCGAAAAAGTTGCCAACCCACCGCCCACACCTAGGGCGGTGAGCAAGATGTGAATGCCGATGGCGGCAACGGTGCCGCCTAAAATCGCGCCCCAGCATAATTTGGGGAACAGTTTTCGGTCACAGGCGGACGCGGTGTAAGGAGAAACAACAGGAACGGTGGTTTCAGGAATCATTTTGTTTTAGGTTTTAAAGTTTAATTTTCTGACGGATGTTTCAAATAAATCCGGGATCAGGATTTTAGAGTTTTGTGTCACTCCTATCTTCCGAACATTTTGGCGACGATAAAAATCAACGCGGCTCCGCCCAGACCACCTCCAAAAAGGAGATAGATCAGGGAATAGCCGATGGCTCCGAGCATGGGAACGAAATGGGCGAGCATAAATTGGGTTTCCCCCCGTGCTTGTTAAGGACGTGGGGTGAAAATTTACTTCTTCTTGCTCTTGGACGGCTTTTTCGCCTGCTCTGCCGGCTCCGCCTCATCACAGGAGGAGCAAAGCGCTTCTTCATTGGAGCTTTCTTTCGCCAATGCGCTGAGTTTTTCATTCGCCGCTTTTTCCTGTTCGAGGATTTCCTCGATCAGGCCCGCCGCCTTTGAATTCCCCAGCAACCCCGCCCATTCATGCAAGCAGCCATAAGAGGCGATTTCATAATGTTCCACCTTTTGACCGGCCGAGATGAGCGCGGCATTGATGGTCGGTTCGCCCTTGTTGTCGCCCGCGATCTCGTCGCCTTCTTCCAGCAAGCCGACCGTGGCCTTGCATTTTTTGGCCTTCGGTTTTTCGTCAAACGCCGCGAAAACCTGCTCCAGCTTGGTGATCTGTCCCTTGGTTTCCTCAAGGTGACCAAGAAACGCCGCCTTCAATTTTTCACAAGTGGCCGCCTTGGCCAGTTTCGGCAGCGCCTTGGTGATGCGGTGTTCCGCATCATACATGTCCATCAGTTCATCCAGAAACAGGTCTTTGAGTGTTTTCATGATTGTTTGTTGTTTGTTTTGTTTAAAAAATTACGGGAACTCGGCTGATGCCCGGCCATTAGGAGAAACGTCCGGCGGGGCCGTTCACGGGAAAAGAAACTCTTGGATTAAGACCCTGCCGGTTCCAACGCGCTGGCGACGGCATTCAGCAATTTGTCCCAGCTATACGGCTTGAGCAAAATCACCGGCTTGACCTCGTAGTCCTTCGCGAAGCCAAGGTTCGGCGGAGTGCCGGTCGCCATGACGATGGGCAGCTTCGGATTAAATTCATGCACCTGTTTCACCAGTTCCAAACCGGTGAGGTTTGGCATTCTGTTATCAGTGACTAACACATCATATTTCTCCAGCTGCAAAGCGATCCAGCCGGCTGCGCCATCACAAGCTCCATCCACCTCATAACCGGCGGCGCTAAGCATCGCCATGTTAAGCTGGCGGATGGCCGGCTCATCCTCGACCACGAGTACACGACGAACCCCAACCTGCCTTGTCGGCTGTTCAATAGTATGATCAGGCGTCTCACTCTCGCGGCTTCGGTCATCTTGGATGTACATAGGTTTTTGCTCGGGTGTTGGCTTCGATTAGGATGATTTAGCCGCTCTCGTGCCATGTTATTTTGTGGGTAAAACCACCATTGCAACCTCAAATCGAAGGGTTAAATGCACGATTTTAATGCGTCTTGCATGTTCGGGGGACTGCGCTTCCGCTCTTTCGAAACCTTTGTTGAACCTGCCGCCTCTGGCTCTCTCTCCGCCGTGCAGCGGGGGGAGAGGGCTGGGGAGTGGTGGCGCTTTTCTCTTCCTCAGTGGCCCTTGCAAAACACAACACGTGGCCGCGGTTAAACCCGCGGTTGCATGGCTAACACGGTTTTTCCAACGCAGTTCGATCCCCTGAAACCCCGCTCTTTTACTTGGCACATAAAAAGCTAAACAGTTCGTATCACAATACGTTGAATACCGGTTCCGGCTTTGGCGTCTTGCTGGAAATTGACCGTGACCTTTCGGAACGGGCAATCAATCGAAACCAAAACAAACATAAAAATATGAGTACCTATAAAAATCCAACCTGGTGGACCAAAGACAACGATTCTTCCTGGGACAAAGTAAAAGCCGCGATGCAGCGGGACTGGGACCAGACCAAGCACGACTTTGGCGGTGACCAGCCGGACACGAACCAGAAGATCGGCAACACCGTCCGGCAAGCCGAAGGCAAAGAGACCATCCCGCCGCGCCGCCAGCCCGCCTACGACGAGCTCGAACCGGCTTCCCGTTTCGGCTACGGCGCCCGGAGCAAATATGGCAAACAACACGCTGCCTGGGATGACAGCCTGGAAAACCAGTTGAAGTCCGAATGGGAACAGGTCGAACCCTCCCGCAAGAAAACGTGGATGCAGGACCGTGCCGCCATCCGTTACGGCTACGAATTCAAAAGCTGATTGGCGTTGAGCAAAAAACTCCGGAACCGAAATACGGTTCCGGAGTTTTTATTTATTATTGCAGCGTCGCCGCGCCTTTCCGCTTTCCCGCTTTCCGCTTTCCCGCTTTTCTTCTATTTTCTTTCCCGTAATGAATCTGACCGACCTCCTGGCCGACTCCGTCCGCCGCCAGCCGCAAAAAACCGCCTTCGTCGAGGATGCCACTGAGGTCTCCTACGCTGCCTTGGCGGAAAAAATTGATTCATTTGCCGCCAAACTCGGCACTCTTGGCCTGCCGCCCGGTGCGCGGGTCGGCCTCTGCTTTCCAAACTGCGTTAACTACGTCGCCCTCACCTACGCACTGTGGAAAATCCAAGCCGTCGTCATCCCCGTGCCCGCCGAATGTCCGTCGGAAGAACTGCACGAGATCGCCGCCAGCATGGAACTGTCCGCCATCCTGAGCCAAAAACCGCTGCCGCAAAGCGAACCGCTCACACCCGATGTTGGGCTCGCCCGCTTCACGCTCGCGCATCCCGCCGATAACCACGGCCTCAATCTCGCCTTCATCCGTTTCACCTCCGGCACCACCAACGCCCGCAAAGGCGTCGCGCTCTCGCACGAAACCATCCGGGACCGCGTCGTCGCCGCCAACAAAGCCTTCGGCATCACCAATGCCGATACGGTCATCTGGTGTCTGCCCATGGCCCATCATTTTCTCATCACCATCGTCCTCTATCTCAACGCCGGCGCCACCACCGTTCTTGCGCGCCACGTCACCGCGAAACCCTTTCTCGAAGCCGTCAACCGCTGGCGCGGCACCATCCTCTACGCCGCCCCGTTCCATTTCTCGCTGCTCGCCCGCGATAATTCCGGCGCGCAGATCGATACCGTCCGCCTCGCCGTCTCCACCACCTGCGCCCTGCCGCAGGATGTCTCCGCGGAATTTTTCAAACGCTTCAACCGCCCGCTCATCCCCGCGCTCGGCATCATTGAACTCGGCCTCGTCGCGCTCAACACCGCTGATCCGCTCAACCGCTGGAACTCCGTCGGCCATGCCCTTGCCGATTTCCGCGTGCAAGTCCTGTCGCCCGATGAGCACGGCATCGGCGAAATCGCCGTGGCCGGCCCCGGCATCTGCGACGCCTACGCCGCCCCTTGGCAACCGCGTGAACAGATTTTACGCGATGGCTGGTTCATCACCGGCGACCTCGGCCGCATCGATGGCGAAGGTTTTTTATTCCTCATCTCCCGCAAAACTGCCGTCATCAACCTCGCCGGCCGCAAAGTATTTCCTGAAGAGATCGAAGCCGTCTTGGACAAACATCCGTCCATCCGCGAATCCCGCGTCTTCGGCCGCGTCCACCCCCACCTCGGCGAAGTCGTCGAAGCCGAGATTGCCCTTCGCACTCCCGACGCCAGCACCGAAAACCTCGTCCACTACTGCCGCGAACACCTCGCCGCCTACAAAATCCCCACCCGCTTTCACATCGTTTCCCAAGTCCCCCGAACCTCCACCACCAATAAAATCCTCCGCCCCACCGCTACGTTTTAGAAATTAAAAAAGAGTGCCGCAGACTGCTCCGCGACTCTGAACTTAACCAACTGCCGGCTGATTCCTTCCCCTCGTACCGCAGACTGGCGGTCGGCAGATCTTTCAAACACCCGCAGAGCAGCGATACTTCACATTGCTCTCAACAACCTCGAACGGCTTCGCTTCTTCGTTACTTTCTTGTTAATCTCTCGTTCCAGCATTGCCGCGCACGCCTCCGGCTGGCAAAATTCGCCACGCTTAAAATGATTCAACCAGCCGAAATTGAAGCCGAACTGCTCGCGTTCCTCCGTCGCGACATCTTCTCTCCCGAAACCGCTCTCACCGCCGGGACCGACCTCGTCGGCGCCGGCTTCGATTCCATGTCCCTCGTGAAGACGCTCCTGCACATCGAGACCAAATACGGCAAGTGGATCCCCGAAAGCGAGATCACCAACGAGGCGCTCGCCAACGCCCATGCCCTCGCCGCGACCGCCGCCCGCATACTGAATGAAAAGTGACCAGTCGCTGAATGGTTCCGACCAGTTGATGCGCGGCTTTGACTTCGAGTCGCGGCGCGGCGGCTTTGCCGGCAACCAATGCCAGATCATTCTTGAACTGCCCGCCAAAATTTCCCTCTCCACCCTCACCGCCCGCGTCAACGCGCTGCAAAAAGAATTTCCCATCACCCACGCCCGTCTCGGCGGTGTCTTCAAGCCCAGATGGAAAATTCGTGACGACCCTAAACGCACCGTCGTCATCGAGTCGCACGAAGATGCGCCCGGCCTCCGCGAAGAACTGCTGAACACGCCGTTGGATCTCAAGCGCGGCCGCCTCATGCGCTTCGACCTCATCGAGCGCGTGGACGGGCAGATGGACGTCATCTTCACCTGGGCGCACACGCTCATGGATGCCACCGCCGCCGAGCATTTTCTTACCGCCGTCAGCGATGAAAAGATCGTCCTTCCCAAGACCAATCCCCAGCCGCCCGGCGCACCCGCCAAATGGCCGGAACGGTTGGAGTTGATGAAAAAATCCGTCGCGCAGCTCGACAAATTTTGCGAGCAACAGCCTCGCGCGCTGAAAACTCGCCGCCCCGAAGCGCCACGCGAGCTGCGGTACCTCGTCGAAAGGTTTTCCGCCGAAGAAACCAAAACCGTCCGCGCCAACGGCTCCCGGCTCTGCGGCATTTTGGGCGATGCCCAGTTTCACGCCATCGCCGCCGTGTTGGAACTGCATGCCTTGCACCAGCACCTCGGCGCCGTCACCAAGAGCTATATCATCCCGATGCCCGTCGGCCTGCGCCCCAAGGGGCGTGTCGAACCGCTGTTCAGCAATCAGGTGGACATGCTCATGCTCCAGTTCCTGCCCGAGCAGCTTGAGTCCGTGGAAAAAGCCGTCGCCGCGCTCAAAGCCCAGACCTCGCAGGCGCTTCGCGAAAACTCCATCAGTTACGGCCGCAAACTCTCGGAACTGTTCAGCTTCTTGCCGCTCCCCGTTTACATGGCCGTGCTGAAACATGGGTTGAAAGGCGAAGTCTGCTCGCTCTTTTTCGGCGATACCGCCGCTGTGAATCCCAAGTCGGAAAATTTTCTCGGCGTGCCCGTTAACAATTTCACACACCTCGCCGCCGTCACCCCGTCGCCCGGTCTCGGCGTCATCTATTATTATTTCCGCGGCGAATTGCGCGTCTCCATCGTCTACGCCCGGACCGTCCTCAAAGACAACGAAGCCATCGATTTTGCCGCCACGCTCCGTTATCGTCTGTTGAACTCTTGAGCGCGCACTATGAAAAATATTCAATCTGCCGGAAGCTGGTGGGTTGGCTCGCGCTGCGAGCCAGCCCGGCGCCGAGCGCAGCGTCAGGCGGCGGAATCGTCCGCGCTTCAAGATGCCGCCATACTTCATATGCGATCATGATTTTCCAGCAGCCCAGCCTCTGAACCCGTGAGCGCGCACTATGACATCGCCGTCATCGGCAGCGGCGCGGCCGGGATTGCCGCCGCCGTCTCCGCCGCCCGCACCGGCCACTCCACCCTCCTGCTTGATAAAAATCCCGCAGTCGGTGGCATCGGCGGTTTTAGTGGTCTGACCACGCTTTGCGGCCTCTACGATGACCAAGGAAATTTTCTCAACGCAGGCTTCTCTCATGAATTTTCCGATTCCCTCGCCGAAGCGCCGCCTTTGATAATGGGCCGTGTCTGGGTTCTTCCGTATCGCCCCGAAAAATTCCTCGCCATCGCCCAAAATTTTATTTCGGCCGAACCCAAACTGAAAAGCGTTTGGAATTCGCCATTGGCTGATGTCGACATTCAAGATCACCGTATCGTTTCCCTCAATGGCTTCAGTGTTGGCGCCGTCATTGATTGCACCGGTGATGCCGAGGTCGCCCGCGCCGCCGGAGCCGAATGCCTGGCGACGGATGACTCTACCCAGGCTCCCGCCGTCATTTTTCCACTGCAAAACGTCACCCGCGAATTCCTCACCCCTGCCGATGCCGCGCAAGTGTTGCTCCCGCTTGCCCGCGCCGGTATTCCACTCGTCAATTTTAAACCTGATCTCGCCGGCTCGCTCACGGTCAAATTCACCGGCACGCCGGAACAAGTTCCTGCGTTGATCGACTTTCTGCGCACTAACGTCCCCGGCTTCGAAAAATGTTCCACCCCGCTCA
Organism: Verrucomicrobiia bacterium; assembly: GCA_035943555.1. Taxonomy (GTDB): domain Bacteria; phylum Verrucomicrobiota; class Verrucomicrobiia; order Limisphaerales; family UBA11358; genus UBA11358. The sequence continues at coordinate 13,698 of DASZCA010000329.1, forward strand.
CAACCCTTTCTACCACCCGCCGCGCCGGTCGCATGATCATCGGTGAACACATTCTGACCGGCGCCGAAGTGCTTTCCGGCACCAAATTTCCCGATGCCGTCGCCCGCTGCGCCTGGCCGATCGAGCAATGGAGCGCCGCCGGCCAGACTCGCCTGCGCTACCTGCCACCCGGAACACACTACGAAATCCCCGCCCGCTCGCTCCGCGCCGCCACCATCAAAAACCTCTTCATGGCCGGCAAAACCATCAGCGCCGATGTCGATGCCATCGCCAGCGCCCGTGTCATGGGTTGCTGCCTCGCCACCGGTGAGGCGGCTGGCAAACTGGCGGCAAACTATCTAGACTCCGCGCGATCTGAATGAATCCGCTCGAGACATTTTGGCCGCTGACGTTTCAATACGCGAAAAAGTCATCGCCGTTTTATCGCGAGCTGTTTCATGATTTTGATAAAGTTCCTCCCCTGACCGATGTGCCCACCGTCGACAAGGCTGTCGTCTCCGCCCGCAACCTCGATTTCCTCAGCGTCCCCCGCGAACACATCGCCGAGATTGTCACCACTAGCGGCACCACCGGCAAACCGCTGCTGTGGATGCTCACCGCGGGCGATGTCCATCGTCTCGCGCTCAATGAACAGATTTCCTTCACCTGCGCCAGCCTCACGCCTCGCGACACCGTGCTCGTGGCTGTGGCGATGGATCGCTGCTTCATCGCCGGTCTCGCGTATTGGCAAGGCCTGCAAAGCCTCGGCTGTACCGTCATCCGCGTGGGCGCCTCTTCCGCCATGCTCGTGCTCGAGATGATCGAACGCCTCCAGCCCACCGCCATCGTTGGCGTCCCCTCCTTTCTCCGCGTCATCGCCGAGAAAGCCGCCGATGTGCAGTTCGACCTGAAAAATTCTTCGGTGAAAAAAGCCGTCTGCATCGGCGAACCCGTCCGCGATGCCAAATTTCAACTCAACAAATCCGGTCGCGCCATCGAAGCCGCCTGGGGCGCGAAAGTTTATTCCACCTACGGCGTCACCGAGCTCGCCAACTCTCTGTGCGAATGCGATGCCGGTCTCGGCGGCCATTTGCACGACCAACAATTGCATCTCGAAATTTTGGATGACGCCGGCAACCCCGTGCCCGCCGGCGAAACCGGCGAAATTGTCGCCACCACCTTCGGCGTCGAGGCCATGCCACTCATCCGCTACCGCACCGGCGATTGTGCTGCCCTGTTCCACGAATCTTGCCCTTGCGGCCGCACCACCCCGCGCCTCGGCCCGATCGTGGGACGCAAAAATCAAAAACTGAAACTTAAAGGCACCTCGCTCTTCCCCTCTGCCTTGCAAACGGTGCTGGAAGAACATGCCGGCGTGGAATCCTTCGCCGTCATCGCCCGCGCCACCGAGGAATCAACGGACACCGTCGAAATTTTGTATCACGGCGAAGCCTCGCCGGCGAATTTAGGCGAAGCCCTGCAAGCCCGCGCCAAAATTCTGCCGCAAATCCGCCACGCTTCGCGCGAAGAAATTGAAGCCTTGCAGCTGCCGCCCCAAGCGCGCAAGCGGCGGACATTCGTAGATTTGCGATGAAGCCCTGCATCGTCATCCCCTGCTATAATCACCCCGCCACCGTCGCCATGGTCGCGGCCTCCGCGCTGCCGTATGCCCCCGTCATCGTCGTCGACGACGGCTCCACGCTAAAACTGCCCGATCTCCCCGGCTGTATCGTGCTGCGCCTTGAAAAAAATTCCGGCAAAGCCTCCGCCCTGCGCGCCGGCTTCAAACACGCCGCCAGCCTCGGCTATACCCACGCCATCACGATGGATGCCGATGGCCAACACTTTGCCGAAGACCTGCCTAAGTTTCTGGAACTTGCCCAAACGCAACCCGATGCGCTCGGTGTCGGCGTCCGCGACTTTTTTGCCGCCGGCTGCCCCACGCATCGCCGCCGTTCCAACGCCGTCTCCACTTTCTGGTTCCGCGTTGAAACCGGCATCCGCCTCGGTGATACCCAATGCGGCTTCCGCTGCTATCCGCTGTCACTCACGCAGCGCACCTGGACGCGCTCCGGCCGTTACGCCTTCGAACTCGAATTCATGGTGCGCGCCGCTTGGATCGATACGCGCATTGTCGCCGTCCCGGTGAAATGCACCTACGCGCCCGACCAGATCCGCCTCTCGCATTTCCGCCCGGTCAAAGACCTCGCGCACATCACGCTCATGAACATCGGGCTCGTTCTGCAATCGTGGACTGTGCCAAAAAAACTGCGCGTCCTCTGGTCGCTCGGCGGCAAGGAATCCCTGGTCGCCACCATCACGGATTTTTTTACTGAACACGCCCACGAACCCGGTCGCATCGCCGGCGCGGTCGGCCTTGGCCTGTTCTGCGGCATCGCGCCGTTTTGGGGCGTGCAGATGCTCGTCGCCGCGACCATCGCGCATTGGCTGCGTCTGAACAAGGCCACCACGCTGCTCGCCAGCAACATCTCCATCCCGCCCTGCGTGCCCTTTCTTGTGTATGGCTCGACCATCCTCGGCCACTGGTTGTTCACCGGTGAGATTTTGCACATCACCGTGGATGAGATGCGCGCCCACTGGGCCCAGCATATCTTACAATATATCATCGGCAGCTTCGCCCTCGGCATCCTCGCCGGTATCGCCGGCATGATCATCACTTACGGCATCGCGCGGCTTGCTCGGTTCACTGTTGCGCGTAAAAATGAAATCTGACCTCTACACGCGATTATACCTGTGGCTCGTCGCGCACCGACGCGCCGTTCTGTTCGCTGCCGTCCTCATCGCCACCGCCTGCGTCGCCATCACTTCCCGCATCAGCCTCGAGGAAGACATCCTCGCCACGCTTCCGCAGAACGACCAGATCGTCGACGAATACAAATACACCGTCCAAAAATTTCACCAGATCGACCGCGTCTTCATCGATGTCGGCGTCAATCGCGATGATTCCGATACTTTGGGTCACGCGGCCGATGAATTTTATTCCCATCTGGCCACCAACGAATCTTTCGGCCGCATAACCTACCGCATCGAATTCGGCAGCCAGCGTACCATCGTCAATTTCCTGACCGGCGCGCTGCCCAACCTGTTCACCGAAGCGGATGCAAAATTGCTCGCGCCCAAACTCGAAAGCAATTCCATCAGCGCCTACCTCACCCAAAGCCGCCGCAAACTCGCCGGTCCCGAAGGCATGGTGTTCAAGGATGTCATCGCCGCCGATCCTGTCGGCATGAGCGCGCTCGTCGTTGCCAAGGTCGTGCCCTTGCAGACCGGCTTCGGCGATGCGCACGTGGACGATGGCCGTCTCACCAGCGGCAATGGCCGGCACGTCCTCCTGATGGCCGAACCAAAATTTGGCTCTGCCGATTCCAAACAGAGCGCCATCCTCGTAAATCAAATGCTGCAGGCCGCCGCCCAGGTGGAAAAAGATTTCCCCGGCACGCACGTCGCCATCACCGGCGGCCACCGCATGGGGCAGGATAATGCGCATCTGCTCCGCGCCGATGGCACCCGCTGCATGGCCTTGGCGCTGTCCGCCATGTTCTTGCTGTGCTTCACCGCCTACCGCCGTCGCTGGCTTGCCGTCGTGACTTTTCTGCCGTCGCTCTTCGGCTCGCTCATCGCCGGCACGGTGTTGGTATTATGGACCGATCACGTTTCCGCCATCGCCGTTGGCTTCGCCAGCATGGCCATTGGCATCACCGTGGATTATGGCATCTACGTTGTCTATCACCTCGATAACGCCGCGTTCGACCGCCAATCCGCCGGCAAGATCGTCGGTCGCCTCGTCCTGCCCACCGCGATTGGCGCCTTGACCATCATCGCCGCGTTCAGCGTGCTCGCCACCTCGCCCATGCGCGGTTATCAGCAACTCGGTGTCTTCGGTGCCGTCGGCGTATTGATGTCCGCGACGTTCGCCGTTCTCGTCCTGCCGCTGCTCGTCCCGCTGCCGAAGCAGACCGCCGTGCCGCGTCAATTGCGCTTCACGAACTGGATGGAAAATTTCCATGCCTGGCAAAAACGCAAACGCCCGCTGCTGCTCCTCGGCGTCGCTGGGTTGACCATTGTCGCCATTATCGGTGTCAAACGGCTCCACTTTGAAGGCGACCTTTCCAAACTCAACGGCATCACCAAGGCCACGCACGATGACGACAAGCTCATCAGCGATGTTTGGGGCGATGCCCTCGGCATGACCCTCGTCGTTGCCCGCGGCCAAACCCCGGATGAAGCCCTCGCCCAAAACGACCGCGCCGCCGATCTCCTCGCGCAGCAAACCAATGTGGTCGGCGTCTACTCGCTCGCCTCCGTCTGCCCTTCGCTGGCCGCGCAGGCCGAAAATTATCAACGTTGGCAAAAATTCTGGACGCCTGAACGCATCACTGATTTGCGCCAGACCTTGCAAACCACCGGCACCGCGCTGGGTTTTCGTGCGGACGCCTTCACCGCCTTCTGGAAGACCGTCCAGGAAAAACCCACGCCCATCACCCTCGGGATGTTCCACGGTACACCTTTGGAACAAGCCATGAACGAACGCGTCTCCATCGGTACCGGCACCAACGACACCGCCGTCAGCACGCTCATCAAACTGTCTGACCGCGAGCAGGCCGGCCAGTTGCGCGCCGCCCTGCCCGGCTTCATCCTCATCGATTCACGCAATTTTGCCGAACACATCGCCGCGCTCGCCAAAAGCGGCATGGGGCACTTCGCCTTCTGGACCGTTGTCGCCGTCGGCCTCATTGTCTACCTCACGCTCTCCTCCATCGAACTCATCATCGCCACGCTGCTACCCATCGGCTTTGGCCTGTTGTGGACACTCGGTTTCATGGGCCTGCTCGGCCTGCCGATCAACGTGATGAATTGTGTGTTCGTCATTTTCGTCATTGGCATGGGCGAAGATTACAGCGTGTTTCTCGCCACCAGCAAACTGGACGAATGGCATGGCCATCCGGCCCGCATCCACGCCACCAGCGCCTCCGTCCTGATCTCCGCTGCCACGACCATTTTTGGTTTCGCGGTGCTCATCGTCGCGCA
>DASZCA010000330.1:0-3268 GCA_035943555.1 Verrucomicrobiia bacterium
AAACTCGTTTAGGCAACAGAAAAAGCAATGAACCGGCGATAAACCCACCTTATTAAGTTGATTTTTACAGCTTACTTTTGTTCCGTCACACCTCTGATCAAGTAGCGCTTAAATCATTCGACAGCGCTTCAATGTGTGAAATATTTGACACAGCAGTAAAAAAACTAGACACCACTAAAGCCATGAAAAACCCACTAGAACCAGCCCAACTGGCAGTTCGGATGAACTTTGCCAGCATGGGGTACAGCAGTTATATGACGCTCAAGGATATCATTGCAAAAGACGGTATCCTGTCGGAACCAAAAGTTTTTTGGTGCGTCGTCTATGAAGCCAGAAAACTTGCTATTGAGCACGGGATGCACATCGACGGGATCAAGATGGCAGCATTCCCCGATGGCGACATGTTTTGGGATGTGAAATTCTCCTAACCCAACCTTGGCGGGTTAGTTTTTTGAATTTTATCCTCCGGAACACCTAACCGCACCAGTTTTTCAATTAAACTGGCAGCTTCTTTGTCTACATGCGCTTGAATATCACTAATAGTTTCTGAGTTTTTGACCTGAAATATTTCCGGAGAAACACTGAATTGCTTTCGGTCTGTAACTCTAAATTGGTCGGAATAATCGACGATTTTGCCATCGTTTTGGATGGTAAATCCTACGGCAAGCGGTTTGCCCTTGAATTCACAAGCGACAAAAAAACCTTCTTCCGGATTATAATGCAAAAAGAAATCGTTTGCTCTTTCGAATGGGTCAACAAAGTTAGTATTTAGCCTTGATGAATCAAGCGATTTGACATGAAAAGCGATTATTCCGCCTGCCAATAATTGATCCCAAAGCTGTTTGGAATCTTCTTGGGAATCTAAAAAATCGGCGATTTTTTTCGCCCCTCCATCAAACCACGACACCAATTTACCCTCTTCGCATTCGTTTAAGCTGCGTACTTCCGCTGGCCCATCTATGGAATCACCATCAGGCATGTTATAGTTTTAATCTATTCCGTTTAGATTTTTATGCAACAAGAAAGCCGTGTGCAATCCTCTGGAAGCGTAAAGCAGGATCTGATGGGGTTTGATTCTAACTTAAGAAGTTGTTCAACCGTGGGTTTTTAACCGAGAACACCCTCAGCGCAACGCCCAATAAACCACTAAAAAAAATGGTTGAGTCGCCGGCGGCTCAACCGCTTTTGGTGTTCATTGGGGATCTGCGCCATCCCCAAACCCCGCGCCAGAGGCGTGGCCTCTGGACATGTCACCCGCTCGCGCTGGCCTGATCGCTTACGCGCAGCTTTCCGCAGGGCGGAAAGAATAATGTTTGGAATGCTACAGTTCTGTTTTCCCGCGATCCGGCTTTACGCCGTCAGATCGCCTGACTACTGTTTCGACATGAAACCGGACGAATCCTACATAAAGCTTCAAAAACGCCTTCTGAAATTGATCGAAATTAATGACCGTTCGGGCGAGAGGACAAAGATAAAAAAACAGCTTGAAAAGAAATTCATGGCGGCTTGGCAATTCACGCCCGAAAGGGGACGGCGTGGCTCTAAGCTTGCCGCGGCCATTAGGCTTTTCAAAACCGAAGCTGAAAACATTGTGCGCGGTTTTGACCATTGCACCCATTACACCGGCGAAAATGACCAGCGCATTATCGTGACACAGCCATACGGCGTGTTCCCAGCGGAAATCGTGCAAGACCTCACCTTGAGCAAAGATGTATGCCCCGAAGTTATTGACGCAACCGAATGGGCATTTTACTACCCCGAACACGCCCGTTTGTTTATCGTGAAATTTCCTTCTGATTTTCAAAAGGCCATGCAGAAATTTGAAAAGGAATTACACCGAGCCAAAATAGACAAATTCATCAAAACTCAGGGACCAAAATCAGACTATTGCGACGTTGGCGAGATGGCGTGAATTCGAGCGTTCATTATGTGGCAAGTCCACAGAATGATTTTTCTTCAGAGCATTTTGGCGCTGCCAGTGTTGGCTGATGGCGTTCGTAACTTTGACCAGCCAAGCGCGGTCTTTGGCCAGTTCCAAAACGTCCGCCGTCGCAAAATACTTGGTGCTATTTTGCGAAGGGTTGCCAAGCGGCTTGAGCAACCGCGCCCCAACCAGCGCGGGAATGTCATGCGGCTGGCAGTTCAGCGCCCAGCCCGCTTGCTCCGCCGTCAGGCGGGCGGGCAGTTGACCGAGCAGCGAAAGGAAGCGGTGCTGTTCTTCTTTCATGCTTCACCAGTCGCAGACCGCGAATGAAAGCGAACGCCAAACTTTCCGAAATCATTTGCCACGCACAGGCGCGAGTCTTTAGCCTTCGCGCCGACAAATGGACGACCTAATCAAACTGGTAAAAACCTACCGTTTCACGGCGGGCATGGCGGAACGGCTTTCTCTGGCGGAAAAAATCTTTGCCCGCATCGAGCCGGACTTGCGACTGTTTGTATCTGGCAGAGTTCCCTACCACGTTGCCCAGGATGTTCTGCAAGAAGTCCTAAAAGCCGTTATGACCGGTATGGGGAAATTTGACGGCAGCACCGAAAAACAATTTTGGGCGTGGTGTTACCGCATCGCCACGAACAAGCTGCACGACTACTACCGCAGCAAGGCCAGCGACCGGATTTTGCCCGTGCCGTCCGAAGAACTTCTGCAAATGATGGAGCTGTCGGCGGTGGATTCGCCCATCACACCGGACATCCGGCACGACTTGGAATATGTGATGAAACTTCTGACGGCATTCAAGCCGGATTGCCATGATTTACTTTGGCGGCATTTTATCGTCGGCCTCGACTATTCCGAAATTGCCGATGAGCGGAAATTGGAATATGATAATATCCGCATGAAAATTGTACGGTGTTTGGAAGCCGCCAAATCACTCGTTGCCTGATATGGCCGAAATGTCACAAAAAGATCAGATCGCCTTTCACGAATTCAGTGTGAGGTATCGCGCCGCCTACGCGAAGAAGCATCCATGCCCGCCGCAGAGTTTTGAGGTGGTTAGGGAAGCACTTTGGGGAGAATACGAGAAGGAGCAGGAAGCCAACCGCGCCCCCAAGATTGAACCACCCGCGCCCGCGCCGGAGCGCGAGCCGAACGAGCCGGATATTTAGGAAAGCTTGCGGCGGCGCTATGCTTCTTTTGTGTTTTGCAACTCGATAAAACCACGATTTCGCCACCTTGCTCTAACATAGTCATTAAAGATGACCGATTCATCAAGGGTTAGATTGTCTGCATGGTCGGTGACAATAATTTGAGGCTCAATCCCAGTTTCCT
>DASZCA010000331.1:0-3108 GCA_035943555.1 Verrucomicrobiia bacterium
CTTTGGGCGCGGAAAAATTCAAACTCGTGAAATGGATCTCCAACTGCTCATTCTCCGGCGTCAGCGTGATGGCGCTCGTCCATTTGGAATCCAGCAGGTTTGTCTTCAATTCCACATCATCGACCAGCACCGATTCGATGATCACCGGCGGCGGATTCGTATTGAGCCGCAAATCTGCCGGATTGATGGCCACCACGCCCTCGATCGTCGGAAACCACAGTTTGCCATCATGGGCGCGCAACGCCGAAGGCTGCGCGCCGGCGGAAAATTCGTGTGTCAGAAAGGTGCGGCTGGAGAGCGTTTTCGCCGCGCCGGACACCACATCGGCAAACGATTGTTTCCCGACACGCACCAGCCCTTCATACGAACCGGTCCAGATATTGCCCTCGCCGTCTTCCACGAGCGAACCGATGTCGTCGCTGACCAGCCCGTTGAGCGTGGATGAGAAAAATTTCCAACCGTCCCCTGCCGCCTGATGCGCCAGCCCGTGGCCGTAGGTGCCCACCCACAACGAACCATCGGCGGCGGACAGCAGTGTGGAAATATCTTTTACTGACGCCGTAATGGCGGAAATATTTCCTTCACGCAAGGCATACAGCCCCTCGCTTTCGGTGCCGATCCAAAGAACGCCGTTCGTATCCTCGGCCAGCGCACGGACGGCGCTTTTAGGGAGGCCGTCGTTGAGTGAATAAAATCGCCATTCATTCCCGTCGAAACTCCCCAGGCCGCTGTCCCCGCCGACCCAGACTTTTCCGTCATGCGTTTGACAGAGCGAAAAAATCTTCTGCCCCGCCGCCAACGCGGCGGGAACCGGTTGAAAATTGCCATCCACCAAACGGTATAACCCGCGCCCAAAGCCGGGCTGGCTGCTGATGGCCCCGCTCGTGCCTGCCCAAACTTGCTGCCGGCTGTCCACCAGCACACACCACGCATTCAACGGCACGTGAAAATGTTGCGCCGAATTCGTGATCCAGTAGGTCAGCCCGCCCAGGTTGAAGGCCGACCAGATGCCGCCCTTCCCATCTTCCGCCACGGATTGCGCGACATTGCCGGCCAAAGCCGGCGGCGCGCTGAAAAAGTTTTTCCGCACCCGGTCCAGACCGCCGCCATCCGTGCCGACCCATAGATTTTTTTCCGAATCAAAACAAAGCGACAGGACATAATCCTCCGATAGCCCTTCTTCCTTCGTGATGTGGCGAAATTTTCCGGCGGCATCAAACCAGTACACGCCCGCGCCGCTGGTACCGAGGATGAGATTGCCCGCTTCATCTTCACAGGCCGCCGTGATCGTCGCGACCGGACAGGGCAGCAGGCCCAAGCTGTTATGCGCCCCGCCGCGTACTTTTTCCAGGTTGCCGCTCCCAAACTGCCAGCCCCCGCCATCTTTGTTTGCCACGGCCACATGGAATGCCAGATAGATCAGCAGGTCCCGCAATGGCCCGTAGACTTGCGGCTGTTGATCGAGCGCGTTGTCATGCCAGCAAAAAACCTGGCGGGCATCGGTCACGAACCAGACCGTTCCGGTTTGATCATCAAACCCGGCGGTGAATTTGCCCCGCCCTTCCCCGCCGGCATACACCTGCTTCAAAGTCCCGCGAGTAACGATGCTCAACGATCCGTTGTCCGTGCCCACCCAGAGATTCGTCCGGCTGTCTTCAAAGAGGAAAACAATGCCGTTACCCGGCAAATTCGGCATGTTATTGACGTTGAAAGGCGTGAAGGAATTCCCGTCAAACCGCGCCAGGCCGTTCAAAGTGCCCACCCACAAGTAACCGTCGTGTGTTTGCGTCAGGGCGATCACCGTGTTTTCCGGCAACCGGTCCGCCGTGCTCCAGACATCCACCACGAAAGGCGATTCCGCCGCGCCTGCCCGCTGTCCCAAAAACAGCGCCGCCGCGAGACAGATAAGCAAAAATTGGATTCGCCGTTTCAAAGTTTCTTGCACAATACCTGCTTATTCCCCTTTAAAAAAGAATTTTCAAAAACCGCTTGCGGCTGGCACGCCCTAGGCTACGTTTGACTTGCCCTTGAGAACGGGCGCTCCGTTTTTCCTGTCGAAAAGCGGTTCCGCAGGCCGACGACGGTAAATACACCGTGTGCACGTCGGCCTGTTTTCTTTTGCCCAACCCATCCGGCCTTTCAAAAACATTTAACGCCCAACATTCAACCTGCTTTGTAGAAACCTTTCTAAAACCCGGTGTTTCAATGGGCGGCGGCTGTGTTGGGGAGACAGGGACCAGCCGCAGCGCGTAGCCTGCAACCACCGTATCCGCATTCAGGCACCCTTGTCGGCCCTGATCTTTTTGCAATGAAAGGTTTCTACAAAGCACATTCAACCTTGAATTTGCTTTGTAGAAACCTTTCTAAAACCCGGTGTTTCAATGGGCGGCGGCTGTGTTGGGGAGACAGGGACCAGCCGCAGCGCGTGGCCTGTAACCACCGAATCCGTATTCAGGCACTCCTGTCGGCCCTAATCTTTTTTGGAGTGAAAGGTTTCTACAAAGCACCTTGAATTCCCAAGGGCGTTCGGTTCAGGTCTTTCTTCGACGTTAAGAGCGCCCTGTAGAAAAGATCACCAAGTTGCGAACCGCCCGAAATATTTCAATGCGCCCGTTGCAAGTTCCTTCGCCCCCCTGGGGGAGAAGGTTAGGATGAGGGGGTGGTTTCTACCTACGACTCTCTCCTCGACCATTTTCCAAAAGGTTTCTACAAAGCACGTTAAGCGTTGAATGTTGGGCGTTAAATGTTTCCGCTGCTCTGCCGTTTATCCGCCGCTCCTCCACACATGCAGCACCGCATAACTCCGCCACGGCCGCCACGCTTGCGACATCTCCTCCGCCCGTTTCGCCGTCACCCCGCCAAGATTATTCCGCACAACAATGTCCTCCTTCGGGAAGGCATCCGGCCACCGCAACGTCCGCATGGCGATATAATTCGCCGTCCACGGCCCGATCCCCGGCAGTTCGACCAAACGTTTGATCGCTTCTTCCGGACTTTGATGGTTCCCACCATCCAGCGACAACCGGCCGGACACTTGCGCTTGTGCCAGGCTGATCATGCTTTTGGAACGTGCCCGGATGATACCCAGTTTCCCCAAGCGCTCAGCAC
>DASZCA010000332.1:0-13577 GCA_035943555.1 Verrucomicrobiia bacterium
CCCGTCATGTCGCATAGTATATGCGCGTGAAATCATCTGGTATTGTCTATCTCGTCGGCGCGGGTCCCGGTGACGCCGGCTTGCTCACTTTGCGCGGAGCGGAACTACTGCGTCAGGCGGAAGTGGTTATTTGCGATGTGCTCGCGAACCCGGAACTCTTGCGCCACGCCTCCGCCTCGGCGGAGATCATCGCGCGCGGCAATCACAAGCGCGATGGCGGCTACTCCCAGGAAGAAATTACCAAATTGATGATCGACCGCGCCCATGCAGGCAAGATGGTCGTGCGTTTGAAAGGTGGCGATCCGTTCGTCTTCGGTCGGGGTGGCGAAGAGGCGGAAGCCTTGGTTGCCGAAAAAATTCCGTTTGAGATCGTGCCCGGCGTGTCCTCCATTACTGCCGTTGCCAATTACGCAGGCATTCCACTCACCCACCGCGATCATTGCTCCAGCTTCACAGTTTTCACCGGCCATAGTGATACGGCCGAAGGCGCAACCGCTTTGCGCTATGAACAAATTGCCAAAATTCCCGGCACCAAAGTCGTGTTAATGGGCCTCGAAAATCTTTGTACTTGGACAGAATCGCTCATCCAGCACGGCATGTCGCCGGAAACGCCGATCGCGATCATCCAGTGGGGCACGCTTGGCAAACAGAAATCCGTGAGCGGTACGCTCGCGACTATCGCTCCGCTCGCGGAGGCCAAGAAAATCACGCCGCCCGCACTCACCATCATTGGCGATGTCGTGAAGTTGCGCGGAAAACTTAATTGGTTCGAAAATTTACCGTTGTTCGGCAAACGCATCGTGGTCACGCGCCGCAGCGGCCAGGCTGGAAAATTCGCGGACCGGCTCAAGCGCCTCGGCGCGGATGTACTCGACGTGCCCACCATCAAAATCACCGAGCCGTTGGAAAAAATGGCCATCGTGGACGCCTTGATGGAGATCAACTCCTACGAATGGCTCATTTTCACCAGCGCGAATGGCGTGACGGCCTTCTTCGACATGTTCTTCCGGCGCTTTAAAGATCTGCGGGATCTCGGAGGCTGCCGCATCGCGGCGGTCGGTCCGGCAACGGCGGCGAAACTCCAAGAATTGCATCTGCAAGTGGACCTGATGCCCGAGGAATATGTTGGCAAGAAGATTGTCGCTGAATTCAAAAAATTTCAGAACATCGAAAACGTCAAAATGTGCCTCCTGCGCGCCGAGGTGGCGAACAAGGATTTGCCCGAAGCCCTGCACGAGGAAGGTGCCATTATCGATGACATCGCCATCTATCGCACCGTAGCCGAGACCGCCGAACTCACCGGCCCGTCCGCACGATTGCAGGAAGAAGGCGCTGATTGGGTCACGTTCACGAGCAGTTCTACCGTGGAACATTTCCATACGCGGTTCGACCTACCCAAGCTAGTAAAAAAATTCCCGCAACTGAAGATCGCCTCCATCGGGCCGGAGACGACCAAGGCCATCACCGCGCTCGGCTTGAAGCCCGCGCTCGAAGCCAAAGAACACACGACAGACGGATTGGTCGCGGCTTTGCTCAAGTCGAAGGCCTAACCAGTTTTGGTTATTCAAACAGACGCGGTTTCCGTCTAGCTTGTGGCGACTCTCACAACGCACACGCATGAACCGCATCTTTTTTGCCATCGCGCTCGCTTTTTGCTTTGCCGCACCGCTGTTGCGCGCCGCCGAATCCATCCCGCTTGCCGGGGAATGGCGGTTTGCACTCGACCGCGATGACGTCGGGATAAACGAAAAATGGTTCGCCAAAAATTTGCCGGACAAGATTCAACTGCCCGGCATACTGCAAGCCCAACGCTATGGTGATGACATCGCCACCAACACCCCTTGGGTGCTGACGCTGGGCGATGCGTGGTGGAAAATTCAACCGTCAGAATTGCGCGAACACTTTTCACAGCCCGGCCATGTCGAAGTTCCGTTCCTTTCACAACCACCGAAGCATTATCTCGGCGCCGCTTGGTATCAGCGCGATATTGATATCCCCACCAACTGGCTGGGCCGACATTTTACCCTCTTTCTGGAACGTGCCCACTGGCAAAGCACGGTCTGGATTGATGACCAAACTTTTCCCGCGAACAACAGTCTTGTTGCACCCCATATCACCGACCTTGGCACACTGGCACCCGGAAAACATCGTTTGACCATCCGCGTGGATAACCGCACGCAACTTCCCGCCGCCGGCCATCTAGTTGATTCGCACAGCATCTCAGACGCATTGGGGGCGGCGTGGAATGGCATCGTCGGAAATATCGAACTGCGCGCAACGGTCCCGGCGTGGGTTGATGATGTGCAGATTTTTCCTGACGCAAAGAAAAAGACCTTTGAATTACGGGCGGTTTTTCATCTTCCCTCAAACAAATTTGGCACCGGAAAAATATCCTATTCCATAGAATCCAGAGGAACAACCCCGCCGTTGAAGCTTCTGGGAAGCAGCATGAATTTCAACACCACAGGGCCGGAAGACTATCCCATCCATAATGTGTTTGAATTAGGAGATCATGCAAAATTGTGGGACGAATTTTCCCCCGCAATGTATCAAATTCGGATCAACATAAGGGGATACCTTGGCGAAGAATTTTTAGACAAGGATGTGATCGTTCCCTTTGCCCTCCGCGAAATCACCACGCAGGACAAAGACATCTTCATCAACGGCCACCCCGTCAACTTGCGCCTCACCCATTTCGGCGGCGATTTTCCGCTGACCGGTTATCCGGCGATGGATGTTCCTTCCTGGAAAAAGATCATCCAAGCCTGCAAGGATTATGGGTTCAACGGCATCCGCTTTCACTCCTGGTGCCCACCCGAAGCTGCCTTTGAAGCGGCTGATGACATGGGCTTTTACCTCCAGCCCGAATGCGGCTTGTGGGCCGATTTTAGCAGCCCCGCCATGAAACAATGGCTGGAGGATGAAACTGCCCGCATTCTCGCGACTTACGGCAATCATCCCTCATTCATCCTGCTGTCGCCCAGCAATGAGCCGCGGAATTATTCGCGCTTCACGCCACAGTGGGCGGCCACAAATTACGCCAAGGACAGCCGCCGCCTCTACTCCGCCGGCACCGGCTGGGCCGATCCGTCGCAAGTCACGGGCGGCGCGCAATTCGCCACGCTCGTCCGCTACGGTGACGGCCAGTTGCGCAACAGCCCCGGTTGGTTCGGGCGCGATTACCGCGATGCGCTTACAGACATTCACATTCCTGTGCTCGCGCACGAAGTTGGCCAGTGGTGCGCCTATCCCGATTTCGACGTGATGAAAAAATTCACGGGCTACCTGCACCCCGGCAACTACGACATCTTTAAATACATCGCACAGCAACAAGGCGTGCTGGATATGGACCATGAGTTCGCCTGGGCGTCCGGGCGCTTTCAGTTGGAATGTTATAAGGAAGAAATTGAAGCCAACCTGCGTACGCCCGGCCTCGCCGGTTTTCAATTGCTCGATCTACATGACTACCTTGGCCAAGGCACCGCGCTCATCGGCGTGCTGGATGCGTTCTGGGAGAGCAAAGGCTATGTCACACCTGAGGAGTTTAGACAATTCTGCGGACCCGTCGTGCCGCTGGCACGCCTGACCAAGCGCATTTTCACCACGACCGACAAGTTTGAAGTGCCGGTGGAAATCGCCAACTTCGGCGATGGCGTTCTGACGAATGCGCCATCAGGTTGGGAAATTCGCGATGCTGGTGGCGTGGAAGTTGCCTCCGGCACTTTTCCCAACGCCACCATCCCGCTCGGCAAAAATTTCGCCCTTGGAAAAATCTCCGCCGACCTGTCAAAACTTGCCGCACCGGCGGCTCTCAAGCTGATTGTTCATGTGCGGCCAAACTCAGATGATTCCAAAACCGACCGGCCCTTGTTTGAGTACAAGAATGACTGGAATTTTTGGTTCTATTCCGCCCAAGTCGAAGATTCCAAAGCCAGTGATGTGCTCATCACCAGTGTGTGGGCGGATGCCGAAAAGAAACTCGCGGCTGGCGGCAAAGTGCTGTTTACGCCGGGTATCGGCGACCTTGATCCCTCAAAATGCCCGCCGATGCGCAATGTTCCCGTATTTTGGAATATCCAGATGACCGTGCGCCCGCCGCAGAACCGTACACCACGCTTTGACGCCATGCTCGGCCTGCTGTGCGATACGAATCATCCGGCGCTAGCAGAATTTCCCACTGATAAAAATTGCGACTGGCAGTGGACGCCGTTGATCAACGGAGTGCGTACGGTAAATCTCTCCGGCGCTCCCCGCTCGCTCAAACCGATCGTGTGGGCGATAGATGATTGGAACCGCAATTGGAAGCTCGGTGTGATTTTTGAATGCAACGTCGGTCCCGGTCTTCTGCTGGTCTCAGCCATCAACTTGGATGGTGAACACGGCGGTCCCGGTTTGTCGCAACTCCGCCGGTCGCTGCTGGATTATATGCGCGGGGATAAATTCCATCCTACCGCGACTCTTACTTCCGCAGAAGTGGACAGTCTCTGGATGCATGGTCAAGCTACAAATCCAAACGAGCCCGCCCGCGTGTTCGATCCGGACTTGAATGACGGCAGCCAACCGGTCAAGCCGCGCTCGAGCCCGTGATCACTGCTCCGTGATGATCGTATCCGTGTGTTCATAGGCCGGTGCGCAGCAGCAGAGCAGATGCAGCACTCCGCTGCCGGTGTTCCAGATTTTATGTTTTTTTCCGGGCGGAATGGCGATGGCGTCGCCGGGTTTTACATCGCGCATTTCGCCTTCGATCCGCATCTGGCCGATGCCGTGCGTGATGTAATAGATCTCTTCGCAGATGGGATGGTAATGTTCCTTCGTGGCGCCGCCCACCGGCAAACGTGCTTCCGCCAGGCTCTGATTGCGGATGACCGAATTACGATGCGCCAGCAGTTCGCGTATTTCCGAGCCATCGGCGGTGATGAAGGACGGCACTTCATTCAGGTTCTTGATATCCATAATTTCGATTTGTTAAAAACTTTCCGGGATTTTGAAAATTTTTGACCAGTCCACCTGCCCCAACAACACGGCCGCGATGATCAAAGCCATCGCCGCGCAAAATGTCGGAGTGATCTTTTCGCCGAGGGTGAAATGCACCCACAAGGTCGTTGTCAGCGGAATGAGATTGTTGAACAGCAACACACGGCTGGTTTGCCAATGGCGCAGCGCGGTGTTCCAGAAGGCATACGGAACAACGCCGCCCAAAATAATGCACAGTGATTGCACGCCGACATGCGGCGCATCCAGCTTGATGCCGCCGCTGATTTCAAATAGCGCGATCGGCAACAGCGTCACCCCGGCCATCCACATGGAATTGGCGGCGACTTCGAGGCCGTTGATATTTTTGGCCAGGATGCGGCTTTGATGGTTGAAGATGGCCCAGATAAAACTGGCCACCAAGGCGATCAATTCGCCGGCCACATTGGTGTTCGCCGTTCGCAACGCCGGCCAGAACAGCACCAGCACCCCAGACAAGGCCAGCAAGGCGGCGCCGTAGCGACGGGCGCTGGCCAAGTTGGCCTTGGGCCGCCCTTCCAGCATCAATGCCCAGACGGGAGATGCCCCGAGATAAAGCGCCACATGCGAGGCCGAGGTGAGCTTGAACGCCCAGGTGAACGACACGGCGTACGCGGCGAGGCTCAAACCGCCACGCAGCCAGAGGGAACGGAATTGTTCACGCGTCAGCGGTTCAAACCGGCCCAGCAGATTGGTGAAGCGCAGAACGGCCAGCAAAATGATGCCCGCGAACAGAAAACGCGTATCGCCCGTGAAAATGGGCGGCCACGAACTGACCAGCCACTTGGTGCCCGCATTGTTGCCACCCCACAGGACGACTGTGAGCAGCAGGCCGCCGGCAATGGCTGAATGGTTGATCTTTTTCTCCGACACGCGGCGAAGTTAAGTTAAAGCGGAAAAGTTGCGACTGAAATCGCGCACGCGCGACATCAATCCAGATTGCCTTTGCGCCCCTTGAACGTCAGTTCGGCGATGCCTGATTTATCGAGTTCTCCCAAGCCAAGCTTGATCATCCAGTCGTATTGTTTCTTCGTGGCGGCGGCGAGCGGCAGGCTCAATTTCTGTTCCTTGGCCAGCTTTAACGCGATGCCTGAATCTTTGGCGGCGTGGGCGGCGGAGAAATAGCACGCATGATCACGCTTCTCCATGTCCTCGCCATCGGTCTGCAGGACACCAGAACGTGCGCCGGTTTGAGAAAACACTTCGCGTAGCATCACAAGATCAAGACCGAGCGATTCGCCAAGACCAAGACCTTCCGCCAAGGCGGCGGTGTTGGCGTTCATCACCATGTTGACCAGCGCCTTGACCTGCGCGGCTTTGCCGGCGGTGCCGATGTAGCGCAAGGAAGCGCTCAGTTTTTCCAGGATGGGTTTGACCTGCTCGAAAACCTCCGATTTGCCGCCGCACATCAGGTACAGTGAACCTTGACGCGCTTGTGTGATACTGGAAGCCATGCACGCTTCCAAGGCCGCCGCGCCTTTAGCCGCGCATTTTTGTTCCACCCAGACGTGGACAGACGGGGTCACGGTGGCGCAGTTGATGAACACTTTGCCTTTCGCGCGGGCGAGCAAGCCGCCGGTAAAAATTTTCTTCATCGCCCGATCATCGGTAACCACGGTGATGATAACACCGGACAGGGCGGTGACCGCCTTCAGTTCGGTGGCGGCGACGCAGCCGAGTTCGAGCGCCAGCGCTTGCGCGGCGGCGGCGTTCACATCATAGACGACGGTGATGGTGTAACCCGTTTCCTTCAACCGACGCGCCATGTTGGCGCCCATGCGACCAACTCCGACAAAACCAATGGTTTGTGACATAATAAAAATTTCCGAAAAGAACATGGAGCAAGTTGGAGGGGATTTCAATGGAAAGAAAAGGAGTCGCCGTGAGTTTAAGGAAAGTTTGTATTTTCCATTAGGCGAGTCTTGATTAAACACACCTTAAGGAAAGCGGCAGAAGACTGCCGCATTCCAGGACGCTGGCGCGACCAATAACACGCCTTTCGGAAATTTGGCCCTCCTATTTTATTTGACCGGTGCAGGGAAGGACTTAACTTGGCTGCATGCAACATTCACCCGGTTTTCTCAAGCTGGTCGCCGAGGCGCAGACGCGTGTCCGCGAAATTTCCGTGGACCAGACCCGCGCCTGGCTCAAACAAAATCCCAAGATTGTGCTGATGGATGTGCGCGAGGATTCTGAATGGGCGGCCGGCCACGCAGCGGAAGCCGTTCATCTCGGCAAAGGCGTGCTGGAACGTGATCTGGAAAAGATGGTTCCCGACGTGAATACCGAAATCATCATGTATTGCGGCGGCGGATTTCGGTCCGCCCTCACGTGTGATGTGGCGCAGAAGATGGGATATCGCAGTGTTCACTCGCTTATTGGCGGGTACAAAGCGCTTCTTGCTGCCGAGTGGCCGATGGCGAAGTAAGTTCTAGCCGCGTAGAACCAAGCAATTTCAACAATCATTTCCGCATCAATATAAACTCAATCACGCATTCTTAGGCCTTTCAAATGCGCCATGCGCATCCATTTTCCGAAAAGCTGTTCGAGCAATTTTCAAACGCTTCGAACCGCCAAGAACGCATTCAAATTTTACATGATGCGAGAGTGTTCGCTCAAAACGAATTTCCGGGTCAGTTAGAAAAACTTGAAAAGTTGTTACTCCAATACAATCCCTTCATGGTTTTAGCAACATTCGCCTTCATTGACTTGACGTATTTGCCGGAAGCTGGAAGACCCATGAGTGATTCAGAGGTAATTGATCAATATCAAATCGAACTGGTTCAGGCTTTAATTCTACGCCACAAAGAGAACGAATTCAAAATACGCCCATTTGATCCTAAGGAATTTCAAGAGTTGCGCGACCTCGTATCCTATACGACATATCTTCACACCACGAAGGACCTCCCAGCGTTAACTGACGAGGCAAACAGAGAAAAATCAGCTCAATTGTATTTTCAGTCAATATTAAGAGCGCATACGAAAGCTGTACGAAATTGGGGATACGAGAAACAAACATTTGATGCCTTAAAACAGTTATATGAACCACTTGAAAACTCAATCGAAAGCGAACTCGGCATTCGCGTATCGTCATTAATAGATGCGGCCCGTACACAACTCAAACGCATAGGAGAAAAACTGCAAGATTACTTCACTAAAACGAAAGTTATCATGCAACCGCGAACCATTGAAGGCGCTGTTGACGCATATTTAAAAACGTTCAACGATAATGAAATTACAGCTGAAGATGTAAACGACTTGGTGAAAAACCATGGCTGGACGTTAGAGAATGTTCGAATAATGCTTTTTCATAGAAGCACGTCATTCTTATTGGAAGTTTTCGCGTTTGAAATTACAGATTTTTACCAAGGCTATCCATCGTCCAACATAAATGCTCGCAAAGCTCTTTTGAGTTGGACCATGGATTTGGGGGACCTTTCTGACTCGAATAAAGAGCACATTTTTTTGGCAAATCCGATTTGGCTGCGTCCAATTATTCGGGCAGCTGAAGGCATTTTATTTTGGCCAATCCCAACTCTTTTTCACAGTTTTTGCTTTGAGATGGTCGAAACATTTGTTTGCAGTCGTCCGTCCCTCAAAGATAAATTTCTTAAACGGCGAGGAGTTTTTTTAGAAAAATACACGGCTCAACTTTTTCAAAAACAATTTCCAGATGCATTGATTTTCGCGGGAAGCGAGTGGGACAATAATAAAACAAATGAAAAAGGTGAAAACGACCTCCTAATTATTTTTGATTCAATCGGATTGATCATCGAAGCCAAATCAGGATCAATCAATGCTGGTGCGAAAAGAGGCGGAACCAGCCTCAAACAAGAAATTGAGCAATTGATCACCGAAGCAGCAGAGCAAGCCCATGCTTTTACTCGTCTTTTGCAAACCGAACCAAGGCAATTTAATTTCAAAACCAAAACGGGGGCTACAAATCGTGTAGACACATCAAAAATCAAACAATTTCTCTGTTTGAGTATAACCATGGAACATTTCGGAATACTTGCCACCCAACTGCCCGAACTTCAGGCTATTGGGCTCGCCAGAAAGGATGTATGTCCGATTCCAACAATTTCGCTTCCAGATTTGGAAATTGCTCTAAAACTGTTTCTCACGACATACGAGCTGCTACATTATTTGACTCGCCGCGCAGCTTTTGAATTGAATAGAAAGTTTATCGGAGACGAATTGGATCTGCTTGTTTTTTATCTTCAAACTGGATTTTCCGTTAAAAAAATGCCCAACAGACAACAAGCATTAGTTATCCGAGGGCTCGCCACTCAATTGGACAAATATTTTATAAATTGGCCGGGTGACGCGCGTTTCGAGCGCCCAAAACGTTTATTGAGTAAATGGTGGCAAGATATTTTCTTGGCTCTCGATAAGAAATGCGTTCACCGTCGATATGAAATTGGATGTGTACTTCTTGATATGCCCGACGATGAGCAAAAAGCTTTTGAAGAACAATTTCAAATTATTTGCAAAAAGGCAGCGGAGACGAAAAATGAAAATAACGGGAAAATCGAATTTATTTTGAACCATGTAAAATCTGAAGTTTTGGACGCAGTTGTGGTAGCGGCGGCAGTGACTTCCATAATTTACCCAAATCGGAATAGGGCCGTTGAAAAGCTAGTTGATCACGCTAAAAGCGAGACGGGCGCGGCTCAATGTCTTGTAATCCTTGTAGATGTTGAGCTTGGGCATTGGCCGTATTCAGGAATGTATCTTTTAGATAAACTCTAAGTCCAATTTTTTAAACCAAATAAAGCTTACGGAAAATTCAACTTTTAACTGCTTCCCTGCATTTTTTGATTATTTTTGCACCGCCGGTGAATTCCTGATGGTCAGATTCGTCACGTTATCCGCGAAGATCGCGGGCTTCACGCCTTCGGCCACTTGCGGTTTGAAGTTATCGATCTCCAGGCCTTGAATATCGTCGAACGCCGCCGCCGGGCGCAGGTCGTTGGCTTTGAAATCGACGTGAATGTTCGCCAGTTCGAGACCTTTGACGTGGCGGGCGTAGACGCCGTACGCGGGCAGGATTCCGATTTTGTTCGGTTCGGGATAGCCGGCGCCGAGTTCTTTGGGGATGCGGGCGGCGTCTTCTGCGGTGCCGCCGCCGTTGCTAGTGAGCCGGATGTTTTCCAGGCGGACGCCTTCGATGAGTTGATCCGGCAGCCCCATGATTTGGATGCCGCTCATCTTGCCCACAGCATCGGCGATGACGTTGGAGATCAGGATATTCCGGCCCCGGCTCTTGGTCGTGACATCCGGTGTGCGGTTGCGGGTGCCGGTGGTGATGTAGATGGCATAGTCGGGCACGTCCATCATCGTGATATTGTTGATGGTGATGTTGTCCATGATACCGCCGTCAACTTCCTCCAACGCCAAGCCGCGACAACTGCGGAAGGTGCAGTTGGCGACCGTGCAGTTACGGAAACCACCACTGGATTCAGTGCCGAATTTGATGCGGCCGTTGTGGTTCTTGCTCGGTTTCATGGTACCATCGATCAACGTACCGACATCAAAACCGGAGACCTGGCAGTTCACGATGGTGAGATTTTCCGTCGGACGCCATTCGCCGAGCGCGTAGGTGCTTTTGGGGCAAAGGCCATCGTCGTTCGGTGAATTGATGCGGCAATTGGAGACCATCGTGTTGCGGCAGCAGTCGATGTCGATGCCGTCGCGGTCCGTGTCCATTGTGACATTGTCCACGGTCATGTTGTCGCAGCCGGTGACGAGAATGGCGAAATGGCCGCCGTGAAAAATAGTGACATCGCGGATCAACACATTGCGGCAGAGTTTCAGGCAGATGGCCTTGTTGCCGAGGCGCACGGGCGTGGCGGCGTTGGTGACGGGCGGGTTGAATTTGTTGAAGCCGACCATTTCATCCAGAATGTGGTCGCAACGGACCAATCCGCCGCCGCTGATCATGCCGTTACCACTGATAAAAACGTTCGTCAGATTTTCACCCCAGATGAGGCTGTTATGAAAATAGCAATGGCCGCCATCCTGATAACCGCCGAGCGTATATGGCTCGGTCTCGTCGTAGGCGTTCATGTTTTGCGGCGCGCCGAGGATGGTGGCGCCGGCATCGATGAGCAGGTGGATATTGCTTTTGAGGTGGATGGACCCGCTGAGATAGGTGCCGGCAGGAACGACAACAGTTCCGCCACCGACGGCGACGGCGGCGTTGATGGCTTTGTCGATGGCGGGGCTGTCGAGAGTTGTGCCATCGCCGATCGCACCGTAGTCGCGGACGTTGAACTCGTTTTTGGCGGCTGATTCGGCGTGGAGGGTGACGCCGAGACAAAGCAGCAGGGCGGAAAGCGTGAACACGGAAAAAGGTTTGATTTTCATGCGGTACATTGGTGACTGGCAAACAATGACGAAAACCGGTACCGGGTGGCTACATAATTTTGACCGGATGTTTGTACTAGACGGTGGGCGATGATGAGTGAGGGGTGATGCGTGAAGGAGTTCTGGAGGGTGCGAAGCGAGGGCGTGGTCAAAGGAACATTCAACATTCAACATTTAACGCTCAACATCCAAGTACCAGGAAGACACGGGCCACATCCGCTTTCGCTCGACAAAGGGGGGAATGTGCGGCAGATTTTTGATGTCAGGGCCCATGGAATGTGGACTTACGAACCCCGCCAGGGCCGGAAGGCAGCAACGGCAGTTTGCTCTGCGTCTGCCGTGGTCACCCTGACACTTTAATTTTCATGAGCTATCAGGTCATTGCCCGCAAGTACCGGCCGCAGAAATTCGCCGACGTGGTCGGGCAGGAGCATGTCACCCAGACGCTCGCCAATGCCATCAGCCAAAAGCGCATCGCCCACGCCTACCTCTTTTGCGGTCCGCGCGGCACCGGCAAGACGACCATCGCGCGCATCTTCGCCAAGGCGCTGAACTGCACGGGCGGACCGAAGATCGAATTCGACGACAACGATCCCCGCGTCCAGGAGATCACCGAAGGCCGTTCGCTCGACGTGCTGGAGATCGACGGTGCGAGCAACAACGGTGTGGAACAGGTCCGCGAACTCCGTGAGACGTGCAAATACGCGCCGGCCAACTCGCCTTTCAAGATCTACATCATCGACGAAGTTCACATGCTCTCGACGGCGGCATTCAATGCGCTGCTGAAGACGCTGGAGGAGCCGCCCGCGCATGTGAAGTTCATGTTCGCGACGACGGATCCGGAAAAGGTTCTCCCGACCATTCTTTCCCGCTGCCAAAGATATGACCTGCGCCGCATTCCGGCGGCGTTGATCACGAAGCATCTGGCGGAGATCGCGGGCAAAGAAAAAGTCACGATCGATGCCGCGGCCCTGCACGCCATCGCCCGCGGCGCGGACGGCGGGATGCGCGATGCGGAATCCACGCTCGACCAGCTCATCAGCTTTTGCGGCGACAAGATCGAGGAAGCCGACGTGCTTTCCATGTTTGGCCTCGCCGCGCAAAACCAGATTTTGAAACTCAGCGGCGCCGTCCTCGCGGGCGACGTCTCGACCACGCTTACGCAATTGGACGAGCTCGCGCGCGGTGGCAAAGACCTGGGCCGTCTGTTGGGCGACCTGCTTAATCATTTTCGCAACTTGTTGATCTATCAAGTTTCCAAAGGTGACTTAAACCTGCTCGAAGCGTCCGAGGCTGAAGTCAACGCGCTCAAGGAACAGGCAGGACTGGCGACAACGGATACATTTACGCGGATTCTTGAGACGCTGGCGGATGCGGAGCTTCGTTTGCGCGATGCGGCTTCCAAGAAAATTTTGCTGGAAGTCACCTTGCTCCGCGCGATTGAAGCGCGTAACTCGCTTTCGTTGGACACAGTGCTGAAACAACTTAACCAGCTTCGTAGCGAAGGTGGTGGCAACGTTGCGCCTCCGGCAGCAGCACCGGCGGCAACTCCGGCCAGAACAGCCTCCACCCCGGCAACCAGTGCGCCGTTTTCCTTGCGAGAAGCCGCAGCGGCAGCCACCGCACCTACGCCTGCCCCAGCACCCAAAGCCACTGCTCCTGCAGCCGCGCCGGTTGCTGCCCCGGCTCCGATTGCAGCGGCACCTGTAACTGCTGCGCCGGTTGCGGCAATACCGGCTGGCAATTTGTCGGGACTTTGGGCCCAATTGATGGAGGCCGTGGGCCGTGTCAGTGCGTTCACACGCGGCTACCTGCTGGACGCACATCCGGTTTCATTCGAAAAAAATATTTTCATCATCGGTTACGATCCGGAATTTCAGGATCACCTCGGTTTGGTGGATAATTCTAAAAACCACGCTTTGCTGGCCACCAAGCTTTCGGAGCTTGGCCATCCGAACGCGATGATCAAGTTCATCAAATCGGAAGCACCCGCCGGCTGGCAACGTCCGGCGGCCGTGCCGACACCGGTTCCGGCTGCGCCGAAAGCCCCGCCTGCCCCAACCACGGCCAAGCCCGGTGCGGCTGCGCCCGCCCCGTCGCCGTTTGTGGAGAAGAAGCCCGCGCCCATCGTCATCAACAAGGATGAGTTCAAGAACGATCCTTTGATCAAGAAGGCGCTGGAGATTTTTAAAGGCACG
>DASZCA010000333.1:0-7434 GCA_035943555.1 Verrucomicrobiia bacterium
CATCTTCGACTTCGTTGAATGCTTTTATAATACCAAGCGCTGCCATAGCGCCCTGAATTACTTTTCTCCCGTTGACTTCGAACTCAAAAACAATTAACCACATGACCCAACCTTCACTCCGCCAATTCGAAGCAAGCCCAACATGAATGAACCGATGAATAGTTCTCACACGGAGGGTACGGAGGTCGCAGAAGAGGGAAGGCAATCGCCATAAAATCGAGGGCTTTGGACACAGATCGAACTCGCGGGCGAGCCGCCCGCGCTCCAATGGGGTGGCGGATTGATCTTTGACATTAGCAGAATGACAAGCGGTGGTGTGATGAAACGGTTGGCCACGCGGGTTGCAAGCGGTGTTGCTGCGGCTGATCCCGCTCCGAGCGGGACACAGCCGCGCTCCGGGCAAGGGCGGGCTTGAATGTTGGAGAAGGTTAGTGTATTGATATTGCCGGTGTGTGTGATGTTTCGTGACAGGATATCCGCCGCCAACTTTATGAATGCAAGCAACATCCTGAATGCCGCGGCTTGGGCGGGCGATGACTCATCGCTCCGGCTCAAACGGGGTGGATGTTGCTGACACCTTCCGGTCCTCTGCTTGAGTTTGGAGCAAAAGAGCAGGGGCCTTCAAATGTCCGACATCTTTTCGGTTGCCAAAGGTGGCAAACCGCCCGAATTTCGCCTTAGAAAGAGATTGCCCCGGTTCGATTCTCGCGTATTATCCACGCTCCATTTTGTCCGTTAAAGGGGGCTTTTTGTTCCCGAAAATCGCAGTTAACATTTTAGATTTATGAGTGACGCCAAACCAGTGAATTCGCCCAATCGCGAATATACCCTAGAACGCACCCGCAACATCGGCATTGCCGCGCACATCGACGCCGGCAAGACGACGACGACGGAGCGTATTTTGTTTTACACGGGACTGATCCACAAGATCGGTGACGTGGATGACGGCAATACCGTGACCGACTGGATGGAACAGGAAAAGGAACGCGGCATCACGATCACGTCTGCCGCCGTGACCTGCTTCTGGACCCAGAAGACGGCCAAGGCCGGTGAAGACAAGATTTACAAGGCCTTCAACAACATCCCGCACCGCGTCAACATCATCGATACGCCGGGACACGTGGATTTCACCGCTGAAGTCGAACGTTCCATGCGCGTGCTCGACGGCGCGGTCGCAGTATTCTGCGGCGTGGCCGGCGTGCAGCCGCAATCGGAAACGGTCTGGCGCCAGGCGACGAAGTACAACGTTCCGCGCATCGCGTTCGTCAACAAGATGGACCGCATGGGTGCGAATTTTGAAAACGCGCTCAACGACATGCGCACGAAGCTGAAGGCTTATGCGTTCCCGATCTTTTTGCCGCTGGGCCAGGGCCCGGTTGAGGCCGAAGGCCGCGCGGTGGAAGGCGGCTTTGAAGGCGTCATCGACATCGTCAACCAGAAGACCATTTATTGGGGTCCGACGGAAGCCAATGAAGGCTTGAACTATGAGATCCGCGAAATCGCCCCGGCCGACAAAGATCGCGCCGTGGCCGCGCTCGCGGAATTGATCGACGCCGTTTCCAACAAGGACGACGAGATCGCCAACCTGGTGCTCGAAGAGAAGCCGATCACGCCGCAAATTTTGAAGGCGGCGATCCGCCGGCTCACGTGCAAGATCGAACTGGTGCCGGTGCTCTGCGGCTCGGCGTTCAAGAAAAAGGGCGTGCAGGTTTTGGTCGACGCGGTCGTTGATTATCTCCCGAGCCCGATCGACATCCCGGGTGCGGAAGGTCATGAACTCGGCACGGAAGTCGTGGTCAAAGTGCCCACGGACGACAATGCCAAGTTCTGCTCGCTCGCGTTCAAGCTCTGGACCGATCCGTTCGCGGGCAAGCTGGTGTTTTTCCGCGTGTATTCCGGTCACCTTAAAAAGGGCGATACGATCTACAACCCGCGCACGCGCAAACGTGAACGCGTCAGCCGCCTCATGGTCATCCAAGGCAGCGAACGCAAGGACATCAACGAAGTGTACGCCGGCGACATCGCCGCGCTCGTCGGTCTGCGCAACATCACCACGGGTGACACGTTGTGCGATGAAGATTTCGACGTGACGCTCGAACCGCCGACCTTCCCGGAACCCGTGATCAGCATGGCCGTGGAACCGAAGACGAAGCAGGACCGCGACAAATTGTCCGAGGGCTTGCAACGTCTGGCGGAAGAAGATCCGACGTTCCGCTGCTTCACGAATGAAGAGACGAGCCAGCTCATCATCGCGGGCATGGGTGAGTTGCACCTGGAAATCATCATCGACCGCCTCAAACGCGAGTTCAAGGTGGAGGCCAGCACCGGTGCGCCGCAGATCGCGTATCGTGAAACGATCACCAAGCCGGCGGAAGGCGAAGGCAAATTCGTCCGTCAATCCGGCGGTAAAGGTATGTTCGGTCACGCGTGCATCACGGTGGCGCCGAATGAAAAAGGCAAGGGCGTGGAAGTCGTCGATGAAATCGTCGGCGGCTCGATCCCGAAGGAATATATCCCGGCGGTCATCGCCGGTGTGGAAGAAGCCATCAAGGGCGGCGTGTATTGCGGCTACCAGGTCATCGATATCAAAGTCGAAGTCGTGGACGGGTCGTTCCACGAAGTTGACTCGAATGAGTTGGCGTTCCGTATGGCCGGCATTTTTGCCTTGAAAGACGCCTTCAAGAAGGCGGGCCCGATCTTGCTCGAACCTTTGATGAAGGTCGAGTGCACGACGCCGGATGAGTACCAGGGCGATTTGCTCGGTGACATCAACCGTCGTCGCGGTACGATCGTGAGCATCGAGGCGAAGAACGGGCAGACCGTTCTGAACGCGGAAGTGCCGCTGGCGGAAATGTTCGGTTACGCGACCGCGATCCGTTCGCTGTCGAAGGGCCGCGCCTCGTACTCGATGGAGCCGTTGAGCTTCGCGCAGGTACCGAACAGCGTGCTGACGCAGATGCTGGACGCGGCGGCGAAGAAGCCGGCTGCGCGTACCTAAACCGTACCAAACGATATAGAATTCAGGGGCCGGAACGCGAGTTCCGGCCCTTTTTTGTTTGGGTTTGAGACAACCCAAAGATTTTTTAGAATCTTATTGCAACGGGATGTGCAATTGATATATTCCACGTCCGCTTTCGACCGTTCGAGAGCGGTAAAATATTTAACCATTAACAGACAATCGTTCTTTGTATGGCTGCACAACGCATCAGAATCCGCCTTAAGGCGTATGACTTTCGGGTCATAGATCAATCGGCCCGCGAGATCGCGGACACCGTCAAACGTACCGGCGCCCGTGTGGCCGGCCCCATCCCGCTCCCCACCCGTGTGGAGCGCTTCACCGTCCAGCGCTCCCCGCACTCGGACAAAAAGTCGCAGGAAACTTTCGAACAACGCACCCACAAGCGGCTCATCGACATCCTCGATCCGACCGCGAAGACCGTGGACGAATTGAAGAAGCTCAATTTGCCCGCCGGCGTGGACATCACCATCAAAATCTGATTTAAGGAGAACCACCATGCCACTCGGACTTTTAGGTAAAAAACTTGGCAACACCCGCGTCTATGACGCGAGCGGTGCGGCCATCCCCGTCACTGTCGTTCTCTGCGGCCCCAATCGCGTGCTGCAAGTGAAGACCCAGGCGGGCAAAGACGGATATAATTCCGTCCAGCTCGGTTTCGATGACCAGAAGGAACAGCGCCTCTCCAAGGCGTTGCTCGGTCATATCAAGAAACAAAGCGGTGTCGCCGTGAAGCGCATCCGCGAGTTCCGTGATTTTTCGAAGGACGTCAAGCCCGGCGATATTGTCGGACCGACGTTGTTCGCACCCGGTGATTTCATCGACGCCATCGGCGTGGTGAAGGGTCGCGGTTTCGAAGGTGTCGTGAAGCGCCATCGTTTTGCCGGTGGTGATTCGACGCACGGTGCGAAGGGCTGGCATCGCCGCTCCGGCGCGATCGGCCAGCGCTTGTTCCCGGGTACCGTTATGCGCGGCATGCGCATGCCGGGTCACATGGGTCAGGACACGCGCACGACGCAGAACTTGGAAGTCATCCAGGTCCGCGAAGCTGACAACCTGATTTTGATCAAGGGAGCGATCCCCGGTGCTGAAGGCGATTATGTCGTCATCCGCGAATCCAAGAAACGCCCGAAGGGCTGGAAGCCGCCGGTGCAGCCGGTGAGCAAGAAGAAAGCGGCAGCGAAAGACGCCGCCAAGAAATAACGAGCCATGAAAATTTCCATCAAGAACATTTCCGGAAAGAACCAGGGCGAACTTGAAACGAAGTTCGAAGTGGTTGAAAACGGCAAGGGCACCCAGGCCGTCCATGACGCCGTGACCGCGTATCGCGCGGCGCAGCGGAGCGGCACGGCGTGCACCAAGACCGTGGGCGACGTCCAAGGCTCTAACAAGAAGCCGTGGAAGCAAAAAGGCACGGGCCGCGCCCGCGCCGGTTCGCTGCGCTCTCCCTTGTGGGCGGGCGGCGGCGTAGTCTTCGGACCGAAGCCCCGCGACTTCAGCAAGAAGGTTTCCAAGAGCACCAAGCAGCTCGCGCTGCGCAAGGCTTTGAGCGAACGCCTCAAGCTGGGTGACGTGGTCGTCGTTGACGACTTGAAGCTCGCTTCGCCGAAGACGAAGGATTTCGTCAAGGTGATCAACGCGTTGGAATTGAACGGCAGCACCACGCTGGTGATTTCCAACGGCGAAGAGAACAAGAACCTCTCGCTGTCTGCGCGTAACATTGTCGGGGTCACCTTGACCACCGGCGAATCGCTGAACACCTATGATGTGCTGCGTCCGGACAAGCTGCTCTTCACCAAGAGCGCGTTTGAACAAGTCGAAGCCCGTTTGAACAAGGAATAACATGAACGTTTTCGAAATCATCAAGACCGTCCGCCTGACGGAAAAAGGCACGCGCCAGGCCGAGAAGTACAACCAGTACACCGTCGTGGCCGACCGCCTCGCGACCAAGCCGCAGATCCGGCAGGCCGTGCAGGAACTGTTCAAGGTCAAGGTCGTCAAGATCAACACCCTGAACGTCCGCGGCAAAGCCCGCCGCCAGCGCACCGCGCAGGCCGGCAAGGCGATGGACTGGAAGAAGGCGATCGTCACGTTGAAAGACGGCGACAAGATCGTTTTGACCTAGTCGAAATTTGAAACACGAACGGCGCGGAATCAATTCCGCGCCGTTTTTTATTTATGGAGATCATGGCCGGCCGGGGTTAGCTGATCTGCCGGACTTGTTGGATCACGCGACGTACCAGGCGGGGTCGGTCATTGTCAGTGATGTTTGTCACCGTGCGGTTCCACGCAGCAAAAGCGCCTTCCATGTCGGTTGATTTGATCGGCCGCGACGTTTCGATGAACCCGGCGGCTTGTCGCAATTGATCGGCGGCGCGGGTGCGCAATTCCAGTTCCGCCTGCTGCGCGGCGGGATCGAGCCGCTGCCAGTCTTCCAGTTTTGTCTTCGCGAACAAGGCGGAGGTCATCAGGCTCAAAGACTGTGTATGCGCGGTGATGTGTTCCAAGGCGGCGGGTGAAATATGTTCATGGTCGGCCGGGGTGACTTGTTCCGTGACGACGAGTTCGGACAGGCGCAGGGTGCTGTCGAGATCCTTGCTCGCGGCGGTGTGCAGGCTGGAGGCGGCTTTCTTCTCGCTTTCGATGGCGATGCCAATGCGCGGCAAGAGCAGTGATTGGGCAAGATTGCGCAACACCCGCGCCAAGGCGGCGCGCAGACCGTCCAGCGCCTGCTCCGGCCAGATATAGCGATAGACGAGGGAGGAGGCGATGATTCCGAGAATGATGCCGAGGAGACGGTCACGCACGGCGGTGAAATTGGTGTCCGGCGCGTAGCCTTGAAAGATGCACATGAAAAAAGCGAAGGCGGCCTGCAAACCGGCGTATGAAATACGGTCAGTTCCCGACGCGACCCAACCGGAAAGCGCCGCCCACGCCGCCGTGAGCAGGATTAACGAAGCAATACTTTCCATGTGCGGAATGAGGAAAATGATCGCGAGATATCCAAAGAGTCCCCCGACAGCGCAACCAATGAGGCGCAACCAGCCTTTGCGCATGGTGGCCTCGGTATTTTCCAAGGCGATGAAACAGCAGGTCACAAAAGCGGTGCTGATGCCCGGCCATTTCAATCCGCTGTAGATGAGGTAACAAACCATTGCAGCCAAAGTCACCTTGAGCGCGAATTGGATGTGCTTTGGGTTGGTGAAGGCATCGGCGATGAAGAGCGGCTTTTTCGCGGCGGGGCCGGTCGGCTGAGCGTCATCAGTGATATAGCGGATCAGCCCATCGCGAAACGATTCGGTGGCGAATTGCAGTTCGCGCAGTTGGGGCAGTTTGGCCGGTGACTCAGTAATTTTTCGTGGGCCAAGAACCGGTCGATGCTCGGGCAGCACGGCCCTGATCTCCGCGATTTCTGCAATCAGTTCCTGGGCGTGAACGAGGTCATCGGGCGAGAGTTCCTGGCGTTCGCGAAATTCCAAGGACGCGGTGGCATGCAACAGATGTTCGCTGGCGCAGATGGCGGCGAAGAGAGATTCGTGTCGACGTTTGAGAACGGCATCTTTTGATTCCGCGAAATTCAGGAGCGCGAGCAGCGGGGAACTGCCGCGCGTGGCCATCTCAAGGAGCGCAGGATTAGTCTGCCCGCCGGCGGTACCTTCGCGGATGGCGCGTTGTAATGCTTTCGTCGCCGCATCCAGACGCTGCGTCAAGGCGCGCACGAGAGCGGGCCACGGATCGGCGGGCAACAGGATTTGATTGATGAAGATCGTGAGCGCGATGGGATAGACGATGCTGATCCACAGCCAGAGGACGCCGCGCACAAGCACTTCGGTGTTAGGCGCGCTTTCAGCAGTGGTCTGCATCAAGGCCGCAAAAAACCCGATCACGAATCCCAGCGGACCGATCACAAAAACGCGGGAGAGAAACATGCCGGTGAAAATGAACCCGGCCATCACGGGAATGCGCAGTTCAGGATAATCAAAAGTGTATTGGTACAGGAACAGGCTGGCCACCGAGGCGATGGTGGCGCCGACGATCATGATGACGCCGGTGAGCAGCGTGAGCGCACGGTTTTCCTTGGTGACAAAAAAAATGAAAAAAGCGGAAAAGGCGAGTTGCGGCACTTGCAAGGTCATCGAGATGATTGTGACGAGCACAACAGTGACAACCACGCGCAGCGTCATCTCCTGACGGCCGGGAAAGGGCGCCAGCTCGCGGCGCAACCAGGACAGCCAGTTTGGCCGGTGACCGCTGGCCCGAACATCCGTGGCCGTGATCATTTGATGATGGCGACAGCGGATGCCCCCATGCGGAACAGGTTGGGATCAGGATTTTCGATCTCAATCCGCACCGGAAAACGTTGGGCGATGTGAACCCAGTTCAACTCGCGCGGCACCGCCGGCACGCCATGGGAAACA
>DASZCA010000334.1:0-4408 GCA_035943555.1 Verrucomicrobiia bacterium
GTGAAAAACCGCAGGAATGCGGGGGTACACCCTCAGAAAACGGCCGCGAAATTGAAATCAAAAAAAGACCAGACAGCGAAAATCCGCAGGTTTTACCGAAGCTGCATCGCGGTCAGTAAAAACTTAACCGGACAGTAGTGAAAAAATAGGTTTAAATGGGTTGAAAGCGGTTTAAACCGGTTGAAATGGGTTTAAACGGGTGTTGGGGGAGGTTGAAGCCTTGGCAAAGGGAACGACAATAGCGCGAAGATTGCAACCAAGCTAGCCATGCCACCAAGCCGCGCCCGCCCCGGCCATTCGTCATTCGAAATTCGTCATTCCGATTCAGATTCGCCGCGGCAACGTCCGATGTTCGCGCATGTGCAAAATGTGTCATGCACCGCCAACGCTATCATACCTCCTGCAAATCTGAATTCGTGTGGGGAATGTAACTGGCAGATTTATGCCATATTTCTGCAAAAAACTTGAGTGGGAAGGGGGTGCGATCAAAAAAATCCATAAAAAATCATAAACCCATTGTCAACATTGCGCGTAACGGGCGTCGCCAAAATCCTCACACGGTCAAAATCCGCAAATCCCCCTGAAAACCAACGCATCTTTAAAAAACAAAAAACGAATTCCAAACAAACAAACCCGCAAATTCGCGCCAGCGTCTTGGAGTGCGCCAGCCCCCTGGCGCTTTCCTCACGACATCACAAATCAAAACGCGAACTAATGGAAAACCAGAATGTAATTTACTGAATTCCCCCTCATCCGTGCCCCTCCGTGGTTAAAAAATTCGCCCCCCGTAACGCCCGTAAATCGTCATTCGCAAATCGCAAATTCAATTCCCCGCCGCCACCGGAAACAACAACTCCCCGATCCGTTTCTCCAACCGGTTCAGATCCAACGGCTTCGTAAAGAAATCCTCCGCATGCATCGCCGCCGTCCGCTTCGTCACATCCCCGGACAATGCGCTCATGAAGATCACGGGGATTTTCTTCGTCCCCGGCTGGCGCCGCAAAATTTCGCAGACCGAAAGCCCGTCCATGTCCGGCAACAGGATATCCAGCAAAATCAAATTCGGCTTCCCCGTCCGCGCCTGGCTGAGCGCATGAACGCCATCGTTCGCCTCCAAAAACTCGCAATGCAAGTTCGCCAGCCGGAACTTCACCAACTCGATGAAATCCAGTTCGTCATCCACAATAAGAATCCGCGGTACCATGCGGTAACCTAACCCATATCCCCGAATCCACAATGTCGGCAACGTTAAAGGCAGGTTACGAACAGGTGACGTTTATTCATTCTGAAAAGGGAGAAACGCTCTATATGGCCTTACGTCTGCATCAACCCGCCGCGCCCCGGCCCCGGAGCGCGACTTTTAAGTCGCATCAACGTCCAAAAGGCACGACGGCCATGTTCAGGTTTTGGGCGTCCTCCGCTCCCGGCAGGTTTGCACAGTAACTCACAAACAAAATTTTAGCTGCTCTGCTTGCTCAACAAAATTTCAGAAAGCTGTGGGTAAGGATAAACCCATGGAGAGAAGGCTGGGCTTAGGGGTCGAATTGCCCGCGATTCTTATTCTTTCGTGAATCAAAACAAAAAACTAAAACCCTCTGACATTTGGTACATCCGGCGCCGCACTGATCGGCAGATGCGACAGCTCCGCTTCGCTATGCACCCGCATCCCCGCCGGATCAACAATGGTCGCCGTGATCAAAACCAAAATCTCATTCGTGGTCGTGTTCTCACTTCTGAACATGCGCCCCATCAACGGCACACTGCCCAGCACCGGCACCTTGTGCGTGGTAGATTTCACCTCCGGCATCCCGCCGATGATCACCGTCTGGTTATCCCGCAGATTCAATGTCGCCGTCATCTGCCGTCGGTTGAAATGCGGAAAGAACACCGGTAACTGCACCATGTTGTTCGTCCCCGTGACATTCTGCACGCCCGGACCGCTGTCATACCCCAGAAATTCGTTCAAAGTGGGCGTCACGGTCAGGTTGATCGTATAACCATCCGCCAAAACGTAAGGCACCACATCCAAAATCGGACCGGCCTCGAATTGAAGGGTCTGGGGCGAGATCGCCGCCGGCCCGTTCCCATTGGTTGGTCCCGCCTGAAACACCATGTTCGAGATCACCGTGATGGTTTCCGTGGCCCGCATCTGGCACTGCCGTCCGCTCAGGGTGGTCACCTCCGGCTCGCCCAAGGCCTCAAAACCTTTTTGCGCCTCGAACGAATGCAACATGGCCCGCAACTTCGCATCATCGACGATTCCCGTAAATTCCGCCGTCGTGGCATTGGTCGAACTCACCATGCTTCCCAACCCCGCCACCGTCCCGCGCGGCACCTGCAAAAACCGCGCCTTGATATGGAGTTGCGGCGGGATCTGGTTCAGCGCTTGGATGGCGCGCTCAATGATATCTTGATCCGGCTGGGCGGCTTTCACAAACAGCAGGCCGTTTTTATCATTGAAGAAGATCGCCTTGCCAGCCGGCTTTTCCAGATCTACTCCCAGGTTCGCGAAAAATTTCCGGGACGCTTCCGAGATTTGTTTGGATGAATTAGTTCCCCCGATGATATCCATCCCCATCGACTTCAAGGCTGCAACATAGACTTGCGTGTCCATCTTGTACGTCCGCGTCATCAGCATCACGGCATCGTCCGGCTTTCTCGCGGAGAACTGCACTCCATCATCACTGATGGAATATTTCACACCCGGTCCTGCCGCTTTGACCACCTCATCCAAGATATCGGCCACCGTCATGTCTTTCAGCGGAGTTTTCAGATGGATTGGCATCACCCGTGCATCCAACAACGAGCTCGGCTCCTTGGCCGGAAGCCCAGTATTCGGATCCAGCAAGGCGGGCCGGTTGGTATCTGGACCGGCGACTGTAAACTGGATGTTTTCTTGATTCGTATTTTGCGACTTCACAGCCTCACCCAGATGCCGCACCACCTGCTCCAAAGTCTCCCCGTCAAACGGGCCAAAACTCGCTAACCGGATTGCTTTGAGTTTGGCGATTACCTTCTGATGTCCCGCCGAGTATGCCGGGCTGGCGTCGGCACCATCTGGCACCTGTTTGATGATCTTCTTCAATCGCTGCTGAAACTGTGACGTCGCGTTGTTGGTCAGGATGTGCAGCCCGGTCACCACCACCAGGTTGCTCTCCGTATGACCGCCCAGATTCTCCAAGCGCGTCACGATGCCCCCGTAATTTTCCGCCGAAGCTTTGTAGATTCCCCGGTTTGTGATCGCGGCATCGGTCAGCCCCTCTGAAAACACCTTGTTAACCCACGTCAGATCAATGACGCCATCCTTCACATATGGAAGGCAGTCCAGTTCAATGCCGCTGTTACTGTCACCCACGAAAAATTGGGCCGGACCGCCACTCGACGTCTGGAGCCGGGGGCGCATGACCGGCTGCAACCCGGCCGCTTCCACCCTGCCCGTCAAATCATCTACTTTGCCCGGTTCCACGGACCACCACGCATCGCTCCCGTTGCCCGCTCCATAAGCGCGCAAACCCGTGGTGAATCTGCCAAAGTCTGCCGCCCGTATCTGGTAGATGCGTGCTTCCGCCAACACCATTTTTCGCCGGACCGTTTCGGAGCGCAATGGTAGTTCACATTTGCCATCCGCCCGGTTCAACTGGTCGATGACCCGCCGGAAAGTCTCCGTATTTTCCGGGGTGTTTTGCGTGGTTATCTCCCCGGTTATGTTGTTGAAAACCAAACCATGGGGCGGGTTGCTGTCGATGCCTTCACCCCGCATGATCCCCATCAAGATCACCGGATAATCATTCGTCACTGCGACCCAATATTTGCCCGCTTGCGCCTTCACATTGCGGACAAAGACGTCCGGGTCCACCTGCACCGTCACTGACTGTTCATTGGTTGTCGCCGGAACTGAAATTGGCTCCGATTCCGCCGGGGTTGCCGACACAATTCCCACGACTTTTTCCGCCTCCGGCGGCTTCTCCCCCATCGGCACCGCCACCGCCGTGAACGCCAGCACTCCCAGCAGCGAAACCACCGTTAACCCCGCCCGGCGCGGCGGCTGAAACTCCAGCAGTCGCTCGATCCGCTGCCGCAACGCATTGCGCGATTCCATGATGCCCACCAGTCCCAAGCTCACCAACGGCCGGTTCAATGCCAGTTTCGCCACCTCCAGCAACGTCGGTGCATACGCCTCCGCCTCATCACGCAACGCCACCATCACCGCATCATCCACCGCCTCCTCCCGCACCCGACGGATGCGCGCATTCGCCATCCACACCAACGGGTGCCACCAGTACGCGATCTGTACCAGCGCCTGCAAAAAATTCATCCACACATCACGGCGGCGCAGATGGATCAACTCATGCAACAGCACCGCCCGCATCTGTTCATCCGAAAAATGTTCCGCCAATGATTTCGGGAT
>DASZCA010000335.1:0-10006 GCA_035943555.1 Verrucomicrobiia bacterium
GCCAAGCGGTTTAAGTTGTTATGAAAGTTCGTTTAAAAATTTTAGCGGTATTATGCCTGCTGGCGCTGGCAGCCGCTTGGTATTTATGGCCGCACACCGATCATCCGGTGGCAGGGCAAACTCCTGTCGCGCCCTTGGCCACCGTTGGCCACTCTGCGCCCGTAATCAATGCCACCAATGAGCCAGTTGTCAAAGATTCCAATGCCAGGTCTGCCGCCAGCACGAACCGTGTCGCGTTCCGCGTGGCCAATACTCCGAAGTCCATCACACAACTGGCCGGTGACCGTCACGCCATCCTGTTGGAAAACGCATTCATTGATACAACGGCGGCAATGGATCTGAAAATTCCCAAACATTTGCAGGCGGGAAAGGAACCGGGGGCATACATTGTGCAATCACGCGGGGTGATTGACAGCGGGTTCCGGAATGCCATCGCTGGTGCGGGTGGCACGGTCGTTTCTTATATTCCGAACAACGCATTTTTGGTGCAGGTTTCATCGGCTGGCGCGGCGGTGTTGGCGGATAATACCAGTGTGCAGGCGGTGTTGCCTTATGAGCCTTACTATAAAGTACAGGCTTCCTTGCTTGATTTGGCGATCAATCAGAAACCGCTGCCGGCAGGAACCTATCTGACCCTCGGTCTTTATAGCGCGGGAGCGGATGCGACGGTGACAGAATTGGAAAAAATGGGTGCGGAAATCATGGGACGTGACCGTTCACCGTTCGGCCCGATCGTGCGGGTGCGGGCACCGGCAGACTGGATTGCGCTGGCACAATTGCCCGGTGTCGGGAATGTCGAGCCGGTCTATCGTCGCAAACTGGCGAATGATCTGACCCGCGTGGCGCTGGGTGTCTCGACGAACACCACGGATGGTGCCACCAACAATTATCTTGGGCTGACCGGCAAAAACATCATCGTAGAAGTGAATGACACTGGCGTTGATGCCAAACATCCAGATTTTAGCCTGACGGGTACGGCTGGAAATATTGTTGGCGTTCCACCAAGCCGTGTGTTTGGTGATTTTACCAACAGTTTATATGATACGGATGGCCATGGCACGCATGTCGCAGGCATCATTGCCGGCAACGGGTCTGAATCTTATACGATTACTAACGTGAGCGGTTCGGTGACGAATGCTGATTTTCGCGGCAAAGCGCCGTTGGCCAGTATTTTTTCGATTGGAGCCATCGAGGGCGGCCATGATTTCTTCAGTTCGGATTCTTATTTGCAAGAGATGCCAGCCCTCACGAATGCGCTCATCTCCAACAACAGTTGGACCTATGGCGATGACGGATATGACTTGGCGGCGGCGAGCTATGATGCGGCCGTGCGCGATGCCATACCGGAAGCCACCGGGCCGCAACCGGTGTTGTTCGTTTTTGCAGCGGGCAATGACGGCAACGGCGCTGATAACGGTACCGGCGGATTTGAAGACAGCATCGGTTCACCCGGCACGGCCAAGGATGTTATCACAGTGGGGGCGCTGGAGGAATTGCGCAACATCACCAACATCGTGACGGCGCTAGATGGTTCCTCGAATGCCATCTGGTCGGCGATGACGGACAGCGGGTTTCAAGTGGCGGGTTATTCCTCGCGTGGCAACGTAGGCGTGCAGACCGAAGGCGCATTTGGACGGTTCAAGCCGGACGTGGTCGCGCCGGGGACTTTTGCCGTCTCACTGCGTTCGCAGAACTGGGATGAAGAGGCGTATTACAATCCGACGAATTTCCACGTCAATGAGGTCAGTTATTTTGTGACCACTAATACACTTGCTTATGGTTTTGTCACCGTGCCGGAAAATGCGGTGGGTGTGTCCATTCAAGTGGTGCCAAACATTCTTTCGCCGACGCCATTTCCGACGAATTTTCCGATCTATATTTCCAGGGACAATGTGCCGGATCCGACGGATAACACGACGTACGACATTTATAATGGTGATAATTCAACATCCGTCTCCATTCCGCCGGCTGCTAACGGGGTGATTAATAGCATCGATGACTTGCGAAACAGCGGCTTTATCTACGCTGTCGGCGATGCAACGAATCTCACAATCCCGATAAACTTTGATGTGATTGAGACGATCATTACAACCAATGACCTAGGTAACCAATTACTGGTTTTGAGCAACTTGAACAATTCGCTGGGAGGCAGCCCGGATTCCAAGGTGCCGCCGCATTACTACCGTTACGAAAGCGGCACCAGCATGGCGACGCCCGCGGTGTCCGGCGTGTTGGCGCTCATGCAGGATTTTTTCGTGAATCAAAAAAATCCAAATTTTGCCACGAATCCTAGTCCCGCCCTGCTAAAGGCGATGGTGATCAACGGTGCGCGGTTGACGGGAAATTATCAGTTCGCAGTGACGAATACGTTGAATTATGAAGGCTGGGGCCAAGTGAATCTTCCAAACTCGGTGCCGGCTGCACTCACAAATACGGTGCTTAGCGTTTCAAACGGCGTGCCGATGTTCTTTGTGGATCAGAGCCCCACGAATGCATTGGCCACCGGTGACCGTCGAACCTACAACATCACCTTTCCTAACGCTGCCGCCCGTCAGCAACCGCTGCGGATAACGCTCGCATGGACTGATCCGCCGGGCAACCCCGTTGCGGCCTACAAACTTGTCAACGATCTTGATCTGGTGGTCACGAATAATGACAACCCTACCAATCCGGTCATCTATTTCGGCAACTCCTTCAATTCCTCCGGTGCGGTGCCATATTCAGCAGCGGGCAATTCCAATTCCGTGGCGGACAATATCAACAACGTGGAAAATGTTTTCCTGCCGCCCACGTTAGGCACGAATTATAGTGTCACGGTCATCGCCCATGCGGTAAATGTGAACGCGGTCACGCTGGAGCAGACAAATATCGTACAGGATTTCGCGCTGGTCATCTCTTCTGGCGATGGCAGCAATACCAACGGCATCACTGTGACGCCCGTGCCGCCCACGCCGGGGTCAACAGCTGACGTGCCGCGGGTGGATTATCTGGCCTCAACGAACGGCCTCTATTTCAACCAGTACGCCGGTGCGTATTCGCCGTGGTTGAGCACGAACGGCGTCACGTTCGGTTCCGGTTCAACTTTCGCGACGAATGCCATCTTCCATATCGGCCAGACGAATCAGTGGCATTTCTATGTAGTCACCAATACGACGGGTTTCACCAACGCGGCCTTCATCATATTCCTGCCGGAAACGGCTGCGATTCCGCGTGAAGGTGTTTTTGCAAATACGGATGCGAACAGCACCCGGCCGGAGGCGGATCTTGAATTGTTCGTAGCGAGCCCGCTCAGTGATCCGCTCGCACCGCAATTGACGAATCTAAATTTCACCGTCATTTCGAACTGCATTTACAATCTAAACGGGGACTCAGCATCGATCGGCCGCGGCGGTTCGGAATTCGTCGCCTACTCCAATTCGCAGCCAAATCAGGTGTATTACATCGGAGTCCAGTGCGAGGACCAGATGGCCGGGCAATATGCCTTCGTGCCGATCTTCAGTCAGGAGCCGTTTAGCACCACGGACCAGAACGGTAACACCTATGTCCACGGCGTGAACATGCCGGTCAACATTCCGGACGGCAATAATGCGCATCCCGGCGTCGGCTATGTCATCGGATTGTCGCTACAGGCGCAAACAGTCAGTGAGGTCATCGTGACGAATACGTTCACGCATCAAAATTTTGGTGACTTGATCGGTTCATTGAGCCATTCAGGTAATTTTACTACGCTGAACAACCATGATGGTTTCGGTGCCGTGACGCCGGCGCAGCAATTCATCTATGATGATACCGGCGCGGGCGACGTGCCGGGGGCAAGGCACTCGGACGGGCCGGGGAACTTGCAAAATTTCCGTGGTCAGCCGGGCGTCGGCCTGTGGTTGTTGACGGAGGTGGATGACTCGTTCTCGCAAACTGGCGCGGTCACCAGCTTCCAGATGAAGATCAAACCGCATAAAGATTTGAAAGGCTTTCCATTCATCGTGGTCAGCGTTCCGGCGGGTGGCTGGTTTTATGATTACGTCGATGTGCCGGTTGGTTATACGAACCTGTTGGTGGTGGCGACAAATCTGCCACCAACCGCGGTGCCGCCGATCCAGCTTTTTGTGAAAGAAGGCGGCCTGCCAACGCTGGCCGATACCAACGACGAGGTGACGCTTACCAACTGTTTGGTTGGCACGTACCCGACCGGTTTAGATCCGGGCAATTCACTTTCTCTCGGACCGCCGCTGGTGCCGGATCGCTATTTTGTCGGGCTATACAATCCGGACGGCGTGGCACATGACGTCCTAATTGGGGCGATCCTGTCCTTCAACAGTTCAGCAATAAACAACCTGAATTTTAGATCGACGGACACGCCGTTGCCATTATTGGATGATGCTTTAACGTTGGATCCGTTGACCGGGCAAAACTCGACGATATTTGTGCCGAATACGGATATCATCCAATCATTTAGCGTCGGGCTGCGTGTGGATCATCCGCGTATCTCGGACATGGTGTTCACTCTGATCAGCCCGGACGGCTCGCGCTATCTGCTGATGGAAAACCGCGGCGGCCAAAGCACCAACGGATGCGGAACGACGTTTGTTACGACGAACAACTTCACGGGTACCGCCAATGGAAATGGCCTGCCAAATACCAATTTCTACAATCTTGGCAGCGTTTCCGGGACAGTGCCGATTACTTACAATTTCTTCACCGCGCCGGACGAGATGACGATTTATTATGGGACGAACATATCGACGTCCAGCTTGATTTATGACACCGGGTTGACCAACGGTCAGCTCAATTTTACGCTGAATTATGGTCCGACTAACGGGATTGTTTCGACTTACCTGACCGTTATCATGAACCAATTTGCAACGACTACCAATGGGGCCGATGCGTGGAATTACACGGTGGGCGGAGTGCAGACCAACTATGCCTATTTGAGCTTTACCGAGGATACAAACCTGACGACCACGCCCATCAAATTCGCACAGCCACCGTTCACGCCTGTGACGGTGACTAACGTGGTCATCGTGACAAACATCACGCTGGTGCCGAATACGACGAATATCAGCAGTTTTGATTTTGAGGGCGTGGCCGCCGGTGATTACGCGGCCGGATCCGGTGTCGACGGCTGGAATATAATTAGTAATCAGACTAGCGTAGTAAGCGACCCTCCCAATGCCCAGGCGGGCAGCCAGTTTTTGGCGTTGGCTAACAGTTCGATTTCACGGGTTTTGACAACGGTTGTGGGAAGCACTAACACGCTTACATTTGCCTATCGCGGTCCGGGGGTGGTCAGTTGGTGGCGTTATGAAAGCAGCCCTTTGGTTGACAATGTTGGCGGATATAAAGCGCAATTCGTAAACGGTGGAGGGTTCACAATTGGCGAGGTCGGCAACGGAATTTCGTTAGATGGCATAGTCGATTATCTTCTTGTTCAACCTCCCGTGAGTTCTAAGTTAGATGTTGGTCTCGGTTCGGGTGTTACCATGGAACTCTGGATAAAGCCAACTCGGGTAGACCTGCAAAGCCTGATGTTTCGATACGAAAAAACGTTAGGATCGGGAAATGGTTCTGATGAAGGCATGGAATTCAACATTCATCCGGGTGGGTTTTTACGCGCCAACATCGTAGACAGTACTGCAAATGGTCATGTCATCATTTCGGCAGCTAACACTGTATTAGCTGGAATTTGGCAGCACGCTGCTTTGACTTACAACCGGTCGTCGGGAAACGCAGCGCTTTACTTGAACGGTGCTCCCGTAGCCCAAGCAAATCTGGGAATTTTCACTCCTCAGACGAGTTTTACAAATCTATTAATGGGTACCGGCACTTACCTCGCATCGTCTAACAGGCCTGCTCCTATTAACATGTTCGCCGGCGACATGGATGAAACCAGTATATACAAACGCGCCTTAAGCGCTAGCGAGATTAAAGCGATTTGGCAGGCAGGCTCAGTTGGTAAGGTCGATCGAGGTTACCCTATTCCATCGGATTTTTCTGAAGCACGTTTGACACTGGACAATATCCGTACTATTGCGGGCATTGGCACCAATACATTGTTAGGCAATAATACTACATGGCAGACAAATACTATCACGTTTGTCGCTACGACCAACTCCACTATTTTGCAGTTGGATGGCGTGGAGCCCGGCATGCTACTGGATTCGTTTACGCTGACCTCATCTCAATATCAGACCAACTATGTTACCAATATCGTGGTGACGACGAGCAATTTGTATTATCAGGCCGAACAGTCATTGTTGCCGTTGATTGGCACCGGCGCCCGTGGTAACTGGCAGTTAGAGGCGTTGGACAATCGTGCTGGGGCAACCAACCCGCAGCCAGAATTGGTAAGCTGGCAGTTGTCGTTTACATTTGCTAATACCAATTTCACCATACCTATCGGTAATCTTAATAATGGGATAAACCAGACCAACTTTGCCCCGGCGGGCAGTCTTACGTGGTTTGCGATCAGTGTGCCGACAAATGCAATCGCGCAAACGAATACTTTGATTTTCGCCAGCCTGCCTTTGAATATCTGGTTTAGTACCAACACTCCGCCCACCACCAACAGCCCTTTTGGCACGGAGGAGCAAACCAATTCATTGGGTGGCATCGTAGTGGTATATCCCAATAGCACGCCTTTGCCCATGATCCCGGGCACGACCAATTATTTGGGTGTTCAAAATCCTAATCAGTTTGGTGCTACTTATGCAATTTCGGTGAACTTTGAACTG
Organism: Verrucomicrobiia bacterium; assembly: GCA_035943555.1. Classification (GTDB taxonomy): domain Bacteria; phylum Verrucomicrobiota; class Verrucomicrobiia; order Limisphaerales; family UBA11358; genus UBA11358. Next base: position 6,729 of record DASZCA010000335.1, read on the forward strand.
ACCAACCTTCCGGTTCTTCCCTACGGTTCAAATAATGTGTTGCCATTCGCCAATTCGTTGCCGGCTACGAGTGTCACGGGTACGAACGCACAATTGAATGGTTTTGCCACGCCTAACCTCACCAACGGTTCAACCGCAACGGCCTGGTTCCAATGGGGGCCGACTATCGCGTATGGAAATGTTACACCACCGAACAATGTTGGCTTTGGATTTAGTGTGATATACCAAGATGCGTTCATCAGTGGATTGATATTTGGGCAGGTCTATCACTACCGGTTGGTAGTGAGCAACAGCGTGGGTGTGGTTTATGGGGCGGATGAGCAGTTCGCGCCCGGATATCCCGTTTCTTGGGGAGATAATACCTTTGGCCAGACGAATGTCCCGGTGGGATTGGCCAACGTGGTGGCACTGGCAGGCGGTTTGGGGCACAGTTTGGCGTTGTTAGATGACGGTACAATGACTGGCTGGGGTGATAATACTTTTGGGCAGATCGTTTCACCGCTGAATTTGGGGCCGGTGGCGGCGATTGCAGCTGGTGATCATCACAACCTGGCATTGCTGGCCAATGGCACGGTTACAGCTTGGGGGGATAATCGCAGCGGCCAAACCAACATACCTGCGGGACTGGGGCTGACTAGTGCGGTAGCTGTCGCCGCCGGTGCATCTAATAGCGTGGCGTTGCTATTCGATGGGACAGTGGTTGCATGGGGTGACAATACTTTTGGCCAGACCAATGTGCCTCCAGGCTTGAGCAATGTTGTGGCCATTGCCAGCGGAGGGAATGATGTTGTTGCGTTGTTGAATAATGGCACCGTGGTTGGCTGGGGTGATAACAGATTTGGCCAGACCAACGTGCCGGCCGGTGTGAGCAACCTCGTGGCCGTAGCGGCTGGCACCTATCACAATCTGGGCTTGTATACCAACGGTTTGGTTGTCGGATGGGGTGATAATACCGTCGGTGAAACCACGATTGCGCCGTCGGTGACCAACGTGGTGGCGATTGCCGCCGGGTTTGTTGATAACCTGATCTTGCAGGGTACGGGTACCGTCATCGCATGGGGTATAAATAATTTTGGCCAAACAAATGTTCCGCCTGGTTTGAGCCAGGTGTATGCAGTGGCATGTGGTGTCCGTCATGATCTGGTCTTGACAGCAGAACCGCCGTTATTACCGCCATATGCACACACCTTGCCGGCGACTTCGGTGACGGGCACTAATGCGCAAATCAACGGTTTTGCCACGCCGAATGCGACAAATGGATCTGTTGTGGCGGCATGGTTCCGATGGGGCGCCAGCACAAATTATGCGAACCAGACGCCGGCGGTTTCTGTCGGAAACGGTTTGAATGTCGTATATGTGACCAACCAGATCGCAGGACTAATGTATGGCCAGACATATCACTTCCAGCTGGTGGTCAGCAATTACATAGGGGTCACTTACGGCTTCGACCAGTTGCTCGTCGCTGGCAGTTCGATTGCGTGGGGTGATAATACTTACGGTCAGTCGACGGTTCCAACTGGGCTTAGCAAGGAGGCTTTGACCAATGTGGTGATGGTGGCTGCAGGCGGTTTGCATAGCCTCGAAATATTGACCAACGGCGCGGTGTTGGCATGGGGTAATAATGCGAACGGCCAAGCCACGGTGCCCGCTGGCTTGAGCAATACGGTGTCAGTCGCCGGTGGTTTCTTCCACAGCCTGGCATTGCAGAGCAACGGTGTGGTGATGGCCTGGGGTGACAATACTTTTGGCCAGTCCACGGTGCCGGCCGGTGCCAGCAACATGGTGGCGGTGGCGGGCGGCGGTTTTGCCAGCCTGGCTTTGCGAAATAATGGACTGATCACCGCTTGGGGAGACAATACTTTTGGTCAGACTAATGTACCGGCGTTAAGCAATGTGGTCGAGGTGGCAGAAGGCACTGAGCACAGCCTGGCACTCTTGAACAATGGCACGGTGGCCGGATGGGGGACCAATCAGTATGGCCAGATTTCAGTACCAGCGTTGAACAATGTCGTGGCGGTGGCCGCCGGAAATTATCACAGCCTGGCGTTGCTGGGCAGCGGTGCAGTGGTGGCTTGGGGCTTGAACAACCTTGGTCAGGCGACGGTGCCGGCCATCTGCTCAAGCAATGTGGTGGCGATCGCCGCCGGCGGTTATCATAGCGTGGCGTTATTAAATAACGGCAATGTGGTGGTTTGGGGTGACAATACCTTGGGCCAGGCCAATGTGCCATCCAGCGTGACCAATGTGGCCGGGGTGGCCGCCGGAACTTATCACAGCGTGGTGCTGACGTCGCCGTTTCCGATAAGCCTGAACCTTTTCCCATACCCGACCAATAACTTGCCGGTGACCAATATTGTCGGGCCGGGCCAGATCAACTGGTTCCAAATCAATGTCCCGACCAATGCGATCGCCGCGACGAACACATTGCTGTTCGCCACGCAGCCGGTGAACATGTGGTGGAGCACTAATTTCCCGCCGAGCATCACGACGATCAACGATGCCGAATTGCTCACTGGCCAGACGTCGGGTTCCGTGGTGCTTTATCATAACACTCCGCGGCCGACTATCGTGGCGGGTGGCGCTTATTATCTGGGCATCCAGAATCCGAACAGTCTGCCGGTGACCAATGCGGTTCAGGTCACTTTTGAATATGCCGTGCCGCCGGTGTTGCCGCCGGTGCAGTTCGAGTTTGTGCAGGGCGGTGACACGCTTGTCGTGACCAACACGGCTTTCGATATCTATCCGTTGGATGTATTGAATTATACTTTGAGCACCAATGTATTGTTTACATTCCCGATTCCGCCTAACAATACTAACACCGCCGTGACGCCGGTCATCAGCCCCAACGGCATCATCACCTGGGCGGTGCCGACCAACACGGCGGTCACCTTCAGTCTCTTTAATACGACGGTCACCGACACGAACACGGGCTTGGGCGATGCCAACAGCTTCTTTGTGATCGCTTTTCCGCGCTTTGGCATCGGTGTGCCGGTGACCAATGGCGCGCCTTCGAACAGCATCACCTGGACGCTGATCCATGTGCCGACCAACGCGATCGCGGCGACCAATACGCTGGTAACGTCTTCCGCCCCAGTGAACCTCTGGTACAGCACCAACCTGCCGCCGACCATCACGAATAGCAGTGATATCGAACTGCTGACCAACTCAGTGAACGGTACCAATGTCATCAGCATCACGAACACGGTTCCGTTGCTCTTACCCGGCGGGTTTTATTTCCTGGGGGTGGAAAACAAGAACAGTTTTGCCATCACTAACGT
>DASZCA010000336.1:0-6474 GCA_035943555.1 Verrucomicrobiia bacterium
AACAACTCCTTCATGAGCAGCGTTTCGTCCATCGGCGCCGACGTCCTTTACGTCGAACGTTATGGCTGGTTCATCAATTCACACGAGGCTTGGATGAACGCGATGAAAAATCCGAACATCACGCTCTCCGATGTCGATGCCCTCCAACGCCAGATGAAACTCGCCAGTGCCATCGCCCCCGTCGCCGAAGATTCGGACACGGTGAAATATCAGAAGCGCAATTCCTCCAGTTCGCCGATTTTAGGCACGACCGAAGACTATCAATACACCGGCGGCCTCATCATGGCCCAAGGCCATTTTTTGACCTCGGCCGAGGCCGATGGCGGCCGTCCTGTCTGCATCATCGGTTCCGCTTTGGCTACCAATCTGTTTCTCAATGCCTCCCCCATCGGCGAAAAAATCATGATTGAGCGGCATGAATTCGAAGTCGTCGGTGTGCTGGACAAACAAGGCGGCTTCGCCGAGCAAGGCGGCGCCGATAACGAAGTCATCATTCCTCTGCCCCAGTTCACGCGCTACATCTGGTCCAATCCGCCCTTCAGCATTCAGGTCAAGGTTTCTGGCCTCGCCGACCTGGAAGATGCCAAGGAAGAACTGCGCGTCGTCATGCGCCGCTTTCGCCATATCGCGCCCGGCGACCCGGATAATTTTTCAATCAATCAACAGGATCAGGTTCTCGAAATGTTTCACGCCGTCGCCGGCACCATCGCCGGCATCGGCCTGTTCATCACCGGCCTGTCCCTCTTTGTCGGCGGCATCGGCATCATGAACATCATGTTCGTGTCCGTGGCGGAACGCACCCGGGAGATCGGCGTACGCAAAGCCATCGGCGCCAAAAACCGCACCATCCTGCTCCAATTCATCATCGAAGCCGCCTGCATCTGCCTCATCGGCGGCCTCATCGCCCTGCTCATCGCCTGGCCCGCCACCTTGCTCTTGCAAAAAATCATGCCCGCCACGCTGTCACTGACTGTCGCCGGCATCGCCCTGCTCGTCTCCGCCGTGACCGGAATTCTCTCCGGCTTTTTCCCCGCCTGGCGCGCCGCTCGCATGAACACCGTGGATGCACTTCGTAATGAGTGAAACCAATTATTGGTGGGGCGAGACTCCGTCGAGCCCTAATTAAAATTATGGACGCGCATATTGAAAACGAAACCGGCCGGAAGAATCCAGCCAGCGGTGTCCATGTCCAATTGGGGCATTCGAACATTGTCCTGCTTACAGTCACCACTGAAAACCGCAAGTCTTGGCTCACAAATCCCGCTGTTCACGAATTTCTCCAAAACACATGGAAAGACGCCACCGCATGGCTGGCAGGTGATTATCTGATGATGCCTGATCATTTGCATGTATTTTGCTCACCTCGTGATTTGTCATTCACCATCGAAGAATGGATTACCTATTGGAAAAGAGATTTCCGGCGGCGACATGGCCATGAGGACTGGCGATTTCAATCTCGTGGCTGGCATCATCGGCTTCGCCAAGATGAAGACTATGCGACTAAATGGACTTATGTTCAGGAGAATCCGATCAGAAAGGGGCTGGTAAAACGAATTGAAGACTGGCCGTATAAAGGCCGAATACACTTGTTGGCATGGTGACCGCAAACATAAAGTTAGGGCTCGACGGAGTCTCGCCCCACCAGTGACATGAAACACAACATTACTTTTGCCAACGAGCTTCTTGAAAGCCTTCGTATGGCCCTCGGCGCTATCGCGGCTCACAAGCTCCGCTCAGCGCTCACGCTGCTCGGCGTCCTCGTCGGCGTTTTCTCCATCATCGTGGTCATGACTGCCATGCGCGTCATGCAGGCAAATATCGAACGCCAATTGAGTTCTCTCGGCAGCACCACCTTCATGATCCGTAAATGGCCAAACACCTATTTCACCGGCGTTTCCGATACCGATTGGCAGCGCTACGGACGGCGCAAGAACATGACTCTGGCTCTGGTCAAGCAACTGGAAGGCAAGATCACCCTGCCCGCCAGCATCGGTGCCGAAACCACATTTTGGTCCGGTGAAATTAGCACCCGCTACAAAACCAGTGCCCCCACGGTGAGACTTTACGGCGAAACCCCCGGCAGTTTTCCTGCGCATAACTGGAACATCGCCGACGGTCGTGCCCTGATTGACTCCGATATCGACAGCGCCCGCAGCGTCTGCGTGCTAGGCTCTGGCCTCGCGACCAATATTTTCCCGAACAGTTCCCCCATCGGCGAGGATTTGAAGATCAACGGCATTCACTACAACGTCATCGGCGTCCTCGAAGCCAAGGGCGGCGCCATGGGCGGCGATCAGGATAATTTCATCGTCATGCCTCTCTCTACCGGCTTGAACCGCTTCGGCGGCTGGTGGTCGCGCAGTTTGAATCTCCTCGTCGCCGCCCCCGACCGCGCCAGTCTTGACGCCGTGCAGGAAGAAGTCCGCGGCGTCCTGCGCGTCCTGCGCAAAGTGCCGCCCGGCAAGGAGGATGACTTTGAGATTTCCTCCAACGATTCGCTGATCGAACAGTTCAAAAATTTTACTCGCAATGTCCGCATCGGCGTCGCCATCGTCAGTTCCATTGCCCTGCTTGCCGCCGGCATCGGCATCATGAACATCATGCTCGTCTCCGTCACCGAGCGCACCCGCGAGATCGGCATACGCCGCGCCATCGGCGCCAAGAAGCGCAACATCATGGTTCAATTCATCATGGAAGCCATCGCCCTCTGTGAAGTCGGCGGCGCGATTGGTGTGGTGCTCGGCATCCTCGGCGGCAACATCCTCGCGCTCGTCATGAAGCTGCCGCCCGTCATTCCCGTGGACTGGATCATCATCGGCCTCACCATCTGCTCCTTCGTCGGCGTCATCTTCGGCACCTACCCCGCCTGGAAAGCCGCCAACCTCGATCCGATCGAATCACTCCGTTACGAGTGATTACAAGATTCCCGGAGGTGCCTTTTCTTCAAGGCTCTTGTTGTAGCGCCGCGTCGCCTCCGGCAGATCATGCCAGATTTTTATCGTGCAGATCAGGCCGAGCACCGCAAACGGAATCACAAAAATCGGCCACCATTTCCAGCCTTTGTTCATGATCAAAAAACCCAGGCAGATGGATTGGATGCCGCTGCCGACGTAGGCGAAACCGTTGATGATACCCATGGACGTGGCCGTGCCTTTGCGGCCGCCAAAATCCGTCGCCGCCGTGCCCGACATCAGCGAGGTGATGCCGATTGACGCCATGACGATGAATACCGCCGCCCATCCCACGATCAGCGGCTGCGTCAACAGCACAAACGACATCGCCGTGGCTGTGACCAAGACCAGTCCGCACAACATCGCCGTCGGCGGGCCGCGGCGTGATTGGAACATGCGATCCGAAATCAACCCGCCGGCAAATCCGCCGGCGATGCCGAACACACAGGTGAACCATCCCCAGTGTTGGGAGAAAAACTCCGCGCCCGGCTGTTTGATTTCGGCTGCGAAGGACGGATACCAGTTCATCATGGCATAGCGGAAAACACCGCCGGTCAATTCGGCAAAAGCGATCAGCAACATCAGCTTGCTGGTAAAGATCCGCTTAAGCAGATCCTTTACGGAAATTTCGATGTGCATCTGCCCCGATGAAGCGTCGCAGGTATCGAGGTGCGGGAATCCGGCCTCTTCCGGCGAATCCTTGATCAGCCACAGATCCACCACCGCCCAGAAAATCAGCAGCGCGGCCGGGATATAAAAAATGGACCAGGTTGCATCCATCGGATTGGCCGTGGACACAAAAAGATCATGCAAAGCACCGGTCGCACTCGCCTTGGTCTGTTTGATGATGGCACCGCCCCAATCAAACGCAAAGTAGACGCCCACGGAAATAAGTGTGCCAAAAATCGCCCCGAAGACGCCCCGTTCGCGTACATGAAACCAGTACGCCTTGACCTTGATGATGGACATCGACCCGAAACTTTGAAAATACATGTTCACCGCATACAGCAGTGAAAAACTGACGACGAGGTTCACCTTGTATTGCTTTGCGATGATCAACCAGGTGAGAACGCCTAGGGCGACGTTGGAAAGAGCCACGCCCGCCGCAGAAATCAGCATCCCGCGTTTGCCTCCGAGCTTTTTATCGATCAGCGGGCCATTGATCAGGAAGCTCAAGGCATAAACCCAGGTGCCGACAAAAAAGATGATCCCCAAATCAGACTTGGACATGAGCGCACCCAGCGCGCCTTTCGCCACGATCAGATTGTATCGGCCCATGCACAGAAACGCATACGTCAGGCCCAATGGAAACCAGTTGATGAACCGGCGTGTCATGAACCAGCTGGTGTGCTTCAGCGGATTATTGCAGAAATAAACGGCCACGACCGCCGCAAGGCATAGCGCAACCGTGACTGGATAAAAATAGTCTGGAATCATTCCCGTGTCGCCGCGCAGCTAAACAGAGCCGCGCTTGCCGGTCAAAGTTTTTCGTGCAACAAAAGCCTTACCCGTACGGCTTTGCCATCCGTTTTTGCTTCTTCATCACCATGATCATGGCGCATCCGCCGATGATGCCAAAGCCGGCCATCGTCGGATACCACGTCCCCCAGCCGTAATGCTTGATCAGCCAGCCGGTCGCCGGCAGCGCGATGGCTGCGCCGTAGTATTGGAAAGAGTCGATCACGCCGGTGGCAAACCCTGCCATTTTGCGCCCTCCGATGTCCATCGGCGCCGCCGCTCCCACGATCGCGTGTGTGGAATTGGCCGTTAATGAAATCAAAATTAAAAACAGGCAGCCCAGAAAAATGCCGCTCGGCGTCGGCCCCACGATGCCGGAATAGATCACCATCGCGGCGATCATGATCACCAGGCTTTCGAAGAAATATAGCGTCATCGCCACGGGCGAACGATGTCCTTTGAAAAACTTATCCGAAACCCACCCCGCCGTGAATGAGCCGATGACCGCCGCCAACGGCATTAGATTGAACGTCCAGAAAACCGCCGCCGGTTTTTTGGCCATGTCGATATGGAGCTGGTTCACGAAATAAAGCACCGAGAGCTGGTCCGAGCTGTTCCGCACCGCCCCCGTGCAGCCATAAGCAACCGCGTAAAACCACACCAGCGGGTGTGTGAAGATGGTCACGAAGGATTCTTTGATCGTGGCGCGCGTTCCCGCATCTCCTTCCGTGGCCTCATCATGCACCACCCCCGGGTAACCCGCCTGCTCTGGCGATTCTTTCGGGATCAGGACAAGCAAGATCGCCATTGTCGCCGTGAACAACGGCGGAATGCGGAACAGCCAGTGCCAGTCATCTTTCGCCGCCGTCCAGATCAGGATGGTAAATCCGCCGAGCAGCACCGGGGCCAGGTTGTTGATTGCAAACTGCCCCATCTGGATCATCAAACCGAAGATGCCCGCAAAGGTCCCCCGCTCTGACCGGTTGAACCACGCCGCGTTGATTTTCACCATGCCCGGGGCGCCAAAGGATTGAAACCAGCCGTTCAACAACCAGATCAGGGCGAAAGTGGAAAATGTCCCCGCAAAGGAAGCGAAGCCAAAAATCAGATTCATGATGATCGCGCCGGTCGCCCCGATGAACATTGCCGCTTTGCCGCCGATGCGGTCGGTCAGCAGACCGTTCACCAATTGCCCCGTACCGTATGCGATGGACCACGCACTCAACATTTCCGTGATTTGCACCTCGTCAAAACCAAACTCTTTCACCATTCCCGGCGTCGCGAAACGGAAATTATAGCGGCACATGTAGTACGATGCATACATCAAGCCGAGAATGACCCAGTTCAGACCGCGTCGGGCGCGAAATCCCGGTGGATAGACTGCGGGTGTGTCAGTGCTCATCAATGAATTCTTAAACCTTGTTTGTTGAAATAAACAGGTATTGCCCGCGCGGTCAAAGCCTAAAACAAAAAAGCCGCGGAATAAATTCCGCGGCTTTTGATAAAAAATGTTGCCGGATTATTCGGCCTTGGCCTTCTTTTCAGCCTTCGGCGCCTTGGCAGGCTTCGCTTCGGCCGCCGGGGCTTCCGTGCGCTTGCCGCGTTTTTCGGTATGCGCCTTCTCTTCCACCGCGGCCGGGGCCGGGGCGGCGAGCGGCGTGGTGCTCTCCACGCGCACCTTCAAGGTGCTCTTCACATCGGCGTGCAGGTGCAGTTCGATCTCCTGTTCGCCCAGCGTCTTGATCGGCGCTTCGAGGCGGATTTTCCGCTTGTCGAGGGCGATGTCGAACTGGTGCTTGAGTTCATCGGCGATCTGGCCGGCGGTGACGGCGCCGAACAGCTTGCCATCTTCGCCGGTCTTGACCTTGATGACGCAGATGAGCTTGGTGAAGCCCTTCGCGAGTTCGGTCATCGTGTTGAACTCATGAGCTTCGCGCTCGGCGCGCTTCTGCTTCAGGGATTCAAGCTGGCGCTTGTTCGCCGAGTTGACCGGCACCGCGAGGCGCTGGGGGAAAAGAAAGTTGCGCGCGTAACCGGCGGCGACTTTGACCTGGTCGGATTCACC
>DASZCA010000337.1:0-38290 GCA_035943555.1 Verrucomicrobiia bacterium
GATTTTCGAAAATCAAAAAAACAGGCAATACGGCCCATTGCATCCATCCCCGCGCCAGCGTCCTGGAGTGCGCCAGTCCTCTGGCGCTTTCCTTGAAAGCCAGGCCAACCTAACCGCGAACCGATGGAAAACCAATCCACCTGCTTGCCACAAGCAACTCATTTTCCCATGGACGGCGGCCGCCCGTCCGTCGTAGCCAACCTGCAACTAAAACATCCACACCCACCCAACCTCATCAGATTTCTCCCCTTTGTTGTTCAAATCCGCGACCTTTTCCCACTCCGGCAGTGTCTTAATTTGAGAAATTGGAAACATTCAATATTTAACGCCCAACCTTCAACACCCATGGCCGCGTATTTTTTCTGCCTTGGAAGTTGGGCGTTAAATGTTGAGAGTTGAATGTTCCTCCTGCGTTTCTCTGCCAGCAGGCGAATTAAGACACTGCCCCCGCGCCCCAAGCCTTGCGCCCCGCGCCTCGCCCCGCTATCCTTTCCTCCGGCTGTCGCGGAAAACCAGCCGGCAAAAAAACACCGCATGTCTAACAACCTATCCAGCTTCGCCGCGCGCTTGCGCGAATATATTCAGTCATCTGAATCCCATGCCGGTGCCTTTGACGTCTTGGCGCTCGAGCTCTTCGCCCTCCAATTCCAACACAACACCGCCTATCGTAAAATCTGCGAATCACGTCATCTGACCCCGTCAACCGGCAAACACTGGGCTCAGATCCCCGCTGTCCCGACCTCCCTGTTCAAGGAACTGGAACTCACCAGCCTGGCACCCGCTGAACGCACCGCCGTATTCCATTCCAGCGGCACCACCGAACAAAAGCCCAGCCGCCATTTCCATAACGCCGACTCGCTGGCTGTCTACGAAACCTCGCTCTGGCAAGGATTTAAGACTCACTTTGACACCACCAGCCAGCTCATCTGCCTGACCCCGCCGCCCGCCCAAGCACCGCACTCTTCGCTCATCCACATGTTCGAAGTCGTCCGCCACCATTTCGGCGCACCACCGTCAGCCTTCCTCGGCCAAATAGACCCCGACGGCACTTGGACCTTGGATTACTCTGCGGTATTGACAGTCCTAACTCCCTCACGCCTCGCGCCTCGCGCCTCATTGCTTTTAGGCACCGCCTTCTCCTTCGTCCATCTGCTCGACCATCTGGTGGAGAACAATCTGCACTTTGAACTCCCCGCCGGTTCTCGCGTCATGGAAACCGGCGGCTACAAAAACCGTTCCCGTACCATGCCGAAATCCGAGTTGCACGCGCTCATCACCGCCCGCCTCGGCATCCCGCGCGAAAACATCATCTGCGAATACGGCATGAGCGAATTAAGCTCCCAAGCATATGATGCCGAAATCCATCCTCCATCCTCCACTCTCCATCCTCGTTGCTTGCATTTCCCTCCGTGGGCGAGAGTCCAAATCATCTCCCCCGAAACCGGCCGCGAAGTGACCGAAGGCGCAACCGGCCTCATCCGCATCTTCGATCTGGCCAACATCTTTTCCGTTGCCGCCATCCAGACGGAAGACCTCGGCATCCGCCGCGGCGACGGCTTCGAACTCATCGGCCGCGCGCAACTCGCCGAACCCCGCGGCTGTTCTCTCATGACCGCATGAAAGAAATAATCAAAGTGATACCTGCGACTGACTGTTGCCATAAACTTGGTAGGGCGGGCAGTTCTCTGCCCGCCGCAGGCATGGATTGCCAGCGAACCGTGCTGACGAAATATCGCGCTCAATCTTAAAAATTTCATGAACCTCCCCGATTTCTACCTCGCCGACCTGCCGCCGGAAGCAACCCTTTCGCCGTCGATGATCACCGACTCCTGCCACGCGCTGAAACGCAACCGCGAGAAATATCTCTCCTCGCGCCCGCTCGATGGCATCATCAAAACCCTTTGCGATGTCGGCGCCGAATGGCTCCAGCCGGAAAACAAATTCCGCAAGCTCGCCCTCGAACACGGCTCGGCCCAAACCGGCTTTTCCAAACCCGTCCTCGAGAGGGGGATCGATGGCTTTTTCCGTAACTTCACCCCGGAAAATTTCCAAGCCTTGCTGGAACAGGAAATCGGCGGCGCCGCTCGTTTGGAAAAATTCACGGCCAACAATCCAGCCGCAGAATCAAGCCATCTCGCCCTCGCCAACGGCCCGGAATTCCTCGTCCACATCGCCGCCGGCAACATCCCCAACCCGACTTGGATGAGCCTCACCCTCGGTCTGCTGACCCGCTCGGCGCAATTCGTGAAATGCGCCACCGGCTCTTCCTATCTGCCCCGGCTCTTTGCCCATTCCATTTACGAACTCGACCACAAGCTCGGCGCCTGTCTTGAACTCGCCGAATGGCGCGGCGGCAACATCGATCTCGAAGGCCGCCTGTTCGCCGAGGCTGATTGCGTCACCGCTACTGGCAGCGACGAGACGCTTGCCGCCATCCGCCAAGTGCTTCCGTCCAAAGTCCGCTTCCTCGGCTACGGCCAGCGCGTCAGCTTCGGTTTCGTCACCCGCGAAGTGTTGCGCGATGAATCGGTGGCCAAAATTGTCTCGGCCGCCGCCGATGACGTGATCGCCTGGGATCAAAACGGCTGTCTCTCACCGCACGTCATCTACGTCGAAGAACGTGGTTTGGTGGAATCGGACCGGTTTGCCGAACTGCTCGCCGTCGAACTCGCCAAGCGTGAAGCCGCCGAACCGCGCGGAAACCTTTCCGTGGAAAACTCGGCCACCATCGCCTCGCGCCGTGCCTTGTACGAAGCGATCGTCGTCCACCGTGCGGACGCCAAGATCTGGCAAAGCCACGGCTCCACCGCGTGGACCGTGGTGTTCGAACACGACACCCGCTTCCAATTTTCCTGTCTGAACCGTTTTATTTACATCAAACCCGTTCCCGATGTCGCCGACGTCCTGCAAGGCATCGATGCCGTCCACGGCAAAGTCTCCACCGTGGGCATCGCCGCCCCTCCGGAAAAGATGAAAGAGCTCGCCGTGCGTTTCGCCCGCTGGGGCGCCACCCGCATCTGCCCCCTCGGCCAGATGCAAAACCCGCCCTTAACCTGGCGCCACGACGGCCGCCCCGCCCTCGGCGACCTCATCACTTGGACCGATTACGAATCATGAGGCGCGAGGCTGATGTGATGAATAAAATGTTATGAACGAACACGGCTATCGAAGTTTGGTTGTCTGGCAAAAAGCCAAGGCGCTGGCAGTGGATGTTTATCGGCTGACCAACAGCGAAAGCATCAAGCGTGATTTTTCGCTGATAGATCAAATTCGCCGCAGCGCTGTGAGCGTGCCCAGCAACATCGCTGAAGGTGATGAGCGTAAGTCTGACAAGGATTCGGTGCGTTTTTTCCACATCGCCAAAGGCTCGCTGGCCGAATTGTCCACCCAATTGGAAATCGCTCGCGACGTTGGCTGCTTCACCCCCGCCCAAGTTGACCCACCGATTAACCAATGCCAAGAACTGGGAAAGATGCTCGGCGCGTTAGTTCGTGCTCGCAGCGAATCCCCACCTCGCGCCCCGCGCCTTGCGCCTCACGCCTGATTTAATCTATGAAAATGGAACTCCGCAAATCCTTCCAATTCGAAGCCGCCCACTTGCTGCCGCTGCTTCCCAAAGGCCACAAATGCCGCCGTCTCCACGGTCACAGCTTCAGCGTCGAAGTCGTCGTCGCCGGCGAGTGCGACCCCAAGCTTGGCTGGCTCATGGACTACGCGGACATCTCCGCCGCCTTCAAACCCCTCTGGGAAAAATTAGATCATTATTACCTTAATGAAATCCCCGGCCTGGAAAATCCTACCAGCGAAGTCGTCGCCATGTGGATCTGGAAAAAGCTGAAGCCTAAACTGCCGCTACTGACCGAAATCGTCGTCGCCGAAACCTGCACCGCCCGCGCCGTCTACCGCGGCGAGTAAGTCATTTTCAACAAACCCGACGCGTTCTTTTGGCACAGAAATACTAAAATATCAGATGCGTGTCTGGCTCCCTCTCCTCCATAAAGGAGGAGAGGGGCGGGGAGTGGAGCCTCGCCCGCCTATACCCGCATCAATACGGCCTGCCAAACCGCTCCGCCATAAAATCCCAGTTCACCACATTGAACCACGCATCAATATAATCCGCGCGCTTGTTCTGGTATTTAAGATAATAAGCATGCTCCCAAACATCGAGGCCAAGAAGCGGAATGAGTTTGAGGGTAAAGTTGTAACCATGCCGTGTATCTAATGAAGCGTCCGCCGCCGTTGGCGGCATGGGGCTGTTTGGATACGGAGAAATTATGGAAAGGGGGCTGTCCTGATTCGCCGTGGACATGATTTCAAGTGACTTGCCTGGCGCATTCATGACCAGCCAAGTCCAACCGCTGCCAAATTGTCCGAGGGCAGCCTTGGTAAAACTATTTTTGAATGCGCTAAAACTTCCGAACGTATTGTCGATCGCCCCGGCCAGTTTTCCCGTCGGCGCGCCGCCGCCATCCTTCTTCATCATCTGCCAGAATAGTGAATGGTTGTAATGCCCGCCACCATTGTTGCGGATCGCCGGATTTTCAGCCAGAAACTTCGGATTCTTCAGCCAGATATTTTCCAGATACTCAAAATTAGGCGGCGGACCGCTCCACGCCATTTCATGCCATGCCTTGTTCAGATTCCCCACATAAGCCGCATGATGCTTGTCGTGATGCAGATGCATTGTTTCCGCATCAATGAACGGCTCCAGCGCCTCATACGCATAAGGCAGGGGAGGCAAGATGAACGGTCCGGGTGCCATCGTCGGCGGTGCTGAGTTGGTCTGACCCAGCGCATTGGGCAACGTCGCGAGGGCCGCCCCGGCAAGCGCGGTGGTTTTAATGGCGTCGCGTCGTGTCATCATAATGCGGTATTTTTTATTGCGGTTTGTCGATCCCGATCCGCTTCAAAAACGGTTCAATCGAACGCGGCCGTCCCAGAAATTTCTCGATCGATTCATTGATATCCCGCGAATCGCCCACCGAATAAATCTCATTCCGCATCCGCATGCCGGCATTCTTGTCAAAATATCCGCCCGGCGAATTTTCAAACACCGTCGCCATGTCCGCCGCGATCGCATCCGCCCACGCATATCCGTAATACCCCGCGCCATATCCGATGATATGGCCAAAGTACGCCACAAATGCCGTATCCTCCGGCACCGGCAGCGACACGATGCTCAAAATCTTGTTCGAGAGCGGTAACACATCGTCCGCATTCGTCGCATGGATCTGCGTATGCAACGCCAAGTCCATGATGCCGAACGAAAGCTGCCGGCGATAGAACATGCCCTGCGTCGCCAACCGTGAAGCCTTCAGCTGCGCCAAAACGTCCGCCGGAATCTTCTTCTTCGGATCGCGATAATCCCGCGCAAAACTATCCAGCACCGACTTGTCCCACGCCCAGTTCTCCAGCATCTGCGACGGCGCTTCCACAAAATCCTGCGGCACGCTGGTGCCCGAGAAACGCGAATACTTCGCGCGCGTTAAAATCGTATGCATCGCATGCCCGAACTCGTGGAAGATCGTCTCCACCTCATCATGTGACATCAACGAAGGCTTGCCCGGTTGCGGCGGCGGAAAATTGCACACCAGCGAACACACCGGCCGCTGATACTTTCCATCCGGCAACAATTTGCCCTCGATGATGCCGAACTGCGCAAAGTGATTGTACTTCCCGTCACGCGGAAACATATCGAGATAGAACAACCCCATCGGCTCGCCCGTCTTCGCATCGCTCACGCTGTAAAGCTGCAAGTCACCGATCCATTTGTAAGGCGCTTCTACACGCTCAAACTTCAAACCGAAGATGCGCTGATAAATCGCAAACATCCCTTCGAGCACGCGGTCATACGGGAAATAAACCCGTAACTGCTCCGCATCCACGTTGTACTTCGTCTTCCGCAATTCATTCGCAAAATAGCGCCAGTCCCACACATGGATCGTCGCATTGGTATCACCCGTCTCCGCGATCTTCAACTGGCGGAACTCCTCCATCTCCGCATTGAATTTCGGTTGCAGCCCGTCCTTGAGCTTCGCCTCAAACGCGATCGCCGTCGCCGCGTTCTTTACCATGCGCGTCTCCGTCGCCATGTCCGCGTAGGACGAATAGCCCAGCCGGTGCGCGATATTGTCCCGCAATACTAAAATCTTCTGGAGCAGGGGAATGTTCACGTCCCGCGCCAGGTTGCACTGCGTCGTGATCATTTTCTTCCGCGTCTCCTCCTTCTTGGCGTTGTCCTCCACCATGATGTAATGGAACGTGATGTTCGCCATCAACGTGTACTCGTCATCCCCGGTCTTGATGCCCTGTTGCGCCAGAAAATCCTCCGGCACGCCTTCCAGTTCCGCCTTGGTAAATTTCAACGGCGCTTTCGCCTTCGTCACATTGTTCTCAAAATCCGTTTCCAATCCCGTCAGTTCCTTGCGCAGCTTCTCCACCTCATCGCGCTGATCCTTCGGCAACTCTAATCCGGCCCGGCGATAATCCCGCAGCGTTTCATCAAGCAGCTTTTTGTCTTCACCCTCCAGATTCGGCTTGGTATCCGCATAAGCCTTCACCGCCGCATAGACATCCTCGCGATAATCCGTCCCGACTGACCAGTCCGAAAGTTTCTTGATCGCATCTGTCGCCGCATCCCGCACCGCCGCATTGGTACTGGTCTGCTCCATGAGCGAAAGCCGGTTCGCCACCGAACTTTGCGCGTACCCCATGTCGTCCAGCGCGCGGATGGTGTTCACGAAATTCACATCGCCCGGCTTGATCTGCCCGATGCAGTCCAGCGCCGCATTACCATCCTTGATGGTCTTGTCCGCCGTCGCCTGCACCTGTTCCGGCGTGGTCTCGAACGTCGGCAACGCCACCACTTCATTAAACTTCGCCGCCCGCGCCTGAAATTTTTCCAACGACCCCGTCGGAATGGGCTTGGGTTTCGGCAAGCTGGAGCAAGCCGTCATCGTTACGACCGCGAATAAAACTGGAATAAAATGCCAACGCATCCCGCGAGCCTAACTTTCCCCAAGCCACATTCAAGCCGATAGTTAATGTTGGAGTTCAACCTTCAGGTTGCTCGGTTTTGAAGATTTAATCTGTTTGCAGGTTATAAACAATTCTCTTGCGCGAGTCCCCTCGCCCCTCCGAGGGGAGAGGGCAAGGGTGAGGGGTGAAATTCAACCCACGACCTTAATTTTCATCCAAGCTGGTAGGGCGCGTCGCTCCGCGCGCGCCGCGATTGCAATTAAAGCTTTCAACAAACCGAAACCAAATATTCGCCAAACCGCCATCCAACACGCTCGCCCTTCCGATGCGGAAATCAAACCCATGCCCTCCCATTTTCCATTCGCCATCCGTGCCACATCCTCCCACACTCCCCAAAATGCAGTTGCTCGAAATTAAAAACCTGCAAATGGACTTCGGCACCGGCGCCTCGGCCCTGCGCGCCATTGACGGCGTCTCCCTCACCATCGCCGCCGGCGAAACCGTCTGCCTCGTCGGCGAGAGCGGCTGCGGCAAGAGCATCACCGCCCAATCCATCGCCCGCCTCGTCCCCGCGCCGCCCGCGAATTACATCGGCGGCGAAATCCTCCTCAACGGTAGCGACACCCTAAAGATGTCCAACCGCGACCTGCAAAAAATCCGCGGCGGCGTGGTTAGTTACATCTTCCAAGAACCCGGCGCCTCGCTCAACCCCGTCATCCGCATCGGCGCCCAGATCAAAGAATCTCTCAAGCTTCACCAGCCCGCCCGCGCCACCGATGCCGAAGTCATCCGCCTGTTAAAACTCGTCGGCATCCCCGCGCCGGAATCGCGCATTAAAAATTATCCCTTCGAGATGTCCGGTGGCATGCAGCAGCGCGTGATGATCGCCATGGCCCTCGCCAGCGAACCCAAACTCCTCGTCGCCGACGAACCCACCACCGCGCTCGACGTCACCATCCAGGCCCAGATCCTCGACCTCCTGCGTGACCTCAAGCAGCGCCTCGGCATGGCCATCCTGCTCATCACGCACAACCTCGGCATCGTCGGCGACATGGCCGACCGCGTCGCCGTCATGTACGCCGGTCAGATCGTGGAACTCGCCTCCGCGAAGGAATTGCTGCGCCGCTCATTGCATCCCTACACCCGCGCGCTGATGAATTCCGTCCCCAAACTGCGCGCCAACACCGACCGACTCTCCGCCATCCCCGGTAACGTCCCCCGCCTCGGCAATTTCCCGCCCGGCTGCCGCTTCGCCCCTCGCTGCCCGATCGCCAAACCTGAATGCTCCGAAAAAATTCCTGATTTAATTGAAGTCGAGCCGGGACGCTTTGTCCGCTGCCCATTTTGGAAAGATAGTACTCTCTGATGCCCCTCGGCGAATGCCGGTGCCGGGTTTGCAGTTCCGCCTTTAGGCGGTTCAGGTTGGTGATCGCACGGAACCGTCCCGCATCACGCGGAACGAAACTCCAAACGGGCGCAGCGTCGGGATAGGCTTCCGTTTGGCCCGCAGGGCCAAAACACGGATAGCCGTAAGTGAAACCTGCGGAATCGCGAAATAAAAAATCCGACCCCGCAAGGGTCGTACAACTCACCTTCGGCTATTCCGCAATGAATTTTTCAAAGCAATGGGGACAGAAGTTTTCTCCCGCTTTCAAAAGTGAAACTCTGATCTTTTGCGTGCACAAAGGGCAGGGGATATGTGACGGCCCCGACAAATCGGTTTGCTGTGCCGGCACCGGAGGGTTGTTTTCTACGGGCTGTATTTTCTGATCCGCCGGTTTTATTTCTGCCGGGTCAGTTTTCAAATCACTGCCGCAATAGCGGCACTTGACGGCTTCTTTCTGGATAAGCTCGGCACAAAAGGGACATTTTTTCTTAGCGGTTGGAACCGGCGGCGGGGTCGCTTGCTGATTCGCTGGTGGCGTGGCTTGTGGTTTGGTGTTTGAACCGCTGAAATCAGTCCCGCAATGTTGGCATCGCTTCGCGCCCGCCGGAAGCGGACCCTTGCATTCCGGGCACTTGGCCCGGTTATCTAAAAATAACACTAAAAGCCACCCTATCGGCCCGAGCAACGCGCCCCAAATTATACCGCTGCCTACATTGTTACGCGATGCGCCAATGAGGGCGCCAATCGCCGCACAGATAATTACCCAGAAAATAAGCACGAGGGGATCCATGATTTCCTTTTATGCTGGTTTGCGCGAATGCTAAATATTTGGTTCTAATTGTCGAGGCGTTTGTAGCCCACCCGCGATTGTCATTCGATCTCCCCCTTAAACCCTTGCTGCCGCAACGCCTCAAACAAAACCAGCGCCACACAATTGGAAAGATTCAGCGACCGCGACTCCGCATTGAACATCGGAATCCGCAACCAGCTCTCCCGATGCTGCTCCAGCAGTTGCGCCGGCAACCCCGCCGTCTCCCGCCCAAACACCAGGTAATCATTCGCCCCAAAACTAACGTCGCTATAATTCTTCCCGCCACCCGATTCAATAAACCATAACCTTGCTTCCGTCGGAACTTTCTCCACGAACTCCGTCCAGTTCTTCCACCGCTGCCACGTCACCTGCTGCCAATAATCCATCCCCGCACGTTTGAGTTGCGAATCATCCAGTTTAAACCCAAACGGTTCGATCAGATGCAGCGTGGACTTCGTCGCCGCGCACAACCGCGCCACATTCCCCGTATTCGGCGGAATTTCAGGTTGGAGCAAAACAATATTCACATCTGCTCTTTCATTCAAAGTTAGGTGCTTGAAGCTTTTCTGGACGTTGGGCGTTGAATGTTGGGCGTTGAATGTTTCCCCACCGCCTTCCCATAGAAAACTTTCCACAGCACCAACCCTTGCGCCGGCGCGCTCATCCCTGCCGCCCGCCGGTCCATCTTCGCCAGCATCGTCTTGATATCCTCCGGCGAAAACCGTCCATAACCCACCTGCACGATCGTTCCCACAATCCCCCGGCACATCCGGTAAAGAAATCCGTCGCCTTCGATGATAAAAGTGATGTTCGCCCCCGACCGCTTCACCTCGCATCGCGTCAACGTCCGCACCGTGCTGTCCATCTCATAAGGATGATTCACCGCGAACGATTTAAAATCATGCTTCCCGACAAACAACTTCGCCGCCGCCTTCACCTTCGCAAAATCAATCTTCCGCGGCACATGCCACGCGCGACCCTGGAGCAGGGGATTCATCGCATGATGATTCCAGACATGGTAACGATACTGCTTCCCTTTGGCATGGAACCGCGCATGAAAATCCTTATGCACCCGCGCCGCGTCTAGCACCCGGATGTCATCCGGCAAAAACGCATTCAGCGCGATCGCCAGCCGCTTCACCGGAAATATCAATTCCGCCTTGGGAATTTCAAAATGCGCCACCATCCCCAACGCATGCACGCCCGTATCTGTCCGGCTGGAGCTATGCAATCGCGGCTTGCTCGGAAAATAGCGCGCCAACACCGTCTCCACCTTCTCCTGCACCCCCGTGCCGATCTTCTGCACCTGCCACCCTTGGTACGCGGTGCCATCATAAGCGATGACCAGTTTGAATTTCAACGTGTCCACGATGTCTTAGCCACAGATGTTCACCGACCGAACGAGGATGGGAAAAATAGTTTGATGGTAGGGCGGGCAGTCCTCTGCCCGCCGAAGCGGCTATTGCAACCATCCGTCACGCGCGAAAAGGCCACGCGCAATATCTGAAATCTGTGCTTCATCTGTGCAAATCTGCGGCAAAAATCATTGTCCCATGTCCAGATAGCTCTGCAACAAGATCGCCGCCGCCATCTTGTCCACGTTCTCCTTCCGCTTATCGCGGCGCACATTCGCCTGGATCATCACACGATTCGCCATCGTGGAGGTCAGCCGTTCGTCCCACATTTTGATCGGCACCGTGATGGCGGATTTCAGCACCGCCACAAACGTCTCCACCTTCTGTGCCGCCGGCCCATAGCTCCCATCCATGTTGCGCGGCTGCCCGATCAGGATGAGATCCACCTCCTTCTCGCGGAGCAAAAGTTTGAGGCGTTCCAGAAAACCCGCGAACGGCTCGGCCGGAATATATTCCAGCGGCAGCGCGATGGTTTTTGTCTCATCGCTCACCGCCACGCCGATGCGTTTGGTTCCATGATCAAGGGCGAGAATGCGCATTACGCCCGCAGTCTGGCAATAAACCTGTCAAAATTCAATGACGCGAATTAATCGGCGGAGCGCGGCATTTATGCCGCTTCAGCGTGGCTGGGCTAAACCACTGGCAAATACCCATGGCTCGGTCGCCTTCGATTTCTTTTTCGTGTCTTTCGTGTCTTTCGTGGTTAAATTTCCCCCGCAATGATTGAGTATCAAAATTTGCTTCGCCACGTCCTTGAAAACGGCAAGTTCAAGCCTGACCGCACCGGCACCGGCACCTATTCCCTCTTTGGCGCCCAGGCGCGCTTCGACCTGCGCGACGGCTTCCCCGCGCTGACCACCAAGAAACTCCACCTCAAATCGATTATCTACGAACTTCTCTGGTTCCTGCGCGGCGAGACCAATGTCCGCTGGCTCCAAGAGCGCGGCGTGACCATCTGGGATGAATGGGCGGACAAGGAAACCGGCGCCCTCGGCCGTGTCTACGGCGCCCAATGGTGCGACTGGCTCACTGCCGACGGCCGGCACATCAACCAGATTGACAACGTCATCGCCCAGATCAAAAAAAATCCCGATTCCCGCCGCCTCATCGTCAGCGCCTGGAACCCCGGCGAGATCGAAACCATGGCCTTGCCCCCGTGCCACACCATGTTTCAATTCTTCGTCCAAGACGGCGAACTCAGTTGCCAACTCTACCAGCGCAGTGCCGACCTCTTCCTTGGCGTCCCCTTCAACATCGCGAGCTACGCGCTCCTCACCCGCATGGTCGCCCAAGTCTGCGACTTGAAGCCCGGCGATTTCGTCCACACCTTCGGCGACCTGCATCTTTACGCTAACCACCTCGAACAAGCCAAGCTTCAACGTGCCCGCGAACCGCGCCCACTGCCGCAACTAAAAATAAATCCCGCCGTAAAAAACATCCACGATTTCAAATTTGAAGATTTCGAACTGGTGAACTACGACCCGCATCCCGGCATCAAAGCCCCGATCGCGGTTTAAATAGGGTTTGCGTTGGTAAATTTTGCGGAGCATAGTTTTAACGTTATGAGCGACCGGCAACTTATTTTGGAAGCTGTCCAGCAGATGCCTGAAGAGGCGTCGGCCGAAGAGATTCTGAATGAACTTGCCATGCTTGCTTCTATTCAGCGCGGCCGCGAACAGATCAAACGGGGTGAAGGCGTTCCGCACAGCGAAGTCCTCAAACGATTCAATTCATGGACTACCGAATCATCTGGTCACCGGAAGCATTGAGCCTGCTGGAACATTTGGTTCATTCTATCTCTTACGATAACCCGGCGGCTGCAGTGAAGGTGGGGGAAAGCATCATTGAAAAAGTGCTTTTGCTGTCCAATTTTCCACGGATGGGGAAAATTTTTCGGGAAGCCAGACGTGAGACATTGCGTGAAATCCCCGCGCCTCCATACCGGATATTTTACGAGATTAACGATGTTAAAAAGCAGATTGAAATTATTTCAATCTGGCACGGCGCGCGTCAGGAACCGGATATTAAATGAAACACTTCAAAGCCATCGCCGCTATGTCGCTGAACCGGGTCATCGGTTCCGGCAACAAGATCCCCTGGCATCTGCCGGAAGATTTCAAGTGGTTCAAGCAGGCCACCATGGGCAACGTCGTCGTCATGGGCCGCAAGACGTTTGAGAGCCTTGGCAAACCCTTGCCCAACCGCAAAAACCTCATCCTCACGCGGCATCCGCAAAGCCTTATCAAGAAGCACCCCCAGATCTTTGGCCAATACCACGAATGGCGCGGCGGCCAGCACCTCAAGCGCGCCTACCAGTTCCATTTTTCCAAGCTCGGCGAGAAGATCGAGACCGAAATATTCATCTTCAAGACCTTGGACCATCTCGACCCCGATGAATTTCCCAACGACATCTTCATCTGCGGCGGTTCCCAGATCTATGAGCAGGCCTTGCCCCAATGCTCCGACCTCTACCTGACCGTCGTGAAACGCGAGATCGAGGGCGGCGATGCCTTCTTCCCGCCCTTTGAAGACAAATTCGATTTGTTTGCCACGCTGCGTGATGAACCGGATTTCAAAATCCTTCACTATCGTCATCGCTCGTTGTTCGCTCTCAAATAAGGGAAAATTTATTTCGTGGCCATCGGACGCTAAATCGCGTTGGCACTTGTTATGCTTGACGTCCATTGGAGCATCCAATGAACACAACCAATCCTTTCCAAGTTCCCACTTGTTTGCAACGCGCCCACTCACAGCAGCGCCGCCAGAGCCGGATCAAAGCCGTCGTTTTCAGTTCCGTCGCCGTCACCACCACCTTGCTGATTTTCTTGCTCGTAGAAGGTTGCATGAGCGAACACGCCAAGTCCGCCGTCGCCGCTCAAAATTTTGCCGCCCTCACGCCGGAAACTGCACCGGCCTCGCAATCATCTTCCGTCCCGGCGCAGCCCATCATAACCCCGCAAACAAAGCCCGTTACGCCGCCCGCCGTCGTCTCGGCTTCGCCTTTGCGCGGTGCCACGTCCCGCGTTCTTAACAGCCCCGCAACCTGCTACGTCGTCAAATCCGGCGATACCTTGGCCCACATCGCCAAACAATACCGGCTCCCGGTCAAAACCATCATGGCCTTCAACAACCTCGAAGACGACCGCCTCGTCGTCGGCACCAAGCTCAAACTGCCCGCCGCCTGACCCGGTGGCGGCGATGGAGGAGGGGACTTCCGTAGGGCATCGCCTGATGTCTAAAAACCCGCCCCGCCAGTCTTAAATTTTGCCATCTTCCACAGAAACTTTTCTAAAATCTGACGCCTCTGACTCCCTCTCCGCCGCGCAGCGGGGGAGAGGGCTGGGGAGAGGTGGTGCTTATTTTTTCTGCCGCGCTCGATCATCAAATGCGGAACACGAATCGATCTGTTTTCAATCTGACTTTTTTTAAAGTTTCTTAAAAACAATTTTGCCAATAAAAAAACGGCGGACTGTTTCCAGTCCGCCGTTTTGAATTCGATACCGAAGATTATTCGGAGACCTTGACGTCGTCCAGCGCGTCGAAGGCGTGTTGCAGGGCAACCAGGTCTTCGCCCGGCTTGAGCGCGTCGAGGATCTTCTGCTCTTCCTTGATCTGCTCGTCCGTGTAGCTCGCCGCCTTGATCGACAGACCGATCCGGCGCTCGTTCTTGTCGATTTTCACGACGCGCGCGCTCACGTCTTGGCCGGCCTTGAGCACGTTCTTGATCTTCTCCACGCGTTCTTCGCTGATCTGGGAGATGTGCACCAGGCCGTCGATGTCGTGTTGCAGACCCACGAACGCACCGAAGCTCGCGAGCTTCGTGACTTTGCCGGTGACCAGGTCGCCGACCTTGTAGAGCTTCTCGATGTTCGACCACGGATCGACTTCGAGCTGCTTCATGCCGAGCGCGATGCGCTGGCTGCCCTTGTCGACTTCCAGCACGGTCGCTTCGATCTCGTCGCCCTTCTTGAGCATTTCGGAAGGATGATTGATCTTGCGGGTCCAAGACATGTCGGAAACGTGCACCATGCCGTCGATGCCTTCTTCAAGTTCCACGAAAGCGCCGTAGCTGGTGAGATTGCGGACCTTGCCTTTGACCTTCTCGCCGACCTTGTACTTGTCCGCGGCATTGTCCCACGGATTGGATTCCAATTGGCGGACACCCAGGGAGATCTTCTGTTCGTCGCGGTTGATACCGAGGACGACCGCTTCGATTTCCTGGTCCTGCTTGAGCACATCGCTCGGCTTGGCCACGCGCTTGGTCCAGGAGAGTTCCGTGACGTGCACGAGACCTTCCACACCCGGTTCCAGCTGCACAAACGCGCCGTACGGCACCAGGCTGACCACCTTGCCCTTGACCTTCGTGCCGATCGGGAACTTCGCTTCGATATTGTCCCACGGATTCGCCATCTTCTGCTTGAGACCGAGGCTGACGCGTTCCTTCTCTTTGTTGACATCGAGAACGACCACGTCCAATTCCTGGCCGACCTTGAGCACTTCCGACGGATGGCCGAGGCGACCCCAGCTCATGTCCGTGATGTGCAGTAAACCGTCCAGACCGTTGAGGTCGATGAACGCGCCGAAATCCGTGATGTTCTTGACCGTACCCTTGCGGATGTCGCCCGGGGTCATTTCGGCCAGCAACTTGCCGCGCTTCTCATTGCGTTCGGCTTCGATCAATTCGCGGCGGCTCAGAACGATGTTCTGGCGCTCCTGGTTGATCTTGACCACCTTGAATTCGTAGCTGTTGCCAACGAACGATTGGAGATTCTTCGGGGTGATCACGTCCAGCTGGGAGGAGGGCAGGAAAGCCTCCACACCCACGTTGACGATCAGACCGCCCTTGACCACGGCTTTGACCTTGCCCATGACCCGGCCGCCTTCATTGCAGATCGAGAGGATGCGTTCCCAGTTCTTCTTGAACTCCGCCTTCTCGTGCGAGAGGACGACCGTACCTTCCTTGTTCTCGAGCTTTTCGATCAACACGTCGATCTCGCTGCCGAGCTTGATCGCGTCGAATTCGATAAATTCATTGCCGGGGATCACACCTTCGCTCTTGTAGCCGATGTCCACGAGGACTTCTTTGCCACGGAGTTCGATGACGGTGCCTTTGACGATTTCGCCTGCAACAAAGCGCGTCGCGCTCTGCTTCATGGCCTGTTCCATTGTAAGCATAACTATACTATGACTGACGGGGGAGGCTTGTCCGTTTCCCGGAGCGGGAAACTTTGAAGACTCCATTGCCTAACTAACAAACGCTGCCGGGGCAACGGAGGTTAAGGGTTAGGTTGATTGTTAACGGTTTTTTCTCAGCCTCTACGAACCATCCGCACACGCGGCGTTCAGGCAGGATTAATCTTACGTAAACCCCCAAAAATGGCAAGCAGCATTTATCCGTAAAATGGACGGCTTTTCTTTGCTATATCATCCTCATCATCTTCCTCTTGCTCGCGTGATTTCCCACAACCGGTTGGCACCCGCCATAGGAGCGCGATAGGAGCGCGGGCGGCCCGCCCGCGTGTTCATATTTATATAGGTGCCGACATCCTGCTAACCAATTATCCATCCCTAAAACCCTTTTAATCGTAAATCAAAAATCGTAAATTCACCCACGCCCCTCCGTATTGTCATCCTTCACCTCCGGAAACTTTGCAAATACAAAACACCCCACCGCCCCCACCGCCGCCACCACCAGGATCAACCCCGCCTGCGTCCCCGGCTGCTTCAAATCATTCGATAGATCATCCATCAAAAGACCCTGCTTGCCATACAGCATCCCCATCTGATGCGCCTCAGATTTATAAAACCCCTGCATCGAAGCCTCATCCGCCAGCGCCGCCTCCCGGCTCCCGACCCCATAAACCACCCCCGCCGCCACGACTCCCACCGCGAGCACAATACCACCCGCCCGCTTCCACCGCCGCGCATGCTGTTCCGGAGACATAAAATTAAACGAGCTGACCGTCACCCATGTACGGCAGGCTTTCGAGTTGCTCTGTCGAAACCCTTCTTGAACCTAACGTGTCTGACTCGCTCTCCGCCGCGCAGCGGGGGAGAGGGTAGGGGAGAGGTGGTGCTTTTCTTCTCATGAAACAATATAACCATTTAACAATTTAACCCTCAACCCTCCTTCCTCAACTTTTCCTCTTTTCGCGTATTTCGCATATTTCGCGGTTAAAATTATTGATTTTCAAGTTCGTTGAAGCTTTTTTATCGGTGGCCGTGCGCAAGCACCTCTGCGTTCTTTGCGTCTTTGCGTTTATCGGACTGCCTCGTAATTGTCCTTGCTAGTGCGGTTTTCAGCCGTTTAACTTCCCGCCCAACGTATATGAGCGAAGACACGTTGGTCATCATCAAGCCCGATTCCTTCTGGCGCCATCTCGACCACGAAGTCGAAAAACGCCTCGCCTCGCTCGGCCTCCAATTCATCGCCGAATGCACCCTCCGCAACGGTGACAATTTGCCCGAAACCAAATGGCAGGAATTTTATTTCCCCTCCATCGGCACCAAGCCTGCCATTCTTCAAGGCACCGCCAAATACATGGCCTCCGGCCCCGTCAAAGCCATCCGCCTGCGCGGCCCCGACGCCATCTCGACCGTCCGCAAAACCATCGGCGCCACCCGCCCTTGGCAGGCCGACCCCGGTACCATCCGCGGCGATTTCTGGCCCGGCGCGGAAGAAGCCAACACCCCCTACCGCCTGAAATTCCAGCAACCCGGCGACGCCAATTTCCTCTTCAACATGATCCACGCCTCCGACTCCCCGACGAGCTTCGCCCGGGAGGTTCAGTTCTTTCAGCAACTGCATCCGTAGTTAGTGGGGAGCAGGGGACGTGCTGGGCATTTTTTGAGCCGGAGCAAGCGGGTGATTTCTGTGCTTGTGATTTTTTAATTAATCGGGAAGATGGGCGAAATGATTGCCGCCGGTTTTTGCGCGGGATGATTTGGAATGAACTCAACGGGCGTATGATATTCTTGTAATTTTATGATCCAGAATGCGTTGACCGCCATCATTCCCATTCTGCCCGGTCAGTTGACTGCGCTGACCAACTATCTGCAATTAATTGGCACTGACGTGGAGAACAACCCGCACGTGCGCTTCCGGCAAACCCCCTCCACTCATTTTGCGCGCTGGGTCATTTTAAATGATCCATCAGCCCCGCGCCTTTATTTCAGCGCCTGTTATGACGGAACTTTGCAGGATTATATCGGGGAGCTGACGATGAATTTAGGGGCCGGCATGGAGCCGATTTGGTTATGCTGCCAGGGCTATCCACCGCGGGCCGCCCAGGATCCGGTGAAGTTCGCCGAATTTCTGAAGCCATATTGTCAGGAACCGGATATTTTCCTGATCGCATTTCCGGGCCTAAGCGCCCAAGAAATCATCCGGAACCAGGCCTTCCGTGAGCAGTTGGATGACCATCTGGATACCCTGCCGCGTAATCCGGCCACCCCGCTTACGCCCGTTACAGTTCCGGTGCCGCCCGCCAAATCAATCGGCACCATCTTGATGGATTTGTTCTGGCCGCTGGCAACCTGGCTCATCAATTTGCTCGTCGGCATCAGGCCTGGCGCTCCCGCGCAAAACACGGTCGTCACCACAAAAAATGATTTGCTGGCGGCCGAGGACAAGGTGGTGCAAAACCAGATGACCATCGTTTCCCCCGTAAAAAAAGGAATCTGGCCCGGCTTGTTGCTTCGTTTTTTTCTCTGGTTGGGCAGCAAGACGGACAAACCTGCACCGGACGGAAAATTATCCGGTCTTTCCACCATCCATTTCGCCCGCTGGGTGCGGATTGATGATGGAAAAAACCTTTTGTTCGAGAGTAATTACGATGGCAGTTGGGAAAATTATATCGATGATTTTGGCGATCACGCCGCGACGGCCATGAATGCCGTCTGGGGCATCAGCGTGGGCTTTCCCAAGGGCGGCTGTCTGGATATCGAAGCTTTCAAAGATGGCATCCGGCGCTACCAGCATCCCGCCCAGTTTTTTTACAGCGCCTATCCGACCCAGACCGTCAGGAACATCGCCACCGACCGGCGCTTGCGGCAGAACCCTGACTCCGCCTCGTTCAAAAGCGGTGCCTTGGGTTGATGCAAGCTCCATAGATTGTTTTTATGACCACAAAAAATCCCGCCATCCACGCCGCTGATGTTCAAGGCATCATCATCAGCGGCTACGGCCATTTGTTTTTTTCTTCTTATCTGTTCCTCACCGTTCAAGACGCCAAAAACGCCCGGCAATGGCTGGCGGCAATCGTGGATGAAATCACCACCGCCGATCGTAAAAAAGGGGCGGCCGTCGCCGATAAAAAACCGGACCACGCCGTTAACCTCGCGTTCACAGCCGCCGGCTTGTCGGCATTCGGATTGCCCGCTGATTCTCTTCAGACCTTCTCCCAAGAATTCCAAGAAGGCATGACCGAGATTTCGCGTTCCCATCGCCTGGGCGATAACGGCGCCAGTTCTCCCCAAAACTGGGAATTCGGCGGTGTGACTGCTGCCGGCTTGCCCCGGGATGCAATCCACGTTTTGCTCATCCTGCAAGCCGCCACGCAACCTGAATTGGATGCCCTTCGTGACCGGCATCTTTCGCAGGCGGCGTCCCATGGCGTAAATCTCGTCCTGCCCGAATCCGGTCACCGCTTGCCCGGTCAGAAAGAACATTTTGGTTTTCGGGATGGCATCGCTGAGCCGGGCATTGAAGGAAGTCCCAAAGCCCCTGGTGATGAAGAACTGCCCATCAAGGCTGGTGAGTTCATTCTTGGCTATCCAAATTCCTACGGAAACCTGCCGCCTACCCCCGTGGTTTCAGGTGCTTTGGACATTCATAAGGTGCTTTCACCGGTGACGCACCCGGCGGCAGACCAGGCCGGGTTGCTTGATTTCGGGCGCAACGGAAGCTATCTGGTTTTTCGCAAACTGCATCAAGATGTCGCCGCTTTCCGCCAGTTCTTTCATAAACGGTTCCCCGCTCCTGATGCGGCAGCCCTGATGATGGCCAAAGCTGTTGGCCGCTGGCCCAGCGGTGCGCCCTTGGCTCTCGCCCCTGACCGGGATGATCCGAAAGTAAGTGAGTTGCCGAAAAGCAACCACTTCGGTTATGCGTCCGATCCGCATGGCTATGGTTGTCCGTTGGGCGCGCACGTCCGCCGCAGCAATCCGCGTGACTCTTTGGGCGATAACGCCGCCGAATCGCTCACCAATGTGAACCGGCATCGGATCATCAGGCGCGGGGTGAGCTACGGTGATCCGCTGCCTGCGGGGCAGATGGAGGACGATCAGCAGCCTCGCGGACTGCTTTTTATTTGCATCAATGCTGACATCAAAAGGCAGTTTGAATTTTTACAGCAAACCTGGATCAACAATCCCAAATTTGATGGACTCTACAACGACCCGGATCCTTTGATCGGGGACAATCTGGAGCCCGGTGACAAAAAGCGGGACTGCAACTTTACTGTTCCCCGGCAGCCGATCCGCACTCGCATCAAAGAGTTGCCGCGCTTTGTGACTGTCAAAGGCGGTCATTATTTTTTCCTGCCCAGCCTCGCGGCCTTGCGCTTTTTGGCCGCCTTGTGATAAATGGCAGTCATGGCAAATGGTTGCAGGCACATTGTCTGGCTTTGCCTCGGAAGCGTGGTTCTTCAAACCGCTTCAATCGTCCTGGTTCTTACGCTCATTGAATCGTGATCACCGTCGCCCCCGCCGGCGTATTCGTAAAACTCAGCACCCCCTGCGCCGAACTCGTGATCGTCGCGATGGAACTGCCTCCCGCCGAAACTTGAAACGCACGATTCGGCGGCAAATCCGTCAGCACCTGAACCACCGGTGCCGACCCTGTCACCGTATAGCTGATGCTCCCTGTGAATGGATTCAACGCCGCATCCGCCCCGAACATCACCACGTTCGTGCTCATCTGCACACCTTCCATGCGCCCGTCCGTCGAAAGAATCGACGTCGTCCTCACCATGCTCGCCGCCGTAGACGGAGCCGATTGCAACGCCGTCACATACGTAACGCCCGCTGCCGTGTTCGAATTTTGCGTGACGACCCGGTAAACCACCGTGCTGCTGCCCGCCGGACATTTCACCGCCATATTGGTAGTCATCAACGCCGACCGGGAGAAAGTTTGCCCAAACAATTTGCCCGTGCCATTCGTTGCCACCCACGAATTCGCACCCGCGCTCACCGTGGGCGGTTTCAAGAAATGCCAGCGCAACTGTTTCGGATCATTCACGGCTTTCGTCGTCGCGCGGTCGTGCACCATGATAAAATCTGGCCGCAGATAAACGATCTGCCGCGTCAGCTTTGTCGCCGTCCCCGTTCCGGGCGTGGTGTTCAAAGAATACGCCGCCGCATAATCACCGGCGACGTAAACATATCCGTTCGTCGCTTCGAACGACGTGATCCGGCACCCCGGTGTGCCAAACCACGATCCTTGGTTGAAAGAATAATTCTGCGTCCCCGCGCCATTGTCATCGATCGCCACCAGATTGCCGAACGAACTTTCCGTGCTCGGCGTCTGATTCCCGCCGACTTCATTCGCATTGATCAGCAATCCGTTCCCGCCGCGTTGTACTTCCAGTTGGCCTTGGTTGTAAGCCTGATGATCCGTCTCCAGTTCATTCCCTAACTGGAATGCCAGCCACGTCGAAGTGTAACTCCAATCCGCCCGCGCCGTGATCAACCCCGTGCCCTGCGCATAATATGCCAGCGGTGCCGAACCCCAGAACGCCGCCGCCGCGCTCGGATCGCGATAAATCAGATCCTGCATGTCGTTCAACTGCCTGCCTGTATAATTTTGGATGATATAATTCGCATTGCTCCGCGCCACGTTGTCAGTCGTCGCCGCGCCACACATATACAATAGATCCTTGTCAACAAAAGGCGCCGGATAATCGTACCAGTCTCCGCCGTCGTAGAGTTGCGTCTGGCTCGGCTGCTGGCTGATGAGCCCGTTGATCACCTGTCCCGCCCACTGCCGCTCCGGTGCCGCATTCCCCAGTCCCGCCGTTTCCAACGCCAGTCCGGATAAAATCAAATTGCGCGCCGCCTGCGCTCCATAATTCCAACCTTCAGCCCAGAACCCGCCATAATCGCTCGTGGAAGTATTCGTGATCACCGGCAAAACATTCGCCTGCCGGAAAGCCACCACCTCATTGATCAATCGCGGAGCGTTGGTGTCACGCCCGCCGCTCAACGCCAGCGCCGTCAACATCCGGCTCGCATAACCGCCTTCGGAATAATTGCTTGCCGGATCATCCGCCCGGTACCCGTTCACCTTCCAATAATCCGACCACCGCACTAGCAGGCTTGCCACCTGGCTTTTAAAGGCTGGCGTCATCCCCGGATAACCATACAGCCAGTCATACCCCATCGAGGTAAATTTTCCCAAGTAACGGGACGTGTACCCGTCATCGATCGTCATTGAATTAAACCCGCCGTCGCCCGCGCTTGTTTGTTGGAAAGCCAGCGTCGAAAAATTCGTGGCGTGGACGCCATAAACATACTGCACATAAATGGCCTTGTTCGTGGCCGGTGCCGTGGTGAACGTGATCTTGTTTCCCGACAAACTCGCCGACGCATTCGCAATATCCAGGCTTGATGCCGCCGTCACATAATACGTCGCCCCCGCCGCCGGCAGACGGCCGGGCGCCGCGATCGACCAGTCGATCTGATCGTTGCCCAGGTCGCCCGAATGCTGCCAATCCACCCCTTGCTGATAATCAGCCGTGCCGTCGGACGTATTGCTGACCTTGATGAACGTCAGGTAAAAATCCACGGAATCCGTCTTGTTCGTTTTCGTGCTCCGCGTGACAGGCAAGACTTGGATCGGCGCCGTATAAACATCGAGCGAGGAAGCCACGATATTAGTATGGGGCAGGGTAAACACCTTGGTCACACCATCCCCGCGCGCCAGGAAAATCTGCGCGACCTCGCCCACCTTCTGAAAATCCTGCGCCGCCGATTTCATCACGCCGATTGCCTTGTCCGCATACTTTGCCGCCGTCACCGGATCTTGAAATTCCAGCACCTTGTAACCCAGCGCGTAATCACCGATCACCGTCAACTCATCGCCCTCATACGCCCCCGGCCCGATCACCTCGTTTAGCTGGCCGTCCAGTTGTTGCTTGAAACTCTGCCACTGCGCCGTGTTGCTCGCCGCCTTCTGCCGCAACCCCGCCAACACCGCCGGCGTCAGCAGAATCTGGTTGGTAGATTCCGCCCAAACGGTATTCGTTCCGCTATGAATGCCGTTCGCATCCGTCACCGAAAAAATCACCGTATAAATCCCGTCCGCCTGATAAACATGATTTGGATTGCTGGCCGTCGAAGTCGTGCCATCACCAAAATCCCACGAATACGAAACTCCCGTCGCGGCCGGCAGAAAAGTGGTTTGCGCCCCGACGTATCGGCCCAACGCCTGCGGCTGAATTGCTAGCCGATAATAGCGGCCTTGTGGCGAATTGAGGACGCCGCCCGTCAGCGTGCCGTCATCAGCCCACGTCGAGTTGGTCAAGACCGAGACCAGCACCGGCGGCAAATTGCTCCAATGCACCAGATCGCTGCTCACTTGGATTTGTTGCCATTGTCCCACGGCGCTGGTCCAGTGCAGATTTAGTTTGCCGGGAGCCGTCGACGCATCCAGTCGTCCGATCACCGGTTGGATGGCAAAAAGGTTTAGAGTGAAAAATAGAAAAGGTAGTGCGCAAAAATAACGGAGGTACGACATGGTTAATCCCTGTGTTTTGGTTTCAAAAAACCAAAAGCAAAACGCGGGCCAACGCGGTTTTGCTGGATAAACCGCTTGTCGTCAGCTTTCCCGGATAATTATTTGGACATCCGCTGGCCCAGTTGTGGATGGCCTTTGGAGGTTTTATTAAAGGATAAGCAATTCCTTATCAGATTGTACGTGAGCAGGTTCCATCAATTGCAAAAATAAATATTTAGCGGGAACATTTTGTGTTCTTGCAACTCTGACCTTGGGGGTTTTATCTGAAGACGGTGCCGGATGCGGTGGCGGTTCGCTCGAAAATTTTTGGCGTATCTCAGCTTTTGGTTTGCTTCTTCTCCGCCAGCGCATATGCCTCTGCTAGAAGTTTTTTTACTGTTTCCCAAGTTGCCGCTGCGGGATTGAGAACACATACCCAAAACAATTTTCCATATTCCGGATGCGGCATCAGTTTGTCCAGCGCCGTCAAGTCATGCCCGCTGCCGCCCGTCGCGTCACCCAATTGCGCGCTGAACGTTTTTTTGCTGACGCCCATGTTCAGGCGAAAAACTCCCGGCCGGTCGAGATTCGAGAATGGGTCATAAGCCGCATTCGTCATCAAGGTGGCGAATGGCATCATCCGTTCCGCTCCGAAAAAAAAGAAAAAATTTCCATCCGCCACTTGCATTTCCGCAGCCGGAAATGTGGCTGTGATATAGTGTGTGATATCCGTCTCGTTCACGTCGCGCCCTCAAGACTTGATATCCCGCACCTGGAACACCGAGATGCCGATGATCAAAAACGTCAGGCTCAACCCCGTTAAGATGCTCAGCGATTCACCCACGCGCCACCACCAGATGTTCTCGTAAAAAATCGTCTGCCACACATTCAAGTGATACCCCAGAAAAAATTCCTTGAGATCATGGAAATAGGGAATCTCCATCAGGATGCGGTCAATCAAGATGGCCGATAGCGCCAGGATCGCCGCCGCCGCCGGCTTCATGTTGAAGCACGAGAACATGAACGCCAAACTGAAGATCGCCACCGCCTTGCTCGTCATCAACAGGTGCGCAAACAGAAAGCGTCCCATCCCCTCGTTAAATGCGAAGATACCCATGTTCGTCGTACCGATGTCCTGGTCATCCGGCAACTGCACGAACAACGAGCCCGCCGGCGGAAATGTCAGTCCGGAGAACACCAATCCGCCGGCACCCAACGCCAGCACCAGCACCACCGAGAAGATCACGCCCGCCACCCATTTTAACAGCAACAGCCGCATCCGCGAGACCGGCCGCGAGAGGATCATGCGCAACGTTCCATCCTCCGCTTCCTTGCTCAACATGTCTCCGCCCACCAACGCCACATACAGCGGCAACAATGTGTACGCCAGCACGAATGCCATCACCGATGCCACCGTCAGCATCGAGACATATTGCTCGCCCACAAACCCGTTCGCTTGGATGTTCCGCATGATCGACCGGTGCGCCGGCGGATAATACCGCAACAGCCCGATGATCAGCATCTGCGCCAGCATCAGCATCAGGAAACCCATGTACGTGCGCTTTTTTCCGAAGAGCTTCCACAGTTCGCCTTTAAGTTGGTAAAAAAACATGATCAGTTCGCCGCCGGTTTCATCAGCGTCAGGTAAAAATCTTCCAGAGTCTCCTCCTGCGGCGCGATCTCATGGACCGGCATCCCACGCTCCACCAGCAGTCGCACAACTTGCTCGCTGCCCACGCCGTTGCTCAACGTGATCAATTTCCCATCACGCTCATCGCTGATGAGCTTGGCCGAGCGGAGCAGGGTGGTAGCCGCGGCAAAATCACCCGTGCGCAGCCGCACCCAGTTCTGCTTCCGCGTCGCTTCCGCCACCGTGCCGTCAAAAACTTTCTTCCCCTTGTTCAATACCGCGATGCGCGTGCAAAGCTGCTCCACCTCATTCAACAAATGCGAGGACAGCAAAATCGTCAGTCCAAATTCTTTGTGCAGCCGCAGGATGGTTTCCCGCATTTCATGAATGCCCTCCGGATCAAGGCCGTCGCTCGGTTCATCCAAGATCAGCAATTCCGGCTGCGGCAACAGCGCCTGCGCCAGTGCCAGCCGTGCGCGCATGCCGTGCGAATACGTCCGTACTTTGGACTTCTCCCGGCCGGACAAGCCTACCCACTCGATCACCTCGCGAATCCGTTCCGCCGAAGTCGGCGCCGTGTAATGGCTCAAAATTTCCAGATTGCGCCACCCGCTCAGGTAGTCATAAAACACCGGCGCCTCAAAAATCGCCCCGACCTTCTTCAAGGCCAGTTGCCGTTGCGCCGTCACGTCATGTCCGCAGATGCGGATCTCGCCCGCCGTCGGCCAGACCTGGCCCAGCATCATGCCGATCGCCGTGCTCTTCCCCGCGCCATTGTGCCCGAGCAATCCGAAGATTTCCCCCGCCTTCACTTCGAGGTCTAAACTCTCCACCGCCGGCCGGCCGGCAAATATTTTACGGACATTGTGCAGCGAAATCATGGGGCCGGGCCTTCGTAGAAATTGTGCGCGTGTTGATCCGCGTAAAGATAGTTCCTCGCATGCGCCGTTCCATTGGCGCTGTGAAAACTTTCCGCGTCGTTAAAAACCGGGATTTGGTCGATGGTGAAACCGACGCCCAAAAAGGTTTTCGGAGGATTGCTGGCATCTGCGCCGTTGAGCAACAGATTCCATGAATAGCTCGATCCCGTAAGATCAAACCAGCTTGGGATTTGGTTGTCCGACGGACAATGCAAGATTTTCACCGACCCCAACTGGCTCGCCAGCACAACGTTCACCGAGGGGTACAAGTTGGTCACCGCCGTATTCGTCGCCACATCCTGCATGTACGGGAGATGATTGTGGTTTTCATCCACATAGAGCTGTAGCGCGATGCCGATCTGGTGCAGGTTGCTCAGGCAGGATGCGGTGCGCCCGCGTTCCTTGGCCTTCGACAGCGCCGGCAACAGCATCGCCGCCAGGATGGCGATGATCGCGATCACCACCAGCAGCTCGATCAAAGTGAATGCCGTGCGCTTCTTCATTCAATGCATCCGGCCGCTCCGCACCTGTTGTTGCATCTGCTCCACCAGCGGCGCCAGTTCCGCCTTCGTTTCGGCGGAACTGTCCGAGTAAAATTCCTTCAATCCCAGTTCGCGGACCTTGTCCTCCAGTTCCGGGCTGAGCGGCGGCGGACCGTTCTTGCCGTAATCACCGCCCGTTTTATTGACCCCGTTCGCGCCTTCATCTCGCAACCGTTTCATGGCATCGTCGATGACTTTTTTACGGCGATCATCGGACAACTGGCTGAACGCATCCATCATCTGCTTGAAACCCGTCGGCAACGTGGCCTCGATGAATTTCAGCCGTTCGGCTTCCGTCATCGCGGCGAACCAACGTTTCCAGTCCTCGTCCCGTCGCCATTTCAGCCTTTCTTCGTAAGTCAGCCCGTTGATCTTGCTGGAAAAATCGCTGATGGCCTTGTCGCGGTCGCTGCCGGAAAGTTTGTTGAGATCCGTGGCCGCGCTGTATTGCTCCAGCTTGGCCGCCGTCATCTTGGAATTGGCCGCAAAGTGAAAAATCGTCAGGGCCACGACCCACACGGCTGCTAGCGTGAGCGCCGCAAAAATCAACGGCCGGTACCTGCGGTTATTCATCCAGTCAATCTAATTGAAAAGCCATCCGCCGCCATAAAAATCCATCGGTGTGAAAAAGACGCCGGCAAAATAGTTAGATGTGCGTATCACTACGGCAGGGTAGGGCGTGTCGCTCCGTGCGCGCCGCCTCTTGTAACTGACGTGAAGTATCATTTCAAACCCCCATCGAAAACTTGTCTCCCGCCGTCATTCTGATAATTTGGTGGCGGTGGGGCGTTTGGCGCAGTGGTAGCGCAGCTCCTTTACACGAATGTTCAGGTAAATTCCCCCATTTTCCCCCTGTTGGACTGACATGGACAAGCCAAGTTCCATCGCTGTTTTGTTAAAATCTCGCGGGACTCACTTGGACAGGACAACCCCCAATTTTCCGCCCTCACATAGTCAAACACCATAGTCAACGATTTTGAAGCCCTATCACCGGCGCGGGACAATAAAATTTAATATATCTGAGCAATCAGCCTTTCCGCGCTTCCAAGTTTGATTGACAAGCCTTACCGGACGGCGAAAATCTCACCATGAAAAAATTCAACAGTGGAAAGCCCTACCACGGTTCAAGCGCGGTTGCAAACGGTAAGCTCCAAGGCGCAACTGGCGGCACAGACTACTTTTTCTTTTTTTGCCCCAACTGCCCTGACCGTCATATCATGCGAGTCTTAGATTATGAAGTTCGCGGCGAACTCGCGGAAAATCAAGCCAATGAAGTGCTGACAAAAAAGGCGGAAAAAGCCTTTGTTTTGGCGTTCAAACTCTACTGTGAGAAGTGCAAGCATGAGGATTTTGTGAAGATTGACAACATCGGTTTGCAGGGCGGTTTTCATAAGGACACCTTGCGCTAATCCCATGAAACGCAAGCGCGGCAAGGCACAAACAGAACCGAAGTGGCGATTTGTCGTCCGTTACAGCGTTGAACGGCATGGTTGGGTGATTGACGGCGCACCGGGTCGCCAGATTGTTTTTGCTACCAAGATGGACGCCGAAAACCATTGCATTCACAAATTGCACACTCATCCAACGGAAGTGCTGCCAAAGCCAACCACATTTCAGGACTTGCCGCATAGTAGCGTTTGGACGGGCGCACCGTGGGATAAGACTTTCAAACATATCAGGGACTAGGCCCCGCCGCGCTCAAAACGTTTCCTAGACCCCTCCACGGCGCGGGAATAGCCCTCCTTAGTCATTGCCACGTTGTTACCCTTGACGCGGGAAAAGCCAAGGTGTTCATAAAGCCTGACAAGTTTCGGGGTGCCGGTGCCGTCGGTGGCGCAATCCGTCTCGCCGCCTGCGCCGGGCGCGAATGTGTTTAAGATTAAGGACGCAAAAAAGGCTTTGGCAGCGTCCTGCAAGCGACTGGGTTTCCACCCGTTCACGCAGCGAAACATCCGTGCCGTTCTTATCCGTCGGCTGTGGCAATCAGGAGTTGATGTGAAGTTGATTTCGAATGCAAGGCCATCAAGATGGGGGCCGATTGATTCTGAGTACATACACGGAGGTCTTTGGGGTCAACGACGATGATTACGTCAAATCCCAACTCGCGAAGGCCAAATAACTGGCTATTTCCTCGGAGGCGGGTGAAAATTCACCGTAAATTATTATTGAAGTAACCATTGACAATTAGCTTGCTTTTTGATTTTAGACCTGTTATCGTGGCGACAATTAACCGTTCTTTGTTAGGAATAATCGTTAGTGCATTCCGAAGTAGCTGGTGAACTCCAGCTCTGGCTGACCGTGCCCTTGGATAAGGGATTAAGGTGCCGTCCCGACAACTGTTATGTTGGGACACTATGATGCGAAGAGATGGGTCTCTTTAATAGAATATGGATTTGAAGAGACCATGCGTTCACAAGACGTGTGGTCTTTGCATTTCC
Organism: Verrucomicrobiia bacterium; assembly: GCA_035943555.1. Classification (GTDB taxonomy): domain Bacteria; phylum Verrucomicrobiota; class Verrucomicrobiia; order Limisphaerales; family UBA11358; genus UBA11358. The sequence continues at coordinate 28,837 of DASZCA010000337.1, forward strand.
ATCAGCTTCGATTTTCTTACCGCAGGAGAGGAATAATGGAACCAACAATCATGAGCACAGAGGGATTGGCTTTTGCCCAGTCACAACCAGCAGGGATTTCACGCCCTGATTCCGGCAAGGAATTGCCTGAAGACGCCAATTTGAAAGCGATGCGTGAAAGCTTGCCGAGGCTTTATTTCTCCGTAAAAGAGACCGCATACATGATGGGTGTTGGTGAAAAAACCGTGCGGCGATTTTTACAGCGCGGACTTTTGAAAACCTCCCATGCCTTGCGAACAAAACTCATTACGCGTGAATCCATTCTTGCGTTCAACAAATCGACAACCTGACGGCGACTAAACCAGACGACAATTCCATATTTATGAAAACCCATCGACCATATCGACCCGGATTTAATCAAACCACGACACCGTATTTCCAACCAGCGTCTGGTGCGGCGGTTAGCCACTGACATGAAGAAAAATGGACGGCAGGAAGGGCTGCTACTCGTTATGGAGCGCCATTCCGACTATGCGGCGTGGGCTGGAAAACTGATTTTCCGTCACCAAAAGCTCGGCAAAGTCACTAATGGGGCGAAAAGCGGCCTAAATTGCCAGCCAGCGAGCCGGAAGGTGGCGGTTGAGGTTTCGGCAGGAAACCGAGTGGTGAAGGTGTGCTCGCGTGAAGCAACCGGTTCCAGCTCCGTTAGGCTTTTGATTCCGGCCACCTGTCGCATACCCGCAAACCGGCGGTTTTGTTTTACGGCCAGTCAGGAGGTCGCCAATGAATGATGCTCTGGCGGTTCCAATGGATGTAACAGGCTCGGAAGTCGAACTGATAAAAATCATCGGCAAGATTCCCGAAATGGTGTCGTTCGGTCAGAACTTAACCAAGCCGAAGGAACTTGAATCCTTAACCGTCGGCGAGGTATTGGCAGGCATTCGAGTCGGCAAATGGCGTGAAAAGGTAGAATATGTTCGCTCCCTTCCCAAAAATAGCGGTGAACAGCGTCTCGCGAAACAGCTGTTGCCGTATGTAACATGGTCTGGTGTCTTCAAGCACCGGTGTAAAACCGGGTTGCTCCAACATTCAGGGTTGATAGGTGTTGACCTCGATAATTTAGAAACTGCCGATTTGGCCAAAGTTCTACAAAATGCCCAAAGAGACCCATATTGCCTCGCAGCGTTCAGGTCAGTGCGTGGAAACGGCGTCCGCATACTGTTCCGCATCCCGCTATGCAGAGCTGAAGAACACGATTCACTTTTTGAACAGGTTGCTGGACATGTAACAGAAACCTACGGCCATGAACCGGACTCTGCATGTCGGGATGCATCGCGGGCGAGTTTCATCTCCCATGACGAGGGGCTGTGGTGTTTTCCCGAAGCACAAGTCCTACCTATTTCCAAGCCACGACACACAGCGATAGCTATACAAAAACTAAAAACATATCGCTGTGTGTCATCCACCCTTTATGCAGGTGAACTGAAGGTCATAGCTTGGGCAAAGATGGGTCGTTTTCATGTTGGTACATCCCTGAAATCGGACGGCACGGTGAAAACCCACGAGTCGCTGTTGAAGTTGGGTATGGCACTGGCTTTGCACGCTGAGCGAATTAACCACCGTTTGACCGCGCATGATTACGATGAAGCCACTCGGGAATGGTTTGAGGAACATCGACGCAAGGGATTGCAATTACGGGGCACCATTGGGGAATACCGACAAGAACTGGAACTAAAAACCGAGGCGGCGCGTAAAAAACCTTGGTTTAAAGATGCAGTATTTAAGTGGGTAAGATGGACGAAGCATCCTGAATTTCCAACCGACCCCGAGGAGCGGTTGATGTTTGCTATTCATCATCACTGTAAGGAGGCAGGGAAACGACAATTCTTTATCGGTGTTCGCGATGCTGGTCTGGTCTGTGGAATGACTTTTAAAACTGGCTCACGAATCCTGTTGCGGCTGCGAGAGAAAGGTAGAATCCGACTGATTACGCTGCCGGAGGAACGTAAGGCGCGTCATGCCTATGATTACGAATTGGTCGAGGATTCCCCGGCAGCGGTGCCAACTCAACTTCCACCCGAAGGGGTAAGCCCGTATTCGCGGAATTGAGCGGCCCTTCGTGATGGCTCGATGAGCAGGTAACCGACGGTCGAACCGATAGAACCAGTCTTGCCACCCGGTGGCGCGGTTCTGAAAATCACCGCGTGAGCGACGGGACTGTTGTTCAATTCTTATATATTTCAAGGTTCAACCCTGTTGGCCAATGCCCAATCAAGGTCTCATATAGATACAGCTTGCCCTTGCGCCTGTCTGTCAGTCGTGGACATCGTTGCCGATGAACCCGTTTTTATTTTCAGCCGTGGCCAGCCGTTGCCCGCGTTCTTGCCTTCGGTTACCTCGACAAGGAGAAATGATAGTGCGGCTTTACCCCACACCCATGCGAATACCGGACAATTTTACTTACGAGAACATGATGAAATTTAAAGAAGCCGTGATTTTAAAAACATGGGCAGGCTGTCGTGGGAACATTTACTAAATCGCTTGCCGTGCAGCCAATCGTAACGGGGTCGCCATGCGTCAAGATTGGCCCCTGTGCGCGTCTTTGAATCAAAATTGTCGTTGTTGACTGTCAGGATTTCAAAGCAACTGGAGCGAACCACGCACCCGATACAACTACCACTAGCAATGCCTGAATGATTGTCATTTCGGTGCTTTGTTCGGCTCGTTTTGAATTTCACCATATTTAGCGAGCAGTTTTTTTGCGTCTTCCTGCGGTAACTCTCTGCGGGCCATTTTGGCCGCAATTGATTCATTGCGAAGTTCCGCTTTCTTTTTTAGATTTTCCGCCTTGTTGGCATCTTCTGGAAATGCAATTAATTTCACATCATTTCCTCGTACGATGTGTGACGTTACCAAATTAACAACTTGCTTTATCATAATTTCAGAGTGGGTTGACGGCACTCCGAGTTTCTTTGCAGCTTCATGTTGTTGCTCCACCTTGCTCTGAACGGCCTGTTCAATATTGTTCAACATTTCTTTGTCTCTGGCCTCTTCGCTGGCGATAAGTTTTGTGTTGCCAAAATATGCATCCGTTATCGGCTTGAGCAGCTTTTTATACGAAAGATAGGCGATGTAGCACTTGAAGCCGACACCGAATAATTCTGCTAGGTCTGCCGCGACTTTAACATCCACGTTGACCACAAAATCAATTGAACCATTTTGCACCTCAACCAACTGGATGTCTTCTGGCGATTCTTTGAGTAAAAGCCGATGATAAATTGGAAGCACCCGGTTCCACGCTGAGAGTGTTTTGGTTAACTCCTTAAGGCTGGTGATTGTTGCTAAATCTTTGAAAATAATTGAAATGAGTGCTTTATTGCCGGTGGCTAAGACCTCTTTTTCTTTCTGCGCATAAATACCAATGAACCCATTGATGCGTTCAATTTCGACTACGTTTTTCTGCAATTCAGTCTGAAGTTTAGTTAAAATATCAAACAATGAATTGAAAAAGTCGTTTTGGGGAATTGTTTTATTTTCTATTAAAGCTTTAACTTCGGCAGCCCGATTCTTCTCAGTAAAAGGACGTATTTTGGATGTTGGAAATAATTTCAACAACGCCTCTGGCAGGTCGCTTGTTTCAATTGCTTTTAGTTCGGCATAAAGCTTTTCTGCAATGTCTCGAAGGGCAATAATATTGCCTTGATTATTTGGAAGGCTGTCATGGAAATCTGTCACGTCCCGCAAGAATCCAGATTCGACAACGCGAAAATTAAATTCTGCGATGTATTCAGCGATTGTTTGAATGTTCATTTTCGGTAATTTATTATGTTGCGCGAAAGCGGCAGTGAGGCCCGTTTTCCCTAGTTGTTTGTTGACTTATTCAAGCATCCGCAGGCGGGTTTGCAATGATAAAAACGAGCCGGATTTGGAATCAGGCTTCGTTTACAGATTTTCAAGTTGTTAGACAAGCTTTGTCCATGTGCACTTGCTACCGGGGTATTTTATTCAGTTCTTTGTTCAATGCCGTTGCTGTTCATTCTTTGGTTGCTTAAAATAAAGACTTTTCTCGGCATCCCCTTCTTTATCCAATAAACAATTCACTTCTGGTTTTATCGGTCAGGGAAGCAATGACACCAACAAGTTGCCGTGCCCGACCATGGGGGTGCTTGTTGTACTTGATTTGAAGCGGTGGGAGTGTTGGAGTATTGAATTTCAGCGGCATTTACCGCAAATACCAACAATAGCGCAAGGAAAGCCCATCTCATTGCGAAATTTTACCAATCAGCACGCTATCTGGCTACCAGAGAAGTATTGGAGTTTCGACTTGCTTGACTAGTCGAAATATATAATTTCCAGTCTCATGCCGGATGAATCACTAGCTGTTTTGCATAACGATGAAATATGCAGCCTTCCAAAGTGGGCGAGGGTTGTTCTGGCAGGAAGATGCGTGCAGCGGGTTTTCATTGCCTTCGCAAAATGGGACACCCACGGTAGCTACAAGGGTGTGGGCGACACTTTGAAAAAATGCCTAGAGTCGGCTAGGCTTGGAAATCCTCAAAGTGGATTTTCTCAGGTGGCTCAAATGGCAGCGGAAGCAGCACGGAGAGACTCTATGGAAAACGCTGCAAATGTGGCTGATACGGTCGTTGCACTTGTATTTGCAACATTGCGAGGCGCCCCTAAATCAGCGCTCTTTTGCGTTACTGAAACCGAACAACTTGCCAACAACATCTTTGAGGATGCGATGGTGTTTTCTGATGCTTTTGAGAACGACCTCAAGTTTCTCCTTCGTAAAAGTAAAGAATTGAATTGGAACGATGACGCTCCAATAAATCTCGAAATGTTGGGCAAACTCTGGCCATTCGTGGAACCGGAATTTCGCAGCCCCTCAGCACAAAGAATGGGAGATTTTAACCCAGACGAAGAATTTGAAATTTTTCTGGAAATGGGTTCCGCCTCGACAGAGGCAGCCGCTCGGCTACTTACGGCTATGAGCAGACTCAACATAGTAGCCGGTGGAGAAGGATTTGAATACATTTCAGATGGTGGATACGTATTCGTAAGGGAATTGGAATACGCATGATAGGGGAATACGCAGGAAAACTCATTGCAAAGTCGATTGCCAAATCGAAAGTTGCAAAAGATATTACTTTAGCCGCCGTTGCTTCGGTAGCTGAAGCATTACTGGATGCGCTTGATTCTACCTTAGTCAAAGATGCTCGGCGGATTAAAGATTCATTGATTAGACGCGTCGAAGTTGAGACGGAATTTAGAGAGGCAGAAGTGAAGAAGAAAATTGCAGAGGCAAATAAGACTGCAAAGGAGGCTTCAAAAGTATTTTATTCTGCTGAACTTCAAAAACAAAAGGCCGAAAGTGCGAAAATTGGCAATCAAAGGCAGCGCATAGAGTATTTAAAGGCCGTAGCAAAATTGGACAATACAAAGGAGATTGATTTGCTTCAAGAAATTGTAAAATTGAAACTAATGGGCGAAGAGCGTGAAAAAAGGTTGCAAAAACAGCGTGAAGAAGCTCAAGCTGAATTTTATGGAGCACTCAGCCAATTCAATCTCGAAGGTGGCGAACCGATGATAGATTCTGAAAAATTAAAAATCATCATTGCGCGTGCATCAAGGAAAAAAATCAATGACGTGAAAAATGTTTAGCTTAGGCCGTTTCATTTATTGTCTGATTCTTACTCGACAAGAAAATTCGCTCCCGACAGTCGCCCTTGCGCCTTCCCGTCAGCCACGAAAATAGCTGCCGTTGAACTTGCTTTTTCCAGCACTCACCAGCCGTTGCCCGTGTTCTTGCCCTCAGTTATTTTCCAGCTGTTGTGAAAATATATCACGGAACAACCGAGACGATTGGCAGGCAGGCAATGACTGAAGGTTACCGCCGACAGGGCGTTTACCGGCGGCTGTCGCCGAGACCGGCGGTATGGCGGCTCTGGTTGTGCCTCACAGTAGTCACCGGCGGGCCATGGGTGAAGTTGGGAGGCCATCTGGGGCATCCAGTGCGTCCGCGTTGTCAGTAGCCCCAATCCGGCCACCTTATTGACTCGACCGCGTACGGTACGTTTACCGCCGCCTGTCGGGCTTCCCGACGGCATCGGGTGGCATTTCCTGTATCCGTCTGGTCACTGGTCAGTAGCCCCGAACTGCTCAGGAATGCGACGGTATACCTTGAGTCTGCCAGAAACTAAAATGCCCTACCGTCAGGCAGGGCATTCTTAGGGACATTTGGCTGGCCGTATTAAATGCGTTCGACCTTTTGGACGTTTGAAAGCTGGAACGATTTTTCAACCGTTTGCGTTGTGACGCCATGCGAACCTCCAATCGTTACGATGTGCCAAGTTTGACCGTCAGGAAATGAATTTATTGAACCTTTCAACGTGGTGTTGTCCTTGAGAGTCACCGTAATGACTGTTGCGTTTTGGTGCGCGGATTTCAAAGCCTCGTAAGCATCCTTCATTTTTTCTTCGGTTGGTGATGTCGCGTCCCAACACAATCCGCAATCGGCACATGTAACTGTTGTGTCATCCTCTGGCCCGTTGGCCAAGTGGATTTCATTTTGTTTACGGTTCGGATTGGGGCATTCAGGGCAGGCGTCCAAGGCGTTTTCTTTGATGTAGGATAGTCGTTCGTCCATAAATGATTCGACTGTAGCACTGGCCAGACGCGATTCAAATTATTTCAGCAATCAACGCAAACATTTTTGCGCGACTGTAAAAATTCGCCTTAAGGCGTAGCAATTCCAGAAACCCCCATTTTCAGATTACAAAGGGGTTTCAAGGCTGACTGCTGATTTTGGTTTGCGTTTTCTCAAGCACCCGCATGATTTTACCATCCCTCTGCGCAAATGCGTCCCATAGTGGTCGCATCCAATTTCTTGACCGTGATAGGGACGCCAACAATCGGGGCACTTGGTAGGGATAGGATTCTGCATCTAGCTTGCGCTTGAATCTGCTCATTGATAGAGATTCTCCATGGAACCTCTAAAAACGCTGAAAATTGTCACGGATGCGGCTGAGAAACTTGGTTTAGACGAACTCGCGCCCACTGTCTATGAAGACCTTTTACAGCCTGCGGCTCGGGTGACTGGTCAAAATCTCGTTGTCGCTGCCAAAGTGGTTGAGGTGGCTCTTGCGCCTCTCAGTGCCATGGTGTGGGGCTATGATTTGATTAAGAAGCATTTGTCGGAGCAGATGGCTCTCAAGTTGGCCGGTCGAGACCCTGAAGAAATTCAATCACCAGACCCGGTCATCGCGGGGCCAATCATACTCAGCATGAGCTTTGCCTCGCAGGCTCCTCATCTCAGGGAAATGTATGCGAATCTACTGGCAACGGCGATGCTCAAATCAGTTGCCGAAAAAGCCCACCCGTCATTTGTCTTTACCATCCAGCAACTCTGCCCTGCTGAAGCAAAAATCTTGGATGCAATCGCAAATGGAAGTTTTTCTATTGAAGCCGCCGATATATCGCAACACTTTACTAATCCTCAGGATGCTGGCTTGGTGATTAAAGACGAATGGCGCAAGTTTTGTGCTCGTTGTGGGATTACTGATTCAACGATGGCCGACGCTTACCGCAATAATTTGACACGCCTTGGCATTCTTGCCGACAGCAGCAAGGTGATAGAAAATTTATATGCAGCCATGACCGGTATATCTACCGTAAAAAATTTGGGCTTGAGCGATTATGGAAATCTGTTCCTCGACATCTGTGTTCGCCAGATAAAATAAGTGGGACTGAAAGTTCATGGTGCCCAAAGATGACTTCTCACCACACGCACTGGAGTTGTTTCTGCGCGTAAAGGAGGGGGCGACTTCAGTTTACACACAGCGATATGTGATTTGATATGTGTCCATTTGCTTCAAATAGCCTATTCCATAGCTGTTTTGATGCTCTTGATGATTATTTCAGCGGCTGCTCCCAACGCCTCTTTGTGTTTCACAAGCAATTCCTCCGCGCGGGCAACAAGAGATTTCTTTTTTGCGGGTTCGGCAGTCTTCAATTCGTCCAGAATGTCCTCAAGTTCCCGCCGGTCCTGCTTGGGGATATTCTTTTCGACAAATAACTGGTTAATGGTCTTGTTATCGTAAAAAGTGATTGGCGAGTTCGATAAGTTTCCGACCGCACCATGAACGGTTCCGATGTTGAAAGTCATGTGACTAGCCGTCTGCTTTTCTTTTTCGTCGAAGCTCATATTTTCTCCTTTGATTCCTCGTTTTTCCAAATTTATTGCCCATTGGAGCAACTCGTTCCTTACTGCTTCCAAAATTCCTTGGAATTCATTGGGGCTGATTATTAATCGTTGAGGCCAGTGTGTAGCCTGCGATGTTCCGATGCTGTTTGAAAGTTGGTAATTTTTTGGCGGCGTATAAGAACATTGCTCCTGACGGGACAAGATTTCCACGTCAGAAATCGGCTGAAAAACTTCAACGTGACGATGGACATCACCCACATATTGCCAGCCTCGAACTGGATTATGAACCATCAAACTTTCTGCTGTGACAATTCGGTAGTCGGGGACTTCAGGCCCATTGTCTCCAATTGGATAACCAATCAATTCAAGGTCAACCCATTTCTCAATATCTGCGAGGCCCAACTTAGCTGCAATGAGCTTCGTTTGCCGCAAAAGTTGAATAATTGGCTGTTTGCCTTCAACAACCGCCATCTGCAAATTGTTAATTGCTGAACCCATGATTATTCCAAAGTTGCTTTAACACTTTTCACAATAATCTCTGCTGTAATTCCCAAAACCTCTTTATGCCTTACGATTAATTTTTCCGCACGAGTCAGAAGGGATTGCTTTTCTGCGTGCGTGGCGTTCATCAATTCGTCCAGAATGTCCTCAAGCTCTCGCCTGTCTTCTTTGGGAATGTTTTTTTCGACAAATAGGTGGTTGATGGTTTTGTTGTCGTAAAGTGTGATTGGTGAATTCGAGACATTCCCGACTGCGCCATGAACAGTTCCGATATTGTAAACAATTGAGGCGGCATTCTGTTTTTCTCGTTCGTTGAAGTTCATATTTTCACCAACAATCCCCCTTTTTTCCAGTTCAGTAGTCACCTTAAGCAACTCGTTTGTTACCCCATCTACAATGCGTTTATATTGTGACGCCATCACAATCAGACGTTGAGGGAAGTCGAAGTCCAATGGGCTCCCTGAAATATCATACAGAGGCAGATTTATTGGGGCGGGTATAAAAACTCCATGCTCGGCACGAGAAAAGTCTTCGATTTCTGCTATCGGCTGGCGCGCCATTATTTTTATGTTCATGTGGCCCGCAAATCGCCAACCACCCTGATAGGGATTGTTGTACTCAATACTGCTTGTAGAATATTCCCGATACTTGGGCGGTTCGGCATCTTGAGCATAACCGTTGAGTTCTGAATCTACCCAGCATTCGACATGCTCCAACTTCAGATTGGCTGCAATCACCTTTGTCTGGCGCAAAAGCTGCGTAAGGGAT
>DASZCA010000338.1:0-4320 GCA_035943555.1 Verrucomicrobiia bacterium
TGCTCGAAGCCAATGCCGCCACGGAATCCGTACGCGCAGAAGCCCGCGCGGCGCTCACCGCCGACAACCCGCTCGCACAAACCAAGGACTCCGATTATGTCTTCATCGGCTTCATCATGGAACAGCTTCCGCATGGCGTCATCGGCCTGCTCATCGCCGTGATGATCGCCGCCGCCCTCGGCTCCAAGGCCGGCGAACTCAACGCCCTCGGCACCACGACGACCATCGACCTCTGGCGGCATTTCCGCCCGCTCGCCGTGCACGACGAGGCGCGCAACGTCCGCGCCGCCAAATGGTTCACCGCCCTGTGGGGAGTCGTCGCCATTGCCTTCGCCCTCTTCGCCGGTTTTTCCGAAAACTTGATCGAAGCCATCAACATCATCGGCTCCATCTTTTACGGCACCGTGCTGGGCATGTTCCTTGTGGCCTTCTTTTTCAAATGGGTCGGTGGTTTTGCCGTGTTCTGGGGCACCGTGCTCGGCCAGTTGCTCGTCTTCGCGCTGTTCGCCAGCCTCAGTATCAGCTATCTCTGGTACAATTTCATCGGCTGTGCCGCCTGTGTGATGATCAGTCTGGTTCTGCAAGCATTGCACAAAAAATTCAACCACGGATCAGCGCAGATGCATTCAAATAAACAAATTCCATGACTTCCGCCCCTGTGATTTGCTTCGGTCAGCAACCCTGCGGATTTTTTCCAAAACGTTTCCTCGTCGCTAAAATCTTCACCGCCCGCCGTCTCCAAAAAGAGATCGGCGGCGAAATCGTCTTTTTCTATCACGATAGCGACCATGACCCGCGTGAAACCCAGACCGTTCTCCGCCATCGCAAATCCAGCGAACCCGCCATCCTCAATTTCTCTTTCGCCAACAAGATCCAACGTAAATTTTCCCCGCTCTGCCTCAAACGCATCCCGCCAGACTGGCAGCCAAAAACCGAACTCCAACTGCCCAACTATGTCGAGCGACCGATCATCGATGTTTTCAAGGAAGCTTCCGCCGCGAACATCGCTGATTTTTGCCTCGATATGTATCGCCGCTTAGGCTTGCTCGAAGGCATCCGCGTGGTGCGCTCCGGCGATCCCGCGTTCCGCCGTGCTGCCAGAGATATTACCGACTGCTTCGTGGACGTTCCCTATGAAAGCGAGATCGTCCGCGCCCGACTTGCCAATGATGCTTTTAAATTGCACGAAGGCGGCAATTCTTTCATCACGTTCCCGCTCACCAGTTTTACCAAGGAACAGATCAGCCCGACGCGCGATACCCGCTTGCGCTGGATGCAGTCTGTCGTACGTTGCACGCATTACATTGCTGGTGCCGGCGAAAAAGCCTACCTTCACCAGGAAGAAGCACCGGAAATCACTTTTGTAGACCGCGATACCATTGACCGTTCCGATGAAGCCTGGACTGAAATCTCAAACTAAACCCGTCCCGCTGGTCGCCTTTGGCGCGCATCCCGATGACATCGAATTCGGTTGTGGCGGCATCATCGCGCGCGAAACGCAGGCTGGCCGTCCGGTTCATTTCGTGATCTGCTCCCGTGGAGAAGCCGGTTCATACGGAACGCCCAAGCAGCGCACCGCCGAATCCAAAAAAGCCGCATCAATTCTCGGAGCCACAGTTGAATTCATCGAACTCGACGGCGATGCCCATCTCGAAATCCGCGCGGCCCATGCCATCAAGCTCGCGCAAATCCTCCGTCGCATCCGCCCCGGCATTGCCCTCGCCCCGAGCGTTGTGGAGAACCAGCATCCTGACCATTGGCGCCTCGGCACCTTGGTCCGCGATGCCGCGCGGCTTGCCCGCTATGGTGGGTTGAAAGAGTTGCGCCGCCTGCCTTCCCACGCCATCGGCCAATTATTCTTTTACGCTGTCACACCGGAAGCAGAGCCGCGCGATATTTCGCCCGTGCTCTTTGACGTTTCCGCACCCGAAATCATTTCCACGTGGACTGCCGCGATGTCCGCGCATCAATCGCAGGTCAAAGCCCGCAACTACATCGAACTCCAGATCACCCGTGCGCGCTTGCTGGGCGCTCGCGCCGGTATAAGCCATGCGCTCGCGCTGTTTCCGAATGATGCGCTGGTGCTGGATTCGTTAGAACAGTTGAACCGCAGTACGCGCCGTTTCTGACCATGAAGATTGGCCTCACCTGTTATCCTTCCGTCGGCGGCAGCGGCATTCTCGCGACGGCGCTCGGCGAAGAACTGGCGCGGCGCGGTCACGATGTCCATTTCATCAGCTACGAACGCCCGTTCCGCCTGCCGGCGGACAACCGCCATCTTCATTTCCATCCCGTAGTCATCAATGACTATGACCTTTTTAAATATCCCGATTACACCCTGCCGCTCTCGGTAAAGATGGCCGAAGTCAGCCGGGCGCATAAGCTGGACGTGCTCCATGTGCATTACGCCGTGCCCCACGCCACGGCCGCCATCCTCGCCCGTGCGATGCTTCCACCGGAACAGCAACCGCGCGTCGTCACCACGCTCCATGGCACGGACACAACCCTGCTCGGCCGGGACCCCGGTTATGGCCCCGCAATTCATCATGCGCTGACCCATTCCGACGCCGTGACCACGGTCTCTGAATATTTAAAAGTGGAGACCCAGCACGTCCTCAAATTCGACGGGCCGATCGATGTCATCCACAATTTTTCCGTACCGCGCCAACCCACCCGTTCGCGCGAAGAAGTCCGTCGTGAGTTGGGTATAAAAGATGAGGTGCTACTGTTCCATTCCTCCAACTTGCGCCCGCTGAAACGAATTGACCTGCTGCTTGAAACTGTTGCTCAAATCAAGCCGCGCGAATCCTTCAAGCTCCTCATTCTCGCCGGCGGCAACTTTGCGCCCTTTGCCAGTCTGGTCCATCAGCATGGATTAGAAGACCGCCTCATCGTCCGCGAAAATATCACCGATATTGAAGATTATCTCCAAGCCGCCGACCTTGGCCTGTTCACATCCGATACCGAAAGTTTTTGCCTCAGCATTCTTGAAGCGATGTGTTTTGCCTGCCCCAGCGTCGCCCGCCGCGTTGGGGGAATTCCGGAAGTCATCGACCATGGGGTGACCGGCCTGCTGGTTGATTATCCCAATCCCAACACCCTCGCCCGCGCCGTCGAAAGCCTGATCGCCGATCCGGCCAAGCGCCACAAGTTCGGCCACGCCGCCCAACAACGCGCCCAAGATTTTTTCTCCGCCGAGGCCATCGTCATGCACTATGAGATGCTCTACCGGCGCGTCTGCGAATGACATTGTCTGCCGTTCCATTTCTGCCAAACTTCAAAATCACTTAATTTTAACACCAAATGAAATATCGCACTCTTGGCCGCACCGGTTGGAAAATCTCTGAAATCAGCTTTGGCGCCTGGGCCATCGGCGGCGCATGGGGCAATGTGGACGACCAAGAATCCCTCGCCGCCCTGCATGCCGCGTTGGATGGTGGCGTTAATTTTTTCGACACCGCCGATGTCTATGGAGATGGCCGCAGCGAACGCCTGCTCGCCAAACTGAAAAAAGAGCGCAAGGAGGACTTCTACATCGCCACCAAGGCCGGCCGCCGCTTGCCCGTGCAAGCCGTCGAAGGCTATAATAAAAAGAACCTTCACGCTTGGGTGGACCGCAGCCTCAAAAATCTTAACACCGACACCATCGACTTGCTCCAGCTTCACTGCCCGCATCCGGAAGTGTTTTATCGCCCCGAAGTGTTCGGCATCCTTGATGACATGGTGAAAGCCGGCAAGCTGCGCCACTACGGCGTCAGCGTGGAAAAAGTCGAGGAAGCGCTCAAAGCCATTGAGTTTCCAAACGTCCAGTCCGTGCAGATCATTTTTAATATCTTCCGCCAGCGTCCGTCCGAATTGTTTTTCGCCGAAGCCCAGCGCCGGAAGGTCGGCATCCTCGCGCGCGTCCCGCTCGCCTCCGGCATGTTGTCCGGCAAAATCTCCCGCGACAGCAAATTTGCCAAGGATGACCATCGTAATTTCAACCGCCATGGCCAGGCTTTTGACCGCGGCGAAACTTTCTCCGGCGTGGACTTCGATGTCGCACTCGCCACCACCGCCAAGCTGAAGAAGCTCGTCCCATCCGGTGCCTCGCTCGCGCAACTCGCACTGAAGTGGATTTTGGAATTTCCGGCGGTCACCTGCTCCATCCCGGGTGCGAAACGTCCGGGGCAGGTCACCGAGAACATCGCCGCTTCCGACTTGAAAAAACTCTCGCCTGCGACGATGAAGCAGATTCATACGCTCTACACGAAACAGATCAAGCCGCTGGTCCAACATTATTGGTGAAATTGCGAACACGAATGGCGTGCCCGGTGTTTG
>DASZCA010000339.1:0-18873 GCA_035943555.1 Verrucomicrobiia bacterium
GTCTTCGCCGCCTCAACCTTCCTCTCCGAGGCCCGGGCCGATGGGCTCACCCCGGCCAAAAGTGAACTGGCCGATGCCATCGCCCACCTCCAAAAAAATCACGAACCCGTGGACATCGATGCCACCAAGGAAAAATGGGCCGAAGCCCTCCGCCTCTGCCATCCTGAAGAATTTCGCAAAGGCGGCAACCGCGTCTGCGTCCCCATGATCGTCGGTGATGAATTTCTCGGCCTCATGATTATCGGCGATCGCGTCGGCGGCGTGCCTTTTTCGTGGCAGGATTTCGATTTGTTGAAATGCATCAGCGATCAGATCGCCGCCGGCCTTCTCAACACCCGGCTCTCCCAAAAATTATTGCAAGCCAAGGAACTCGAGGCCTTCCAGACCATGTCCGCATTCTTCGTCCACGACATGAAGAACACGGCCAACACGCTCAATCTAATGTTGCAGAACTTGCCTGTGCATTTTGATAATCCCGAGTTCCGCGCCGACGCCCTTCGCGGCATCGCCAAGACCGTCGAACGCGTCAACCACCTCATCAGCCGCCTCGGCTCCATCCGCGGCGAATTGCAGATCCGCCCGGCCGAGGCCGATCTCAACACCGTCATTGCCAAGGCCCTTGAAGGCTGGGAAGAAGTCGCCGGCATCAAATTAAAAAAAGACTTCGCCGCCCTGCCCCGCTTTAATTTTGACGCCGACCAGATGCTCAAGGTCGCTATCAACCTCATCTTCAACGCCCGTGAAGCTGTCACCGCCGGCGGCCAGGTCCAGATCACCACCACCCAGAACAACGGCTCCGCCATCCTCACCGTGTCCGATAACGGCTGTGGCATGAGCCCCGAGTTCATGCACCGCCAGCTCTTCCGCGCCTTCCAGACCACCAAGAAAAACGGCCTCGGCATCGGCATGTTCCAAAGCAAAATGATCGTCGAGGCGCACCAGGGCCGTATCGAAGTCGATAGCGAACCCGGCAAAGGCACCACCTTCCGCGTAGCCCTGCCCTTAAAAAAATAGCAGTCTTTTTTCAGTTGAAACCCAGGCGTCCGTATAAAGACGACCGAAGGTAGGGCGGGCAGTCCTCTGCCCGCCGCGCTTGCAACCAAAGCATTGTAATTCACCGCAACGTTAGCCCCATCCCGGTTTAAATTCATTTGGTTCGCAGGCTTTTTCTGACTATCGTTTCCACATGTCGCCCTTATTTTAGGGTGACAGGGCGTTGAAGAATAAATGAATCCCAAACTGCTGATCGTTGACGACGATGAAGAAATCCGCACCCAGATGAAATGGGCGCTCGCGAACGACTACGACGTCGCCCTCGCCGAGAACCGCACCACTGCCGTCGAAGCCTTCCGCAACCATCAGCCCATGGTCGTCCTGCTCGACCTCGGCCTGCCGCCCCATCCCAACAGCCCCGAGGAAGGCCTCGCCATCCTGTCCGAACTGCTCGGCGTCAATCCGCTCGTCAAGGTCGTCATCGTCTCCGGCCAGGGCGAAAAAGAAAACGCCCTCCAAGCCATCGGCTCCGGTGCCTACGATTTTCTCACCAAGCCCGTGAACATGGAGGAACTGAAATTCCTCCTCAAACGCAGCTTCCACACCGCGCAGTTGGAAAAAGAATACAATGAGATGCAGAAGCTCGTGCGCACCGATGCCTTCGAAGGCGTCCTCGGTGAAAGCACCGCCATGCGCGCCATCTTCGATTCCATCCGCAAGGTCGCCACCACCGACGCCCCCGTTTTGATTTTGGGCGAAAGCGGCACCGGCAAAGAAATGGCCGCCAAAGCCATCCACCAGCGCAGCAACCGCAAGGACGGCCCGTTCATCGCCATCAACTGCGGTGCCATCCCGGAAACTCTTCTCGAAAGCGAACTTTTCGGCCACGAAAAAGGCGCCTTTACCGGCGCGCACGTCCAGCGCAAAGGCCGTATCGAAAGCGCCAACGCCGGCACACTTTTCTTGGACGAAATTGGTGAAATCCCCCTCGCCTTGCAGGTCAAGCTCCTGCGTTTCCTTCAGGAACAGACCATCGAACGCGTCGGCGGCCGCCAATCCATCCAGATCAATACCCGCGTCGTCGCCGCCACCAATGTGGACCTAAAAAAAGCGATGGCCGCCAACAAGTTTCGCGAGGATTTATACTACCGCCTCGCCGTCGTCCAAGTTTCCCTCCCGCCGCTCCGGGAACGCGAGAACGACATCCGCCTGCTCGCCCAATATTTCCTCAATCGTTTCGCCGCCGAGGTCAAGAAACCCAGCCTCACCTTCGATGCCGAGGCCGTCAAGGCCATGAACCGCCACGCGTGGCCCGGCAACGTGCGCGAACTGGAAAACTGCGTCCGCCGCGCCGCCATCATGGCCGAGGGCAAACGCGTGACCGCCCGCGACCTCGAACTCAACCCTGGCGACCCGGACTCCGGCATCACCACCCTCAAGGATGCCCGCGAAGCCGTCGAACGCCGCATGGTGCAGCAAGCCTTGAAAAAACACGGCGGCAAGATCGCTCCCGCCGCCGTCGAACTCGGCATGAGCCGCCCCACCCTCTACGAACTCATGGACAAACTCGGCATCAGCCGCGAGTAAGCAGTATATTTTTCCGCCTCCGCCGGAGGGCACCAGACGATAGTAATTGCTGGATTAAGGAAAGCTTGGGACATTTACGATTAAATGAGAGTTGCTAAAAAAACAGCTGCATCAAAAATTGCATTTTATTACGCAAAATCGGCAATTTGGAAGCCCGGGTTCGGTTGTCTTGTCCCTCCCCTAAGAATGCTGACAAAGAGGATGTACACCTCCAAAATTGAAACGTTTTGTGGCGTTCCCGTTCACTTCATCCAAAACAAAGTGAATTTTAAAACCGTTACGTCATGGCTGGAAGAATCGGCGGCGTTGCTAAAGCCTTTTTGGACCGCTCAGATAAAAAACGCCTTCAAAACTATCATCATCCAAGATTCCGGTCCCATGTTCGATTATGACCAAAGAGATAAATGTTGGATGATCAATCCTGTCAGACTGGGAAAAATCCGCGGCCGGAAGCTGATTATCACATTGACGATGAATTTGATTGTCGCCTTGAGCGTTAAAATTCTATTTCAAGGCCGGTTTGGCTATTTTGGGATAAAGAATGCTAAATCGATTACCTACCACGCTGTGGCCAGAGTTTTGCGAAAATGCGATTTGAATGGCGATTGCCATGACGGCTTGCTGTGGTGCTATCAGATTATTGATAAAGAGCGACCCGGACGCTCTTACAGTGAAAAATTTAAATACGATACCCGCTCGATCGAAAAATCAGACCAAACAACTCATACATAGTTTGGAATTCTCCTGCAAACTCGCGCGGATTCTCCCTCTCCTCGAAGGGCAGCAGCGACAGCGGCTATGGAAGGGGTGAAGGATGAAATTCAACCCATTGTTTACTTTCCCTAAAAGTCTCCCGCCTGATAAATTTTAAGGAGCAAAACAGCACCTGCTCTCCAAACAATCACCCACAAAAAAATGCCGGCGCACTCGCGCCGGCATTCCTGGATAAATTCACCCTTAGAACATCTGGAACCGTTCCGGCACCACCAAAATATCGCCGGGCTCCAGGTAAAACGGCTTGTCGCTTGATCCGTCCAGGACCTTTTGCAGGTTGATCTTGTAATTTTTCATCTTGCCGTTTTCTTTGCGGATCACCTTGACCGCGCTCATGTTCGCCGAGGTGGCATCATAGCCGCCGGCTTCCATCACCGCTTCCAGCGCCGTCAGCGGATGGTCGGACAGCACTTTCCCCGGATGGATCACCGCCCCGGACACGAACACCGGGAACGTAGAAGCAGCCACCGAGACATTGATTTCCTTCGAGGAGATTTGCGGGGCGTACAGCTCGATCAGCTTCTTCTGCAACGCATCCGGCGTCAGCCCGGCGGCATCCACTTCTCCCACCAGCGACAGGTTGATCTTGCCATCGCGGCGGATCTGCTGCGTCGTGTCCAGATTCGGTGAACCGGGAAAATCGATCTTCACCGAGTCACCCTCACGCAATACGACCGTTTCCGTATGTTCCTTGCCCGCCGCTGACGGCAGCGTGGTTTCGTTCGTGGCACAACCCGTGAAGGCCAGCGCCGATGCCAGGAGCAGCCCGGCAATACAAAAATTGGATTTGATGTTCATAATGTTGATGTTCTCTTTCAAAAAGGATGGTTCAAAATGTCCGCTTGTAAAGGCCCGTTTGCTTGGGTTCGTTTGTTTCAGGCATAAAAAAACCGACAACTTGCGTTGTCGGTTTTGAAATTTTCCGGCGTTTACTTCTTGGCAACCGCGAACTTGCGGCGGGCCGCTTCGAGACCCAGCAACACCAGGCCGAGCACATAAACCGTCGTCGCCGCGTCCGGCGTGTTGACCGTCGTCGTGGTGTAAGTAAAGCAGATCGCGCCCACATTGTAGTGGCAGTCCGGATCAAAGCCGATGTTGAACACGCCGCTCGTCAGGAAGGAATTCAAAGACGCCAGTTGCGAAGGCGAGAAGTTGACCACCCAGCTCAACGTCGTGCCCACCGAGGCGAACACTTTCGAACCGAGGCTGACAATGTTCGCTGCCGGCAGCGCCGCAAAGTAATCGCCGGCCGCATCACCGTCATTATAAGTATGCGTACCCACTACTGAAGATTTAATCAGGTCGGAATACAAGATGCCTTTGCCCGAAGAATTCGCGGCGGTCAGCTTGATGTTGGAGAAAGACAGCGAAGCGCTCGTGATCGTCTGGCCGGGCGCCAGCGCAACCGGGATACCCCAAGAGTAGGCGCTCTCACCGCTCAAAGCATCAGTGCCTTGGAGGGATGAGGTCAATGTGGTGGTGACTGCCGAAGCAAAACCACAGCTGGCTGCGAGTACGGCGAGAATTACAATTTTTTTCATGGCGTTAGTATTTGTTGAGTCTGCTCTTGCCACTCAATAAGCAAACACCGTGCCCAGCCTTTAAATAATTTATAAAATAATCACAAGTTGCTTTATATGAATAATTTATAAACTTGTTCACAAACTTAAAGCAGGCCATTTTTCTCAAAAAAAGCGTAAAGTCTGCCGACAACATTTCAGTTATCCTTCACTTCGCGCCATTGAGCATCTGCCTGGCAGAATCCGCCAGCGGTCCAGACAGATTCAACGCCAACGCCTGCTTCAAGCTCGTCTTGCCCGCGATGTTCTGCTTGGCTTGAATTTGGGCTGCTCCCAGATAATAAAAGATTTCCGGATCCGTGTTCGCCGTCATGGAACATTCCCGTAACAAGCTGATGGCGCGAGGGAAATCGCCCTGTTGGTACATGATGATTCCGATGGCCTTGGCTAGGGTTGGATCATTGGGATAGGCCTCTCGGGCTTTGCTGGCATAGGCGTAAGCCGCCTTCGCCTTGCTGCTGTCCTTCGCATACAAGATCGCCAGTTCGCGTTCCGCCGGCACAAAATCCGGGAAACGGGCCACGATTTTTTCGCACGCTGCCGTGGCCCCCGCCACATCCCCGGTCATCTCACTAAGCTTCGTTTGGACCATCAATGCCGGGACATAATCGGGTTCCGCCTTCAAAATGGCCGCCACTTGGGCGCCAGCCGATGCCTGCGGGCTGGTGGAAAGTGTTATCAAATCCGACATCCGCTTCGCCTCCCCGGCCTGCGCCGCCGGCAGGTTTGCCGCCAGCGCGGCTTGCAAGGCTGCCTGCGCCTCGGGCACTTTGCCCATGCTGTAAGCCGCCAGCGCATAATCAAACTGTGATCCCGCGTCCCCCGGTTGGCCTTGGATTGCCGCCTGCATCATCGTGTTCGCCAGCTTGAAATCACCGTTTTGGTAGGCCAGCCGCCCATAGAGATGCGTGATTTCAGCATTGTTCGGGGCCAGCTTGTAGGCGGCCTTCGCGATGCTATAAGCCTTCGCAGCATCCTTGGTCTCATAAAGCCGGGCCAGGCGGTCCATCGCGGTCAGATTCTTCGTATCCGTCTTCAACACCGCCTCGTAACAGGCGATGGCCTTGTCCGTCTTGCCATCACGTTGGTAAATCGCCCCGAGCCGCCCTTGGGCCACCGGGTCATCCGACCGGTCAGACACCCGTTTTTCCAGTTTTTCCAGCGCACCGGCATCCGCCGTCTGCGGGTCGATGTTCAATATCGCCAGGCAAAGCAGGCATTCATCACGTCCCCGAAAATCTTTGCCGGCCGCCAGCGCCAGTTGCAACGCCGCCCGCGCATCTGCCTCGTCCGTCATCATGTAATTAGCCATGCCCAGGTGATATTGCACGTCTGGCACCGCGGGCAGTTTGGCTGCGCTTTCCTGCAACAGGCTCAAGGCCGTCGGATACGCGCCGCGTTTCACGCAGATCCAGCCCAGCGTGTCCGCCGTCGAAGCGTCAAATGGCAGCAGGTCGCGGGCGCGTTGTGCCAGCTCGTAGGCGCGGTCGGGCTGGTCCAGATATTCGGAGTAAAGATATGCCAGGTTGTTCAGCGCCGGGCTGCATTTTGGATCCACCACTAACATTTTTTCATACGTCGCCGCCGCGCTTTTGTAATCCTTCGCGGTTTCGCTGGCCCCTGCCAGTAACATCATCGCGGACAGGTTTTGGGGATTCAGTTTGATCGCCGTCTGCAGTTCCGCCATCGCCTTGTCACTCTGTTTGGCGTCAAAATAAAGCTGGGTCAGCAGCAGATGCGGCTGCTCGTTTTGCGGATCCATCGCGGACGCCTGCAAAACCGTCTGGATCGCCGCGTCCCGGTTTCCGGCCGCGAGTTGCACCTTCGCCACCATCAGGTGCAGCACCACATTGGTCGGCGACTGGCCCAGTTTCACCTGGATGCGCTGGTTCGCGCCGTCATAATTCTTGTCTTCCAGGTCCATGTTCACAAGCTGCTCCAAAGCCTGGAGATTGGCCGGGGCGATCGTCAACACCCGCTCAAATTTCTGCCGCGCCCCCGTCTTGTCGCCCGCTTGCAGCAATGCTGATCCGGCCAGCAACGGCACCTGCGGATCGTTCGGCGCCTGTTTTTCCGCCGCCACATAAATTTTCGACGCCTCGTCCGGCCGGTTGCGTTCCCGGTACGCATCCGCCAGCAACAGTTGCGCGTGCATCATCTGCGGATATTTTTGCACCAGGTTTCCGAGCGAGACGATCGCCGGGTCCGGGTTCTGGTTTTTGATCTGGATCTGCGCCAGCAACATGATGGCTTCTGGGTACCCGGGATCCAGTTCCAGCGCCCGGTTGAGGCTCACCGTCGCCTTCGTATCATCCCCGGCGGCCATGTATCCCGTCGCCAGTTGAAAATGCACGTTCGGCGCCTGCGGATACATCCGCGCCATCCGTTCCAGCACGCCGACCGCCCCCGTGATGTCGCCCTGCGTGAACCGCAGACGGCTGTCCAGCAGCAACCCGTCAAAATTGTCCGGGTCGCGCGCCAGCACCTTCGTCACGTTCTCCCGGGACGCATCAAATTTTTTGGCCGTCAGGTCGATCTCCGCCAGCCCCATCAATGCCGGGATGTAATCCGGCGCCTGCTTCACCACGTCTTGCAGAATCGCCTGCGCCGCATCCGCCTGGCCGAGCTGCAATTTGAACCGCGCATAAACCATCCGCTTCGTTGAACGCACCGGCGAGAGGTCGGATGCCGCCTTGAAACTCGCTTCCGCATCCTTCGCGTCGTTTTGGATCGACTGCAATGCGCCCATCGATTCCAGCGCATCTGCCGATTTCGGATCCAGTTCCAGCGCCCGTTTGAACGCCGCCTCGGCCGTTTTGGTATCATTGTTACGGAAGGCCAGCGTGCCCAGCGCCACCTCGTAGGAGGCGCGATCGCCCGCTTTCATCAGCTTGTCCAGCCGGGCTTGGATTGGGGCCACGTCCTGGACTGCCCGCACCGTCTGCACCAGCAACAACGGCGCGCCTTCCATCTGCGGATTCCGGTCCAGGATGAAATTCGCCTCGGCCCGCGCCTCTTTCATCCGGCCCGCCGTCGCATATACCAGCCCCAGCTTCATGTGCACGTCCAGATCGTTCGTCGCCAGCGTGCTGGCCCGGATCAGGAACGGCGCCGCGGTCTGGAACCGCCCCTGGTCAAAATAAATGAACCCCAGCCGTGAAAACGCCTTCGCATCCAGACGGTCGCTGCGCAGCACGTTCAGGTACTCGATCTCCGCGTGGTCCAGTTGGCCCGCCGCATAAAACTTGTCCGCCCGCGCCTCGTGGTACGCCTTCTTCATCTTCGCCGAGCAGCCCGCGTTGAGCGCCGCCAGCCACGCCACCGCCGCGATCGTCAGGATATGACCCAGGATTTTCTTCATATGATTTTTAGATTTTGGATGGGCCGGGTTTCCCCTTCCCTTCAGAACGTTTCAACAGGTAAAGCAACACGAAAAACGGCAACAAAGACAGCGCAAAGAACAGCGGTCCCCCGTGATGGTGGATCGGCGAATTGATCATCTGCGGCCCGATGTGCGTGCACAGTTCGCCCAGCACGAACACCCGGAACCCGTTCCGCAACAGCGCCAGCGGGATCACCGCCAGGCACAGCACCCCGCGTTTCCACGGCGACTTCAGGAAAAAATGTCCCGCCACCAGGCTGGTGATGAACAGCACCATCGTCGAATGGATGCCGCTGCACTCCGGTGCCACCCGCAGGCTGATGTTCGGCAGGTGGAACACCAGGTCATCCTGCAATACCGGCACATCCGATACCGCAAACATCCAGCCCGCCACCATCGCCGAGCCATGCTGCAAAAATGTCTCCACCCCGTCACGCCAGGCATCCGGCAACGGAATCATGAACACCAGCATCGCCAGCGGAAACACCAGTGTCCGCATCAGCGCCCCGCCCATGATCCAAAAGCCCGCGCCCGTCAGCATCAGCAGAAACGCCAGCGTGACCTGCGCGAGGTTGTTCGCCGGCGTCAGGGCCGGCCTCGCCAGATGCCACGCCACCGTCATCAGTCCTGCGCCCAGAAATATTACCGCTGGCAGTTTCGCCGGAACGGAAACGCGCGGCAGTTCATTTTTTTTCAGCCCAGCCAGATACACACTGAGCACCGGTATCAGCAAAATATAGGAATGCAGTTCATCCCCCGCCGCAAAACGCATCAACCGCAGCAGGGGCAGGCCAAAACCCAAAGCCAGCAAGGCTGCCGCCCACGCAAATGTTTTCATTTGCGCCGGAAATTGTCCTGGCTGTGCGGTCGGCTCGTCCATGCTGTTTAGATTCCCTCTTTGACGCCCCTGTGCGTCCTTTGCTCAATAAGCGAATCCCAACTCAAACCCGATCTGGTTGCTGCGAAAGCTGTAGCCGGCCAGGGTGGAGTTGTTTTGGCTGTATTGGTAGGTCACCGCCACTGTGCCACGTTTGGCAAAGGTGTGTGACAACCGCACGTTGAAATTATAATTGTCATCCGTCCGGATGGCCGAAAGCGATCCCAACGCCTCCGTATAAGCCGTCTGGGTATATCCCAAGCTCACGCTTAGGCTTAATTGTTCCAACAATCGCTGGGTCACGGCCAGATTTAAGGAGGTCGTCTCCGTGTTTTGGGCAAGAATGCTGTAATCAGAGGAACTCACCGAGCGGCCCCCGGATAAGGTGATCTGCGTCTGGTCAAACGGTTCGTAATCCAAAGTCAGGTCGAATGTCGGGTTCAACTCATCCTTGTACCCTGCCGCCAGGATCTGCCGTTCTTCCAAGCCGCCGTCCACGGAGAATCCCAACTTGTCCAGCGCGCGCCACCGCACGCGGGCCTTTGCGTTTTCAAACGACTGGTCAGGATTGGTCGATCCGCTTTGATCTGCGCTGATTAACGTGTAACCACCACCTATTCCCAATCCGAAATCCAGTCGCTTGGTGTAAACATAATTCAGCCAGTCCGATGACGACCACGTTTTTGAATCCTGAAAACCGTCGACCAGGTTGAACTGCTGCGAAACTCCGAACTGCGCGTACATCTTGTCATTTATCTGGTAAGCGGCGCCCAGCTCCGTGTCGTATGCCTGGGTCCGCGTCTGGCCGGCGGTATCCACCAGTGTCGAGTCGGATTTGACGTAGGATTGCGATAGGTTGAACGACCAGTCCTCGTAGCTCGTCCCGCCCGTCAACGTGGCCGAGTGGTCGATGGTGTTGCGGAAAGCGCGGTTGGAATAAAACCGGATCGTCGGCGTATAATCCACCATCCAATGCCGGCCCAGGTCCACCGCGATGCCCGGCGAAAATTCCTGGATGATGCTCCGTTCCGAATTGTTCGTGCCGGACTGGATGCCCGTGGCATAGGTGAAGCGGTACAACGGATGCGGCCGGAATACGATCCCGCCAAACTTGAACGGCTGCGGCAGCGAATTATCCTTGTTATCATACGACGGGAGGAAAACGCTCATCTCGTTGTTCGTCGATTCCTCCTGCGCAGCCAACGGCTGCAACGGCACCGGCGGCGGCGCCATTAAAACCGATTGCGCTCCCATCACATGCCTCGATGTAAATACGCCGGCCACCGCGATGGTGCCGCCACAGAACTTGTTGAAGAACGCCCGTGATTTAAGGTTCATAGTTTTGTTGATGGTTATGTTCTGAAAAAAAGCCTGTCTAATCAAGGAACTTGCGGACTCTTTGTCTCCTCCTCGTGCACGAACATCTACCCGCCAGGGAGCGAAGCATCATCTTGGATGGTAGGGCGCGTCGCTCCGCGCGCGCCGCCGCCTGCCAACCCACGCAATCTTATATTTCAACCACCCGTCTTCCCCGGATGAAATAAAAATTCCGCATACAGATACGCGATGCTTTCGCCCAAAACTTCCCGCACCCCTTCGCTGTACCGCCACCAGTGCTGCGGGTCGTAATCCGGATTTTGCACCGCGATGATCCCGATCTCCGTGGTCTTGCCGAACGCCTCCTGGAACAGCAACCGCGTCCGGCGCGCATGGGCGCTCTCCGTCAGTACGTTCACGCTCGCCACCATCAGATGGTTCGTCCGGAACCACTCCCGCAGGGCCAGCGCCGAATTGTAGGTGCGGTCACGCCCCGCGACATGCGAAGGCACCATCTGCAACAGTTCCGCCGGCACGCCCGCTTTCGCCAGCGTCTCCGCCCCGACGCTCGCGGACGTGTTGAAATCATTCGTCGCCCCGTCGCTGCCCACGATCGGCCCGCCGGTCACATACACTTTCTCGTAACGGCCGGACTGGATCTCCATCACCGCCGCCTTCATGGCAAAATGTTGCACCCAGCCCTCCACCACCAAAATTTTTGTGTCCGCCCGCCGGGTTTGCGCCAGAAATGGCTGCACCGTCAGCACCCAGACCGCTCCGATGGAAATTCCCGCCAACAGCAGGCATAGCCAGCCCCGCGCGGACAAACCCCAGCGCTCTTTTCGCGTGATCAGGCCGAACAGTTTCTTCTTCACTTGCGATACCATTTCTTGCGGAAACGTCCCCGCACCAGCGCCGGCACCAGCAGCAAGGTCGCGACATGCAGGTATGCCTTGAAGCCCGCCGCGCAGGTCACCGCGTCCCACGCCAATGATCGCGCCAGCGCAAAATCTCCCGCCGCACAGGCCAGTTCTGCCCGACACAGGATCGTATAACCCAGCCGGCCGCGTACCAGTTTCGCTTCTGCCGGATGCGATTGCCGGAATCGCCAGTACATCTCCGCCTGCATGCGGATGAACGCGCTCCACCGCTTCTCGGCGGAGGCCGGCCGCACATCATAGGTCAGGCTGTTGTCGCTGCCGCGAAAGATCACCGTCATGGGCTGGTCGATGTAGATGCAGTCCGTCACATATCCCAGCCGGAAAAACCAGACCGTGTCATCGCCCGTATGCAACGCTTGGTCGAACAATCCGGCGATGTTGAACAGTTCTTTTTCGAGCACCATGGATTGCAGGTACGGATGGCACCGCGCCCGGCTGCAAAATTCCACGGGGTCGGGCACATGATAAATGCCCGGCTCCTTGAGCGTTGCCGCGACTTCTTCGATATCCCGCAAAGGCTCGCCATTTTCCCCCACGCAACGGCTGCAACAGACTTTCGCGCCGTACTTCACGATCGCCGCCATCTGCACCGCCAGCTTTTCCGGCCGCCAATGGTCGTCGGAATCGAGGAACGCGATGTACTTTCCCTGCGCCACGCGGATGCCCGTGTTCCGCGCCGCCCCCGCCCCCGCATTCTTCTGGCAGATCAGTCGGATCTTGTCGCCGTAGCTCTTCAGTATCTCCACCGTGCCATCACTGGACCCGTCATCGATGACGATCAGTTCATAATCCGTGAACGTCTGCGCCAATACGCTGTCCAGCGATTGCCGCACGCAATGCTCGCGGTTATACGTCGGGATGATGATCGATATCAACGGTGAGGCCATGGGACGGTTATTGTTTTATGGTTTCAACTTCGGCGCGGCCAGGGCTTGTTCCACCACGGCGGCGATGCGTCCGGCTTGGGCTTCCCAAGTCCACAATTGGATAAATTTTCCCCACGCATTCTCCGCCAGCCGTTCGCCGGCGGCCGGATTCTCCATCAGTTCCAGGCACCGGCCCGCGAAACCTTCCACGTCGTCGGCAATAAAAATGTCCTGCCCGTCGGTCACATCGTAACCATAGGCGCCGAGGGCTGTCGAGACGACTGGACACCGGCGTCCAAACGCCTCGGCCATTTTCACCCGTGTCCCGCCGCCGGCCAAAATGGGCACCACGGTCAGCGCCCACGTGGCCATCTCACCTTCCACCTCCGCCACCCAGCCCAGCGGCTGGATGCCCTGGCCTGCCGGCCAGTCCCGCTCTTGGCTCTTCGCGCCCACGATCCGCAGTTCCGCTTCCGGGCTGCGCGCGCGGATCAGCGGCCAGATGGTTTTCACAAACCAATGGATCCCCTGCCGGTTCGGCCCATGCGCAAAATTACCGATGAATCCCACTCGCGGCGGCCGGGCTGGTGACCGGGGAACTCTTTTTTCCGGCACCGCAAAACCGTTCGGCACTACGTGCACGTTTGCCCGCCCATCAAATTTCTCGCGGTCCGGCTGGCTGCATACACACAGGGCCGCAAACCGTTCCGGGAATAATTTTTCGCTGCGCCGCCACAAGTAGCCGCGCCACCGGCAGCGCGCTTTCGCCTTGATTCCATGGGCCAACGGAAGATTCGTGCGGTACAGTTCGCTCGGGATGTCGTCGATGTCCAAGATCGTGCGCGGCCAATGCCACCGCCCGAACCGGTTGGCGATATGCACGCCGTGGATCCAGATCAGGTCATAGTCGCCTAAAGCTTTTTCCAGCCAGGTCCGGTCTTCATCGCTGGGGCTGACCCAGTCGGTGTTCAGGAAACGCGGGTCTAATTCGTGGCGCAGTCGGTCCAGTGGCGAAATGTTCGGTGTCCTCGCAAACCGTATCCGCCGCACCAGTTTGAATCCGCCACAAGTTTCATTTGGATGTTCTCCCCAGGGATCGTGCCAGGATGCCAGGGCCACGTGCACCTCACCATGCCGCGCCAGCAGTTTGAACACGCTCCGGGCGCGCAAAGAAGCGCCCTGCTCCGGACCGTCCAAGTCATGGCTGGTGACGCACAGGATTTTCGGCATGGTCAACCCGGTTTTTGCAGCACCAAACATTGCGCCAGCGCGGGATAAGTTCCCCCCACCAGGTAATTTTCCAGTTGGCAGAGAATTTTATCCGGGCTGAATCCGGGAAAGCCGTGCAATTCGTCCGCGTTGCCCGCGCTAAGTTTCCACGGCTGCGCCTGGATCAGTTCCGCCACGTTCTGGTTTGAACCGTATTCGTTTTTCAAGCGCGTCGAAAATGGCGTGATGTTAAGAAACAGGTCGACCGTCAGGATGAAACGCCCGCCCGGTTTCAAGCAGCGAAACGCGTTCGCCATCACTTCCGCCGCGTCATTGGCCGGCAGATGCTCGATCACGCTCAGGCAATACACGCGGTCAAATTCTCCGTCGGCCAGTCCCGCCCGCCCCATCGTCGTGTTGCGCAGTTCAATCTTTGTGCCGAAAATGCGGTTTAGCTTGCCGATGGATGCTTGATCACACGGCCAGCCGACTCCCGCCGCTTGCATGCCCGGGTCCACGTTCACCACTTGGCAGCCGAACCGGTCGAGTACAAATTGAAAACCCGCCAGGCTGCCTCCCACTTCCACCACCTTCATGCCGGGCTGAATTTCACCCGCCGCGAACGCCCACGGATATTCAAACGCCCGCGTCGTGTTATTGCGCTGGATTGAAAAAGGCCCCAGCGCGCGGCACAGCCACTCTTCTGGCAGGAAACGCTCCCATAGTCGGCGAAAGCGGACATGTCCGCCATTTGGCGCGCCGTGTTTCAGGTTCCATTGTTCGTAGGCTTCTGGGATGTGTGCTGGTGCGATCATTAATGTGCCGGACAAATTATACCGGCTACCACGCTAATCCCGTTTTCCGGCCGGTCAACCCGGTAAAAACGGTTATTTTTCATGGGTATCCGTCCACTTTAGCAACGGTTCCACGATCCCCGCCCGCCCATCATTGAACACCGACCGCAAACTGCCCACATCCTCGATATGAAAAGACACCATGTTTTCGACCAGACAGTGATAATCCATGTACGGTTCATGCGCCACGATCTTCAAAAAATACGTGTCCGGTGCCAGAAAATTTTTCGGGATGGTGACCCGGTAGGTGTGCTTCCCTGCGAGAACCGGACGGTACTCCATGTCCTTGTCGGTGTGGCACGTCGTTAAGATAATCACCCCGTCCTTGTTCATGATGCTCAGGGCGATCTGGGCCTTGCCAAAAGTACCCGTGGCCTGCGTCTTGATCTCAATGGTAAAATCTTCCGTGCACGCCAGGTGACCGGAAATCACGCCATCGCTGTTGAAGACACTTGCCTCTTCGATCACGATCTTGTCGGATTTCGGCGCGGTTTTTTCGCGATGCCAGTGGCCTTCATGTTCCACGCCGGCCTCGAGATATGTGTCCACCACTTCGTTGATGGTGCCGGCCTTCATCACCTGGCCCCGGTTCATCAATAATCCCTTTGTACAAAGCTGCCGCATCACCGCCATGTTATGTGAAACGAACAGGATCGTCCGCCCGCCGCGCGCCACTTCGTCCATCTTGCCCAAACATTTTTTCTGGAAATTCGAGTCACCGACCGCCAGCACTTCATCCACGATCAAAATCTCCGGCTCCAGGTGCGCCGCCACTGCGAACGCCAGCCGCACGAACATTCCCGAGGAATAACGCTTCACCGGCGTATCGAGAAACTGTTCGATCTCGGAAAATGCCACGATCTCGTCAAATTTCCGTTTGATTTCCACCTTGGTCATGCCCAGGATCGCGCCGTTGAGAAAAATGTTTTCCCGTCCGCTCAGGTCACCATGAAAACCCGTGCCGACCTCCAGCAAACTTGCCACGCGCCCGTCGATCTCGATCCGCCCCGTCGTCGGCTCCGTGATGCGGCTCAGGACTTTCAGCAGCGTGGATTTCCCCGCACCATTGCGGCCGATGATGCCGACGACATCCCCCCGGTTCACGGAAAACGAAACATCCTTCAGCGCCCAAAACTCTTCCACCTTTTGACGGTTTTTCTCACGGCGCTCCTTCAGCCATTTCGCCGGATTGCGCAGGGCGCTCTCCAGGATGTGCCGGACTCCGTCCCCGGTCGAGCCGTGGCGGCCGATGTGATATAGCTTGGAGACGTTCTCCGCGGTAATGATGGCGTTACTCACAAAAATGGATTCAACTGCAAATGGTGCTTCAGATCAGATCCGCGAACTTCCGTTCCGTTTTACGGAAATACCAGAGTCCCGTCCAGACCAGCAAAACGACTCCGACGAGGGAAATGGTGAAGCCCGGCCAGTAGATGGCATGTTCACGGCCCAAGAGCGACCAACGGAACCCGTCCACAATCCCCACCATCGGGTTCAAGGAATACAGCAGCCGCGCCGGAATATCATGACCATGCCAGATCCAATGCTCGGGGATCCGCCCGGTCATCTTGAACACCGGCGTCGCGTACAGACCGAATTGCACCACGAAAGGCACGATGAAACGAAAATCCCGGTACTTGACCATCAACGCCGAAACCCACAGCCCCGCGCCAAACGACGCGCCAAAGGTCAGCAGCACGAAAAACGGAAGAAACACGATCTGCGGCTGGATGGGGTACCAGTACCATAACATCAGCAACGCCGCGAACCCCGCAGAGATCAGGAAATCGACGAAGCTGGTGATCACGCTGCTCGCCGGCACCACCAGACGCGGAAAATACACCTTCGAGATCAGGTTGGAATTATTCACCAGGCTCGCGCCGCTTTCCGAGAGCGCCGTGGAAAAAAACTGCCACGGCAGCATCGCGCTAAATACAAACAACGGCACCGGCGCCCCGCCCCCGTCCAGCCCGCAGATGACCATGACCACGGACAGGATCACCATCGTCAGAAACGGGCGCAATAGCGACCACGCCACGCCCACCGTTGTCTGCTTGTAGCGGATCAGGATGTCGCGCCACGCCAGAAAGACAAACAGCTCGCGGTAACGCCACAGGTCGCGCCAGTATTGGCGCTCCGAGCGTCCCGCTTCAATGATCAGTCTTTGTGCCATATAAAATTCAATCCGCCCGTCCGCCTTCGATCTGGAACATCACTCGGTCCCAGGAACGCAAGGCTCCCGCCTTCCATTCGTTATAATTCACCTGCGCCGCCCGCGCCGCCGGCCAGCCGAACGTCTTCTGGATCCACCGGTACTTCCACGACAGCTCCGGCGTCTGCAATTTGCCGCCCATCTCTTCGGCCAGCTTTTGCGATGCCGTCACCAGGTCCATCCGTTCGGGATAGAAATTCACCAGCCAGTTTTGCAGATACGTCACGCACGTCGCCCGCACCCGCGCATCATCCGCCAGCGCCCGTAGATAACCGATCTGCATCTGCATCCCCAAAAACTGCGCGTCCATCTTCTTATTGGAACGGCTGATGTAGCTTAACCGGTTCCCGCCCGAAATACGATAATATACGCGGGCATCCGGCACGAAGCGGATGCCGGCGGCGCCCCGGATCACGCGGAAAAAGAATTCGCCGTCGTCATCGCCCATCATCCGCGCATCCCACGGCCCGGCTTGTTCGGAAAGTTCCCGGCTCGTCAGCCACGTCGCGGTCTGCATGAACAGGTTATGCTCCCATTTCCGGCACAGCCATTCCAGCGGCGTCAGGTCTTCCCACAAAAGCGAGGGGATGAACTTCGCCCGCTGTGGCCGGTGGCTGAAGAATCCCCAGCCGCAGGAAAGCACCGTGCGCGGGCCGGCCGTTACCGCCACCTGCATTTGCCGCGTGATCTTGTCCGGCGATAACAGATCATCCGCATCCAACCACTGGATGTAATCCCCTTGCGATTGCGCATACGCATGATTCCGCGCCGCCGCCGCCCCCGCATTTTTTTGCGTGATGACCTTCACCCCGTCCTTGGCAAAGGACTGTGCGACCGCCACCGTCGCATCCTTGGAACCGTCATCCACGATGATGATTTCCTTGCGTTCCCACGTCTGCGCCAGCGCGGATTTGATCGTATCCGCCAGGAAAGGCGCGGCGTTGTAGGCCGGTATCAAGATGGAAACGAGGGGTTTCATTTGGCGTTCAACAAGCTCGAATACACCGCGACCGTCAGGCGAGCCACCTTGCTCCACGAATTATTTTCCAATACATGCGCCCGGATTTCCTCCCGCCGCTCCGTCAGATGGCGATAAATGTCACCGGCAAAATATTTCTCGATCACCAGTTCCAGTTCCGTGGCATTGCGCGGCTGAAAGATCGATCCCGTTTTTCCCTCGATCACATCCTCTTTCAACGAACCGACATCCGAGGCGATCACCGGAATGCCAAAGCTCATGCCAAGGATCAAAACGCCGCTCTGAAAGATATGCGTATAAGGCTGCACCAAGACATCGCCCGCTTTGAAATACACCTCGATCTCCTCGTCCGCGATGTATTCGATGCTCTGCATCACACGATCCGCCATGCCGCTGTCCGCGATCTGCTGCTTCAGTTGCGCCCAGTAAGCCGGCGGCCCTTTGGGGCGTCCGGCGATGATCAGCCGGTAACTCCGGTCCCGCCGCGCCAGCTCCGCAAACGCCGTCACCAGATACTCCACCCCTTTGTAAGGCGCGATATTCCCAAAAAATAGCACCGCCTTTTCTTCCGGTTTCAAACCCAACTTCTGTTTCGCCGCCGCCGACGTCAGCGCCGTACACGGCACGCTGCTGTAAAAGCCCAGCGGGATGACGCTGATCCGCCCGGGCGGCACGCCATATTCCGCCGCCAGTTCGTCTTTCATTTTTTGCGTATGGACAAAGATGTGCGCGCAAAGCCGGTATTGGATCTTTAGAGTCAGCCGGTTCAGCGAGGAATCCGAGGCGTCCCGCTCCCCGGCATTGATGTTGTGCGCCGTGAGGATGACCCGCTTGCCTAGCAGCCGGTAATAAAACATCAGCAACGTCCGGTCGATGAACTCGAACTTGTTGTTCCACAAGATGTGAAAGACCTTTGGCTTTGCCGTGGCCGCATACCCGGTCAGCTTCAGGTAGTAAGCCAATATCCGCTTCACCTTCGTGACCATGCCTGCATTGACGCTCTGGTCGCCGCGCAAGTTGAAAAACTCCACCTGCGGATGACCATGCAATTCCGGCGCATCCACCTCGTTGCTGCCGGTGAAATCAAACCGCACTCCCGCCGCGATCAACGCCGCCGCCAGGCCGGTGGCATAATGCTTGTCCTTGCCGCCCGTGATCAGGCTGACCTGTGCCGGTGGGTTCATCGCTTAATTGTCCAGGCCGCGCGGCAGTTCCCGCAGCAGTTTTCGCTCGATCGCTTCCAGCGTGAGGATGGCATGGATCTCCGCGCAATAATTTTTCTTCCCGCTCAGATGCATGTCG
>DASZCA010000340.1:0-16967 GCA_035943555.1 Verrucomicrobiia bacterium
ACCGATACCGGCAGCGGCATCGCCCCCGAGATCATGCCCCGCATCTTCGAGCCGTTTTTCACCACGAAAAAATCCGGCCAAGGTACTGGCCTGGGATTGGCCACGGTGTTCGGCATCGTCCAGCAGCATCAAGGCTGGGTCATCGCCGAGAGCGAACCCGGGCACGGCGCCGCCTTCCGCGTCTACCTCCCGCGCCTGTCCGATGTTACCGCAACGGAAACCATTCCCCCTGCGCCCTCAGCGCCGGTCAAGGGAAACGAAACCATCTTGGTTGCCGAGGACGAACCCGCGCTGCGCAAGCTCGTCGCCCAAGGTTTGACCCGGCACGGTTACCGGGTATTGGAAGCCGCTTCCGGCATCGAAGCCTGTGACGTCTATCAAGCGCACCGGTCGGAGATTAACCTCCTGCTTACAGACATGGTCATGCCCGGCGGCATCGGCGGCTGGGAACTGGCCCGGCGCCTGCACTCCCACGATCCGAAATTGAAAGTTGTCTATATGAGTGGCTATGTGGCCGAACTCAATGACACCAACGGTGAACTCATCGAAGGCGTGAATTTTCTCCCAAAGCCCTTCGATCAACCCACCCTCGCCGCCATCATCCGCCAAGCCTTGGATGCTGCGCATTAATGTAGGGCAGGCTTTTCAGTCCGGTGTTCGTGTTTATTTAGCGTCCCATCTGAAAATTAACCGGCGAAAGAAAAATCTGTTCTCCGCGCTTTATTTATCAGGCCGTGATCCTCTGCAAAACCTCCTCCATCGTCTCCCCGGACAACTCCACCCACTCACAATTCCCATGCCGCTTGAACCACGTCAGTTGCCGCTTGGCAAACTGACGCGTCTTGATCTTCACCAACTCCACCGTCTCCGCCAAGGTGAGTTCCCCGCGCAAATGCTCCGCCACCTGCCGGTAGCCGATCGCCTGCATCGCAAATTTATTCTCCGCCAGTCCGTGATTTAATAACTCGCGCGTCTCCGCCACCAACCCCCGCGCAAACATTTCGTCCACGCGCACATTGATCCGTCGGTGCATCTCTTCCACTGGCCGCGTAAAACAGAAGAACTTGGCTTCCGGCTCCTGGCTTCTGGCTTCCGGCTTCCACTCGGCCCTTTGTGCGGAAAACTTCTTCCCCGTCAACCGGATCACCTCCACCGCCCGGACTACCCGCCGTGGATTTGCCTGGTCGATTTGCTCGTAACATTCCGGATCGCGTTCGCGCAGTTCGCGCAGCAATTCCGGGAAAGACGTCGTTTCCAATTCGGCGCGCAGGGCGGCATCCGCCGGCGGGGCTTCGCCAAGACCGCTGATGAATGCCTTGAAGTAAAGCCCCGTGCCACCGCAAAAAATCGGCGTCCGCCCGCGTGCCGCGATCTCCGCCACGGCCACTTGCGCTAATCGCACGAATTGCGCCGCGTCAAACGCCTCGCTGAGATCGCAGATATCCAGCAGATGATGCCGCACCCGCGCGCGCTCTTCCGCCGTGGGTTTCGCCGTGCCGATGTCCAGCCCGCGATACACCTGCATCGAGTCCACCGAGATGATCTCGCCGCCGATCCGCTCCGCCAACGCCAGCGCGATGGCCGATTTCCCCACCGCTGTCGGCCCGGCGATGAAAATGGGACGATGGTGGGTGGGGGATGGAAGATGGGCGTTAGTTTTTTCCATCATCGATCTTGGGTCCACTAGGCAGGTTTTAGAGTCGGCGTCCGGCGTGACAGCACCACATACAATCCCAGCCCGACCAAGAACATCGGGATGCTCAAAAGTTGCGCCGATGTGATGCCTGCATGGATATGATCTGACGGATAATCCCCGCGAAAATGTTCCGCGATGGACCGGAAGATCGCATACACCATGAAATAGATGGCCAAAATCTGCCCGTCAAATTTCCGCCGGTAACGGAACAGCCATGCCAGCCCCAGATACAGGATCAGGTTTAGCAGCGCGTCATAAATCTCTGTCGGATGCACGCCCACGCCAGCAGTTTCGTGGCTCGCCGGAAAATGGATCGCCCACGGCAAACTGCACGCATACCCGTAACAACAGCCGTTCAGCAGACAGCCGATCCGCCCGAACACGCACCCCAGCGCGATGCTGGGCGCGAGGATGTCCGCGATTTTCCAAACCGGCGCCTTTTTCCACGCCAGATACGAAAGCCCCGTGATGCTCGCACCGATCAACCCGCCGTAATAAACCAGCCCGCCATGTTGGATCATGAATACTTCCGAGAACGGCTGGTCGGCAAACTGCGTTTTCCAATACGTCGTCACATACACCACCCGCGCGCCGATGATGCTGCCGACCATCAACCACAGCGTCACATCCGCGATGATATCGGCATGAACATTCACCAGCTTGGCGCGGCGCGTGGCCGTGACCAACCCGGCCAGAAACGCCAGCGCCATCATCACGCCATACGAGTGGACGGGATACGAACCGAGATTGAACGCAATCGGATGCACGCGGAGAAGTTAACGTGACCGGCACCAAATAGAAATTTGAAACTGGCCGTTGGGAACGGGTTTATTTTTGAGCGCCACGCTTCAATCGGCTGTCACGATTTGCCCAACCCCCTCAATTCGTCGCCACGGCGGCCCGGGCCGGTTTGCTGAGAGTATGCGGCGGCAGCGGCGGCGGTTCGGCCGGCATCTGCATCGGCAGCGGCGGCCATTGCGGGACATTCGCCACCAAGTCGCGCCACGATTGCCGTTCTGCTGGCGACATCTGCGACCAATGCTCCGCGTTCTTCAGGAATTCCGCGCGCTCCGGCCCGCTCATCCCCGCGAACTTTGCATAATTGCGCACACACTGGACGCGCTGTTGCAATGGAAGCTGTCCGAACGATTGCAGCGTTTTTTCCATCGCCGCCCGTTCGCCCTCTGAAAGCGTGCCCAAAGCCTGCTGTTTTTCCGCATCCGTCAGCTCAAAGAACTGGTTGAATTGTTCGGAGATCTTCCGCGCTTCCGGGCTGACCGCCGTGGTGTTTGTCGTCTCGACATGCGCGAAGTAACGCAGCGCATGGTCATTGTCTAAAAATTCCTTTTGTAGCGCCGGCGGCAGCAGATCCCATTGGGTGAGCCGCGACTCCACCAGTCCGCGCAATTCCGGCGGCACCTGGGCGAGGTCTTGCGCCCGCTCGGCTGGTGCGGTGCGCAGCAGCGGCGTGAGATACCAGCGCAGGTCCGTCGCCCGCAACCGCAGTTCGCGCTCGTTGGCGTCCAGCTTCTGATACTCGCGCACCTTCGCCATGATCCGGGCGCGCGATTCCGGCGTGCGGTTGGTGAGGGCGTTGTTCCGTTCAGCGGGTGAAAGCGTGAGCAGTTCGCGGAAAATTTTTACCGGCGATTGCACCGGCGGCGGCATCGGCGGAGCCAGTGTCGGGGTCGGAGGAGTCTGGGCAGTCGCGCTGAAAACCGCCATCCCGGCGGCCAGGCAGAAGAATGCTGTTCGCCACCGGATCATGGTTGGAACGCCGCCAGCAGATCATTGTCCGCATGGGCCGACTGGCTCATGCGTTGGATGGCTTCCAGATCCTTCAGCGCATCCACGCTCGGCGCGGAAGTGTGGCTGGCCACCATCGCCACAGTCCGGACCATTTCCAAACGGTGCGAACTCGCCTCGTAACGCTGGATGGTCACCCCGGTGAAAACCAATACCGCCGCCGTCATGGCCAGGCGTGGAAACACAAAACGCCAGCTCCAGCGCGCACCGTGGGCGCGTGCCGTCTGTCGTTCTTCCCGCTCGATCGCGTCCATCACGCGGGCGGTGAAATTGGAAGCCACCGGCACGTTCGCCGTCTTCGCCAGCGCGTCGGTCAGCCGCGCTTCGGCCGCCAGTTCCGCATCGGTGGGCAGTTGGGCGCGTTCGGCGTCGGTCAGTTTCCGTCGCCACAGCGATTCGCGCAGGTTTGTAGGTTCATTTTCCATCGCTTTTCATTGAAAACCGCCGGGCACGCAAAGTTGCAAAAAATTTTCCGGCCCCGGCCTGTTCAAATCCCACCGCATCCGGTAGGGTTTTACCACATGGCCGGACTGGTAAAAATCGAGGAAACCGTCGCATTGTCGCAACCGCGCGCCGCCGTCTGGCCCGTGCTGGCGAAAACCGACTGGATCAACCGCGCCGTCAAGCTCCCCGCCATCCGTTACGAGGTCGAACCCCTCCCCGAAGGCGGCAGCAAGGTCACCGCCCACGCCCGGATGATGGGCATTTCGCTCGTCTGGCGCGAATTCCCTTTCGAATGGATCGAGCCGGAGTTTTACCAGGTCCGCCGCGTCTTTCAGGGCGGCCCCTTCGTCGAGGCGCTGGTCGGCATCCGTTTGCGTGAGACCCTTGCCGGCTGCGCCGTCGAAATCTTCGCCCATTTCCAGCCGCGCAACGCCTTTGGCGCCTTTCTGGCCCGCCGTGTCATCGGCCCCAAAACCATGCGCGACATGCGCAAAGTCGTCCGCCACGTCGGCGACCATCTCGCCGGCCAGCAACGCGCCGTCATGCCGGAACTGCCCCGCGCCGCCGCCAACCTCGCCGCCGTTGAGAGCGGCCTGGAAAAAATGCGCGCGGAAAAAGTGCCGGGACTGCTCCTCGAATATTTTCGCACCTTTCTCATCGAATCGCCGGATGTCGAGCTCTCCCACATCCGTCCCTTCACCATTGCCAAACGCTGGCAGGCCGAACGCTGGGATGTTCTGCGCCTGTTTTTGCAGGCCACGCGCGCCGGGGTCATGAATCTGCGCTGGGAGGTGCTTTGCCCCAACTGCCGTTCCACCCGCCTCCCGCGCACCAACTCGCTCGCGGACATCAAGGAAACCGCCCATTGCGACGTCTGCAACATCCGCTTCGATGCCGAGTTCGACCGCTCCGTCGAACTCAAATTTTCCGTCCATCCCTCCGTCCGCCCGTGCGATGAACAGACCTTCTGCCTCGTCGGCCCCGGCGCGCGCCCGCACATCGCCGCCCAGATCAACTTGGAACCCGATGAACGCCGCGAATGGCGCCTCCCGCTCGCCGCTCACGAAATGCGCGTCCGCTCCGTGCAGATCAAGGACATCGCGCAACTGCCGTTGCACAGCGTCGAGATCGTCTGCGACCCGTCCAAATTCAAGTTGAAGGACTCGGACACCACCATCTTCGTCCGCAACCCCAACAAGTTCCCCGTGCAGGTCGCGTTGGAATCTGGCACCGGCGATGACGAGATCCTCACCGCCGCCCGCGTCACCAACTGGCAGGAGTTTCGCGATCTCTTCGCCACCGAGGTCATTTCCCCGACCGAACGCGTCCTCGTCGGCTCGCAGATCGTGCTCTTCACAGATTTGCGCGGCTCCACCGCGTTGTATTCCAAGATCGGCGATGCCCCCGCCTACGCCCTCGTGCGCGATCATTTCAAGATCTTGCACGATGTCATTTCCGCGCACCATGGCGGCGTGGTCAAGACCATCGGCGATTCTGTGATGGCCACCTTCAGCGACCTGTCCGAGGCCTTGAACTCGGCCCACGCCATGCACGCGGGCCTGGTCGCCCTCGAATCGAAGCATAACACCCGGTTGCAGCTCAAATGCGCCCTGCATGTCGGCCCGTGCCTCGCCGTCAATGCCAACGACAAGCTCGATTACTTCGGCTCCGTCGTGAACCTCGCCGCCCGCATGTTGGAGAAATGCGAAGGCGATGACCTGGTGGTGACCGATGACATTTTTCGCCGGTCCGAGACGCAGAATTTCCTCCGCCAGATCCAGCAAAGCGCCGTTGCCGATCGCGAGCATTTCACCGGCTTCCAGGAACCCATCCGCGTCTGGCGCATCCCGCTCCTCGCCCCGCGCGCCTGAGCCGGAGCGTCGGCAGATGGCCCTACGCCCGTACCCCGCGAGTTCATCATCTGGTCATTACGCCGTTTCATCCAAACTTTTTTAGGCTAATAATGGCTAATATCGGCTAACGGCCCTTGATAACCGCGTAAATGAGGGTGGGGCGAGACTCCGTCGAGCCCAAATCATGCCTCTTGTAACGTCGGCATCCTCCCGCCCGCCCGTGCGGCTCGCACCACCGTCTCCGCAACGAGTCTCCCATCCGTGAATATTCCCTT
Organism: Verrucomicrobiia bacterium; assembly: GCA_035943555.1. Lineage (GTDB taxonomy): Bacteria > Verrucomicrobiota > Verrucomicrobiia > Limisphaerales > UBA11358 > UBA11358. The sequence goes on from DASZCA010000340.1 coordinate 6,075, forward strand.
GTCGTCGATCATCGACTGTCGTCGGATGATCGATCCTGGATTTTAAAAACGCTTGGGAAACCGTGGGATATCCCTGTGACCTCTTGGTTGGCCATCATCTTCCGCCGGAGCGTCGGCAGATGGCCGTACGCCAGTACCCCGCGTGTTCATAGTTCTGAGTTGTCGTCAGAATTATTTTGGCACGGGCAAGATGGCCCTACGCCAGTACCCCGCGTGTTCATATTTTTTTAAAACGGCCGAAATTCACCGAAATTCGCAGAAAACGACCGAAACTGGTCGAAAGCGGTACCGCCGTGAGATTACACCCGTAGCGCAGGCTGGCAGCTGCTCTGAAGAAACCTTTCTTCGACCCGACGCCTCTGGGTCCGTCTCCGCCGCGCAGCGGGGGAGAGGGCCGGGGAGAGGTGGTGCTTGGTTCCTTTTTATGCGCTCGCTTTGCCATTGCAGCTAACCGATTCAACCGGCCTTCGAGCTTTCTTTTGCTTTTTAAAAAAGGTTTCTACCAAGCCGCTGGCGGCCTGCCGTATCGCCGGCATCCGCCCGACCAGCCCAAACTATCTCTGCACTCTCCGTGTGAGAATTTTTAGGTCCAACCAAGCCCAACAAGGCCCAACCTTCACTCCGTCAATTCGAAGCAAGCCCACACCTGTTCCTATGTCAAAGAACCTTCAGGCACGAGCCTATGCCCCGTCACCCGTTTCCACTCTAGAGCAATACTAACAAAGTTAGATTAAGTCAAGCCAAAATGCTGCTAATTATGGTGGGGCGAGACTCTGTCGAGCCCAAATGATACCCTCGGAATGTCGGCACTTCCCCACTCGACGTTCTGCGGCACATCCTCGGCAATGGTGGACAACGTCGCGCTGCGACCTTGTATGCCCGCACAGCGGGCACGGTCCGGCCGGGTATCTCGCATCCAATTCTTCCGCACTCCGCACCCATCACTGCGGGACCGCTTAGAGCGTTTGAAGAAAAACTGTAGCCGTTTGGAGCGGGGATTTTTGGGTTTTGGCGAGTGGTGCCGATCATCGGCCTTTGGCGAAGGAGCAGGTTCCAGCGAACCCTGTGACTGAGCCGAAACGAAGCCAAAACCCAAAAAGACCGCCCTCTCTCTGCTTCCACACCAAACGGCTACAGTTTTTCCGAAAATGCTCGAGACGTCCAACCCTACGCAGGCATTCTTACAGCCCGGCGCATACATGCAGCCGATGCGCCCCTATCCCTTAGCCTGTCCGCCATAGCCTTGGCGACGGCGGAAGCGCCGCCCTCCCGCCCGGCCCGCACCACCAGCCCGGCAATTTTCAAAACGGGCCAATCATCCAGCATCCAAAATCAAGCATCTCAGGCCATCCTCGCGCATCGCGCCTGATTCCGGCCACCTTCCGAAAGGGCCAAAGGCCCGCAACAGGACAGCCCAAGGCAACGCCCCCAAAAATTCTCAAGCGCTGAAAGCGCGTAACATTAACTACCCTCAACCCAAGCCGCCTGCTGCGTATCCACCGGCCCCAAACCAAAAATGGTGGGGCAAAAGCTGCGCCGTATGCTAGTACTTTTGCCCAAACGTCCCTGTCGCGCCGAAGCATTGGCGAAGGCGGACGCAAAACGAGCGCAGCAAGTTTGAGCTGTTCCCCAATCTGCAATCTTCATTTGAGCTCATCCCCGGTTTTCTATTTGGCTTTTGCTCGGGTGAGACGAACGTACGCGTGACAATTTCTGCCGATGGCACTTCGGCGCATTTGCGGGCCGGAGCCATCCCGGATATCTGATTTTGAAGAAAATCCTTTTTTGTAAAAAAAATCGTTCTCGTCTTTCGTACCGGCGCAAAATCTCGTAGCATCGTCCGTCAAACGCGAGACACGGCACAGAACGATGAAATTAGAGATTAGCAGCATTGATAAATTGCGAGGGGGGTATTACACCCCTTCCGAGCTTGCCGACTGGCTCTGCAAATGGGCCGTTCGCAAGGGGAGCGATACCATTTTTGAGCCAAGTTCCGGGGACGGCGTTTTTTTGCGTGCTGCCGGAAGCCGACTGGTTGAATTGGGCGTCCCCCGAAACAAAGCGGGACAGCGTTTGCAAGGAATCGAACTCATTGAGGAAGAAGCTGCCCAGGCGAGGGAAAAATTCCTTGAACAGCTCAACGCGAAGACTCCGCCCAACGTTGTAGCCTCTGATCTGTTTCAGTGGCTTTTGGATAACCCGGACGAGAGATATGACGTGGTCGTCGGAAATCCGCCCTTCATCCGCTACCAGAATTTTCCAGAGCCTTCGCGGTCGCTCGCGATGGCCATGATGAAAGAGCAAGGATTGCGGCCGAACAAGCTAACGAATACCTGGGTGCCGTTTGTGGTGGCCGCCACCATGCGGCTCACGCCCGGTGGGAGGCTCGCCATGATCGTCCCCGCAGAGCTTTTGCAGGTAAGCTACGCCGGTCAATTACGACTATTTCTGGTGGACCAATTTCGACGGATCGAAATCGTGACGTGCAACGAGATGTTTTTCGACGGCGCTGAACAAGAGGTCGTGCTTTTGCTGGCTGATGGCAAGCTGGAGAAAGCTTCGCCGGAGAATCGTTGTCTCATCAACATGTCGGAATTCGACACGGTAGCCGATTTGCTCAAATCGACGCCGGCCCCCGAAATCGAGACGAAGAAATTCATTCAGCACGATTCGGAGAAATGGCTCAAATATTTTCTGACCGCGCGGGAAATCGATTTCATGCGCAGAATGCGCCAGTCAGCAGAGGTGACGGAGTTAAAGACACACGCATCGATTGATGTCGGAGTGGTTACGGGCAAAAACGAATTCTTCGTGCTCAATCAAGAACAGACTTTGGTGAACGGTTTGCACGATTACAAACTGCCGCTCGTGGGGCGCTCCGCGCAACTCGAGGGGGCAATTTTTTCCGGCACTGATTTCAGAATGCTCGTCAAAGAGAATAGCAGAATCTATTTGTTCTACGTCCCGCCAGATGCGAACGGCTCGCTCTCGCAAGAAGTCCGTCGTTATATCGCTCAGGGCGAGGCTGAAGAAGTTCATAAGGGGTACAAGTGTTCGATCCGCACCCCATGGTTTACGGTGCCGACGGTGTGGAAGCCTGATTGTTTTTTATTCCGGCAAATTTACGATTTTCCTCGTGCCGTCGTTAACCAGACGAAAGCGACCTCGACCGACACGATCCACCGAATGACATGCAAGGGTGACTCGGCAGCTGTCGCTGCAAGCCTATACACCCATTTAACCGGAGCTTCGGCGGAGATCGAGGGGCGCAGCTATGGCGGGGGTGTTTTGGAACTCGAACCAACAGAAGCGGAGCGGCTGCTCATGCCGATGACGCTCGGCGGCGGGCTCTCCATCGAAGAAATTGATTTGCGTATCCGGGCCGGTGGACTGGAAGAAGTCTTAGAACAAAACGACCGGCTGATTTTGAAAGGCAAACTCGGCTTCACCGATGCGGAATGCAAGCTCTTGAAGGGCATCTGGGACAAGATGCGGACGCGTCGGCGGATGCGGGGCAAAAGGAAATAGGGTGCGCTCATGTCACGAGAAATCGCCAAAGTAAAAATCCGCGAACTTGTTACAAAATTCACTGCCAATGCGGTGACATACACATCTGGAGCCAGCGCCTATAACGAAACGCAGGCCCGCACAGATTTTATTACGCCGTTTCTGGAAGCGTTCGGCTGGAACGTGCGGAACGGAACCAACCTGCCGGAAGATCAGCGGGACGTAATTGAAGAGGCGACAGTCGAGGTGGGCGAAGAAAAGCTTAACAAAAAGCCTGATTACGAGTTGCGCGTATCGCGGCAACGCAAAATATTCGTCGAGGCCAAGAAGCCGGCTACTTATATCGAGACTGACAAGAATGCGGCATTTCAAACGCGTCGTTACGGCTTCAGCGCAAGTATGCCAATCGCGGTGCTGACGAACTTCGCATACTTGGCCGTTTATGATTGCCTCACGGCACCGAGCAATGCGGATGATGCGGTGATTTGTCGGCAGAAGCTCATCCCTTACACCGAATACGAAGCTCGCTTCGATGAAATTTATGATCTCCTGTCACGCGAATATGTCCACAGCGGCGCATTCGACAAACGCTTCAAAGTTCGTCCGGAATATCGAGGCACGAACCAATTCGATGAATTATTCCTCGAACAAGTCCGCTCCTGGCGTTTGCGGTTGGCCGAAGATATTGTCGCGAACAACGATAAGATAACAGACAGCTTCCTGACATTCGCGACACAACGATTTTTGACCAGATTGGTTTTTCTTCGCATCTGTGAGGACCGCGATATTGAGAAATATGAAGCGCTAAAAAAGCTCACTGGCAAAGGGGCTTATCAGGCGTTCAAAGCGCATCTCAAAGCTGCGGATGAGACCTATAACTCTGGTTTGTTCAAATCGGACGGCGATCAATCGCTTGACCTAAGAATAAGCGATGCGGTGTTGGGAGAAATCATCACGGAACTTTATTATCCGAAAAGCGCATACACGTTCGCTGTCATTGAGCCGGGAATCCTCGGCGAAGTGTATGAGCTGCTTTTGGGTGAGTCGCTTGAAATTCGGCCCCAAAAGCAAGTCGAGGTCGTCCTCAAGCCCGAAGTAAAAGCGAGCGGAGGTGTCTGTGCCACGCCGCAATACATCGTTGAAAACATTGTAAGGAAGACCATCGGCGCGCAGATAAAAGAGAAGACGCTCGCGCAACTGAGGCCCTATACTTCCGCTGACATTGCCTGTGGATCTGGCATTTTCCTGCTGGTCGCATATCAGGCGCTCCTCGATTACTACCGTGACTGGTACATCCAAGACGGTGCGAAGAAACATGTCGGCCCAAGATTGTTTGAAGCTGGCATGGGACGCTTGGAACTCACGCTCGAAGAGCGACGCAAGATTCTTATTCAGCATATTTACGGCGTAGACATTGACGAGCAAGCCGTGGAAGTCGCGCGTTTCAGTTTGCTCCTGAAACTCATCGAGCGGGAAACCGCCGACAGCATCAAAGCATACGTTTTGGCTCACAAGCTGCCGTCGTTGCCGTCTCTCGACAGCAACATCCACCACGGAAACAGCCTGGTCACTACCAAGACGCTGACGGACGTATATCCCAAAACAGCAACGGCTTTGGTTCCCACAGTCGTTCCCTTTGATTGGGAAGCTGCTTTTCCATTCATCAAGGATCGCGGCGGCTTCTCGTCGATTTTGGGAAATCCGCCATATATCCGAATCCAGAACATGGTTGACTATTCGCCGGAAGAAGTGGAAATATATCGGGACAAGAAATTTGGATATTCGACTGCGAACACGGACAACTTCGACAAATATGAGCTCTTCACGGAGCGCGCCGTCAATCTGCTTGAGTCTGCCGGCGTGCTCGGATTCATCATTCCGAATAAATTTTTCACCATTAAAAATGGCGAGAATTTGCGGAAATTTCTTGCGAAGGGTCAGCATGTTTCAGAAGTCGTCCATTTTGGAGCGCAGCAAGTCTTCGGGACAAAGGCTTCCAACTATACCTGCATCATTATCGCCTCGAAATCTCCGTCAGCGAATGTGAGCGTTGAACGCGTCACCGATTTGAGCCTGTGGCGGTATGGGCACCATGGGGCGGTGAGCACGTTCAAAAGCTCAGAGTTGGGAGAATTGCCGTGGCGGTTCGCCTCCGATGAAGTGAACAAGGTTTTCGACCTAATGCGGGCCAATAATCCGACCAAGTTGGATTCCGTCGCCGAGATTTTCGTCGGCGCACAAACCAGCGCAGACAAAATTTTCGTTATTGATCCGACGCAAGAATCGAAGACGCACGTGAAGTTCACAGATGACAGTGGGAATGAGCGTCAGATTGAACGCGGTATATTGTATCCGTTCCTGCACGACGCGCAGATTGTTCCGTTCGGAACGCCGAAAGCGAATAAGTATATCATCTGGCCCTATAAAAAAGTGGGCGGAGCGATGACTGTGCTAGGCGAAGATGAGTTTCAGAAAAATTATCCGCTCACATGGGACTATCTATCTGGCTACGCGGCGGCGTTGAAGAAACGGAGCATTTTGGGTGGGAACGCGAAGGATCGGAAGTGGTATCAGTTTGGCCGTGCCCAGAGCTTAAATAAATTTGACTCGGAAAAAATCATAGCGACGGTGCTGTCACGCGAGCCGAAATACGGCTACGAACGGGATAACGTCGTCATTTCGGGTGGCGGCAACGGGCCATATTACGCGATCCGTCCTCGGCCGGGTTCCCCTTATTCCATTTTCTTCATTCTGGCCGTTCTATGCCATCCGCTTTCGGAAGCAATCATCCGAACCAAGACGAGCGTGTTCGGTGGCGGATACTATTCGCACGGTAAACAGTTCTTGGAAGAGCTGCCTGTCCCCAACATCAATTTTGCCTCACCAGAGAGCATCAAAGAACACAATGCGGTAGTGGAAGAGGTCAAAAAGCTAATTGCGCTGACCGATTCCACTAAAACCGCCATGACTCCGGGGAAATATGCTATTGCCTCGAAACAGATTGAAATGATGCGAGAGGCGCTGGAAGCACGATTGAATAGGATTTTTGGCCTTACGCAAACAAGCTTCGATGTCATTCGTAGTGTGCCGATACCAGAGTGATGTTATTTAAAGGGGATGGGCAAGTGTCAGTCCTCTCACTGTTGACACAAAGCGAAAGTTCAGGCCTGCAACACTGACATTTCAGATCACAGAGCATTTTCAGGTAAACTGAACTGCTGCGAATCGATTGCGTTCATTGAAATGTTGGGGCCCGCAGGGCGGGATTGAGCGTTAAATGTTTCCCGCCTTAACTTTTTGCATCCTGTTTTCCCGCCATCCGCGTTCATCTGGGGTTAAAATTCAGGTTTCCTATTTCGCGGGTTTCGCTGCCAGTCCGGCTCGGACTTTCGCGGTTTAAAATTCGCGTCAATTCGCGCAATTCGCGTCACGCCTTTTGCCTGCCCAGCTTTAAAAAGTTCCGCCCCGTTTGTGTGATCCGTACCTTTCGCCGCACGGCCCAGGTTCCACCGCTTGAGAGTTGGGAGTTGAATGTTGGGCGTTGAATGTTTCCCTCCTGAACTTGTGCCCCTGTTAACCTCTCATCCGCCAAGAATGACTGGAGCGTTTGAAGAAAAACTGTAGTCGTTCGGAGCGAGGATTTTTGGGTTTGGCGAGTGGTGCCGATCATCGGCCTTTGGCGAAGGAGCAGGTTTCAACGAACCCTGTGACTGAGCCGAAACGAAGCCAAAAACCAAAAAGACCGCCCGCTCTTTCCTTCCAACACCAAACGGCTACAGTTTTTCTGAAAATGCTCATAGTCCTAGCCCCGTCAGGAAAACATCTATCTGTTTTTCAAATTGGGGACGGTTGTAGGATATCAGCGCCATTCGCCACTGTCCTTGTATGTAGGTTATGATTATCGGGACGACGGTTGCTGCCTCAAACCCGGGAGGCAGCAGGCCCGCTTGCTGGTCAGCGTTCAACCGCGCAATCATGGCTTCCGACATCTTTGATATTTCTTCTTGAATGAACTTTTTCAAGCTGGCTTCCGCCAGGACTTCGCGAGTCACGCTGCCTGCCATGAGGCAAATTTTCGACGGCGTGCGGGGATCGTCCAGACAATTGAGTATCTCATTAAAGAGCGCCCGCACTCCCGCACGTCCCGTCGGTGCCGAAAAAAAAGCCTTTCCGCGTCGTTGTCCAACGGTCGCGTGGTAGTGTTTCAGGCATTCCAAATAAGCGTGATCCATGCTCTTGAGCTTGTTGTAGAAAGAGCCTTCCCCGATGCCCATGGCTTTTAACAGCGGACGCAAGGATGTTCCGGCATAACCCAATTTCCAGAAAAACCGCGTGGCCTTTTCCAGGGCCTCCGTGTAATCAAATTCAAGAGTTCTCGCCATATCCATATCTTTAACCTGTTTTGTAGCGAGTGCCAAAGAATTTATTTGACAGGCGCCGCGGCCCTGCAATATTGTTGCGACTGCTACAAAACAAAATGATCAAAACGCGATGAGTTTGCCGATGGAGACACTGATGCAAAATTTAACCGGGATCACCCGGGTGAAATTTGGTGGCAAGGTTGCGGCCACCATCGGCGGCATTGGCGGCCTGGGGCTCGCAGCGGCGAACAGGCTCCTTGGACGCAGTGATAAGAAAATACTGGTAAAAGACCGTAACCAATAACCTGAAAAGGATCGAAAAAATGAACGAAAGTATCTTGATAACCGGAGCAAATGCCGGGCTTGGAAAAGAGGCTGCCCGGCAGTTCGCATTGAAAAATGAAGCCAAAAAAGTGATTCTTTTTTGCAGAAATCAAGCGCGGGCGGAGGCCGCAAAAAAAGACCTCGAGGACACAACGGGGAAAAAGATTTTTGAAATTATAATCGGGGATGTTGCGGATGAAAAATCAGTGATAAAAGCGGCCGAAAAAATAAAGGAACCTGTTGATGCCATAATTTTGAATGCCGGCGGCGTGATTGGAAAAACGGCTGCGAAAATTACACCCTCCGGTATGAATGAATTGGCCGCTACGAATATTTTAGGTAATGTGATTTTAGTGGAGGAATTGATTAAACGTGACCGGCTGAGGAAGACGGTGCTGTCAGTCAGTGCGGAAGCTGTGCCGGGGGTAAAGTTGCTCGGAATCAAACGGGTTTCAATGAGGACTTCGTCTGTGGATGAGTTTGCTGCTGTGCTGGATGGATCCTATTTTGGTAAGCGGTTCAATGCCTTGCATGCGTATGCATACGTCAAGTATGCAGAAACCATGTGGACGTTATCCATGGCAAGAAAATATCCTGATCTCAAATTTGTTGTCATGAGTCCGGGGAACACGAAGGGAACCCAGGCCCCGGATAGTTTGCCCCCTCCGATGAGGTTTATGTTGAAGTATGTGATGATGCCCGTTGTATTTCCGTTGCTGCGAGAAATGGTGCATGAGCTGGAAGTCGGCGCAAAACGCTTGGTAGATGGCGTCTCCGATGAGCGATATGAAAGTGGCGTTTTTTACGCCAGCAAGGAGGGTAAGCTGTCAGGCGACGTGGTTGACCAAAGCACTTTTTTTACTGATCTCAAAAATACTGCATTTCAAGATAACGCCAACGAGGCGATTCACCGTTTCATAAACCAGGCGTGAAAAATAGCAGTCCTTCATTTACGAATCTGGACGGGCAAAGGCCCTCACTATTGACACAAAACGAAAAGTTCAGACCTGGAAAACTAGCATTTCAGACCACAGAGCATTGTCAGGTAAACTGAACTGCGACTGGGGAATCGATTGCGTTCATTGAATGTTGGATCCCGCAGGGCGGGATTGAGCGTTAAATGTTTCCCGCCTGATCTTTTGCCCCTTGCGGCCTTTGTGTTCACCATCACCAATCAGCCAGCGGAGATTCCAGTTCCGGAATTCCATCCGGCTTCCAACTGGTTTGCCAAAGGGGCCTCCATTGACGGTTTTCGAGTTTTGAGTCGGGCAAGTTCAGATCAGCGGCCAGGAGGACACCTTCCAACTTCTTGTCAGCATGGCTGACTGCGTGGCTCGTAAGGTTGTTACTCTGCATGAGAATTTCAAATTCGATTGGTTTGTGGATTTGGCGAACGGGGATGCGTGTACGAACGCATCCCCGTCACCACCTCAGGCCACCTCTACGTTAATCTGCTTCGGCCGGGCTTGTTCGCTCTTGGGCAGATGCACGTTCAAGATTCCGTCCTTGAACTCCGCCTTCACCTTGCCGTCGGCCGCATTTTCCGGGATGTTAAAATTGCGCTCGAATCGCCCGTATTGCCTTTCCACCCGGTGAAATTTGCGCCCTTTGTGTTCCTGGTCCGTCCGGCGTTCCCCGGAAATGCTGAGCAGGCCGCCTTCGACCGTGACTTTGACGTCGTCCTTTTGGACTTCGGGCAGTTCGACCTTGATCAGATATTCTTTGTCGTCCTCCGCGATATCAACCAACGGCGCCCATTCGGGGAACGTGATGTTTTCATCCTCCCCGTTGAGTCCGCCCCGATGCAACAGGGAGGACATTCTCTTCTGAAGCTGTTCCATCTCTTGGAACGGATTCCAACGCGTTAACATGTTCATAATGATCCTTTCATGTCGCAGACTGTTTCGCGCTGCCTGTGGTTGCGTCTGCTATCAAATCTAACCCAGGCACGTGGCTGTCACAGTACGCACAGCTCACAAAAGCCAAAAAGCAAAACAAATGCCAGCCAGCACACGTGAATTTTCGAGGATTTTATCGAATGCAAATGGGCCACTGTGCCGTTTTTGCTCAATCCCCGCGCCGTGTTGGCGCAGTCTGAGCATCCCCATACAGTGCGTCGCTGCGGTTGTTTAAAAAAAGCAATGCTGCCTTCCTTCCGTTTTCGAGTATTCTGTTCCCCGTAATTTTTGATGAATGCGACTGCCCAACATCCCGTAGCGGGTCCACCCGCGACCGCGCGCGAACGTTTCGCCCGCGCCGCCCGCTGCCAGCCCGTAGATCGAGCGCCCGTGTGGCTTATGCGCCAGGCCGGCCGCGCTCTGCCCGAATATCGCAAGCTCAAGGAAACCTACACCTTCGTCCAACTGGTGCAGAACCCGGAACTCGCCGTCGAGGTTACGCTCCAGCCCATCCGGCGTTTTGGTTTCGACGCTGCCATCCTGTTCAGCGACATCCTGGTGATCCCCGAGGCCCTTGGCCAGACCTACCGCTTCAAGGAAACCGGCGGCGTCCAGATGGATTTCGCCGTCACTTCCAAGGCGGACATCGACAAACTTTCCGTCGAACACGTCGTCGAGCGTTTGCACTACGTCAACAAGGCCCTCCGGATGTTGCGCCGCGAACTGGGCGATCAGGCCGCGCTCATCGGGTTCAGCGGTTCGCCGTGGACCCTAGCCACTTTCATGATGGAAGGCGCCAGCGT
>DASZCA010000341.1:0-14831 GCA_035943555.1 Verrucomicrobiia bacterium
CCAGGTGCCTAACGATTTGACGGGCATCGGCGTGGATATCACCAACGGCATCTTGGGCGGCGTTTGCTACAATGATTCGCCGCACGACGTGCAATTGTATCTGTTGAGCGGCAACACCAATTCGCCGTATCTGTTCGAACAGGACTTCCTGCCGGTGGCCAATGTCAACGCGCAGGAAAATTCCGTGGTGGCTCTCTACGGCGGACGCGGTTTCGCGCTGGATGTGAATAACGGCGTGATCGCCTTCACATATACGGCGCCGACGGCTCCGTCGGTCAATTTGACGACCGTGGGTTATGCGCCCGGGGCGGTGACGCTGACTTGGAACAACACGTTCAACAACCATAATTACCAGGTGCAATACAAGAACCACCTGCTCGACCCATCGTGGACGAATGTCGGTTCTTCTGTTACTGCCACCAATGCGACCGCGTCCTATCTGGACACCTCGCTGACGGGAAGCACACGGTTCTATCGCGTCATCAGCCAATGATGTTGCATGGACGCGTCCCGCCGCCGGGTCCTTCCTGAGCCTGGCGCGGGACAGTTTTTTATGCCTGAAATCAACCGCCGTAAATTCATCGGCCAATCGGCGCTGGCGGCTCTCGCCGCCGGCACTTTCCAAGCGCCGTTCATCCGGAGCGCCCGCGCGGGCGAGCCGGGTGCCAACTCTAAGATCCGCCTCGGCGTCATCGGCTGCGGCGGCATGGGGCAGGGCGACCTGAAATGCTTTTTTGGGAACCCCGAGATCGATTGTGCCGTGATCGCGGACATCGATGATGCCCATCTGGCGAAAGGCCTTGAGATCTGCGCGGACAACAACCGCCCGAAACCGGACACGGTGAAAGATTTTCGCCGCGTGCTGGATCGCAAGGATGTAGACGTGGTGCTCATTGCCACGCCGGATCACTGGCATGCGCTGCCGATGGTCATGGCGGCGCAGGCGGGCAAGGACATCTATGTCGAGAAGCCGCTGGCCAAGACGATCGATGAAGGCCGCGCGATGCTCGAGGCCGGCAAAAAATATAACCGCGTGGTGCAGATGGGTTCGCAATGGCGCAGCGCGGCGCACATCATCGAGGCGGCCGAGATCATCAAGTCCGGCAAGCTGGGCAAGGTGAGCCTCGCGCGCGCTTGGGCGTTCCTCGATTGGCTGCCGAGCATCGGCCACGTGCCGAACGGTCCGGTGCCGCCGGGCGTGGATTACGACATGTGGCTCGGCCCCGCGCCGTTGCATGCGTTCAACCAAAACCGTTTTCATTTCAACTTCCGCTGGTTTTGGGATTACGCGGGCGGCCTCATGACCGATTGGGGCGTGCATCTGTTGAACATGGTTTCGATGGGCCTGCCGCCGGAAAACCCGAAGTCCGTGACCGCCGCCGGCGGAAAATTCATTTTAGATGATGATTCCGAAACGCCTGATTCGCTCGTGACGGTTTATGATTACAAGAGCTGCCAGGTCATCTGGGAACATCGCGCCGGCCTGAACAACGGCTTGAACAGCCGTTCCTGGGGCGTCGAGTGGCACGGCACGGAAGGCAACATCATCCTGAACGATACCGGCTACGAACTGATCACCGAGCCGAAGAAGGCGAACATCGCTTCGCACAAGACAAAAACCTCCGGCGATCCGCGCCCGGCGCACGTCCGCAACTTCCTCGACTGCTGCAAATCCCGCCAGCAACCGGTGCTCAATCTCGAAGTCGGCCACCGGGTGTCCACGCTCGCGCACCTCGGCAACATCGCCTACCGTACCGGCCACAAGATCGTGTGGGATGACGTCGCGGAAAAAGTGGTGGGTGACCATGAAGCGGACAAATTGGTCAGCGTGAAGTATCGCAAGCCGTGGCACCTGCCGGGCATGCGGCGCGGGTAAAATTTTTAAACATGAAACATTCCAAAAATCTCGGTCGCCGGGAATTTCTGCAACTCTCGGCGCTCGGTATCGCAGGCGCTTCACTCGGCCTGGCCGGCTGTGCCACCAATGGATTTGCGAAAAAGAAAATCCGTCTCGGCGTGGAACTCTATTCCGTGCGCAATGAATGCAAGGCGGATTTCCCGGGCACATTGGCGAAGATCGCAAAAATGGGCTATCCCGGTGTGGAATTCGCCGGTTACTGGGGCCGTTCCGCGAAAGAGATTCGCACCATGTTGGATGACAACGGCCTGGTCGCCTGCGGTTCACATACGCCTTCAGAAATGGTGCTGACGGCGGACAAGCTGAAGGAGACTATCGAGTTTAACCAGGTCATCGGCAATAAATTCATCATCGTGCCGGACATGAGCGGCGCGACGCGGCAGATCTGGATCGACAAGGCAAAACTGTTCAATGACATCGCCGCGCAGCTCACGCCGCTCGGCCTGTCCATTGGCTATCACTCACACTTCCACGATTTTCATCCCGTCGAAGGCGTGCTGCCGTGGGAGGTTTTTGGTGAGAACACGAATCCGGAAGTCATCATGCAGTTGGATACGAGCAATTGTTGCGACGGTGGCGCGGATCCGGTGACAGAACTCAAAAAGTTCCCCGGTCGAACCCGCAGCATTCATATCAAGCCTAACGGCGGCCCGCCGGATTCCGTCATCGGCGAGGACAAGATCAACTGGCCCGCCGTTTTCGACATCTGCGAAACCACCGGCGGCACGCAGTGGTATGTCGTTGAACACGAGACGAGCAAGACACCGCTGGTGGCGGTCGAGCGCACCTATGCGGCGTTGAAGAAATTCGGGAAGGTGTGAGGTTGTCTCTATGAGTCCGAGGAAACATTCAAACTCCAACATTCAACGCCGAACATTCAAGGATTCGTGGTGCGAAACCTTGGGCGTTGAACGTTGGGTGTTAAATGTTGAATGTTTTAGATTTAGTCCGGCATGAATCCCGTCACCGGCCAGAACCGCGCGTATGCCTTGGACGCGCTGCGCGGCCTGGCCATTCTGGCCATGCTGCTCTCCGGCCAGATGCCGTTCGACAGCCACGCGCTGCCGAGTTGGATGTATCATGCGCAGGAACCGCCGCCGACTTTTCAGTGGAACGGCGATTTGCCCGGCATCTCGTGGGTTGACTTGGTGTTCCCGTTTTTCCTGTTCGCCATGGGAGCGGCGTTTCCACTCGCACTCTCGCGGCGCATGGAAAATCAGACGCCGGCGTGGAAGCTGTTTCTGTTCGTGATGGAGCGTGGATTTCTGCTTGGGTTTTTCTCCCTGTTCGTGATGGCCATCCGGCCGTATACGATCAGCAATCATCCGACGACGGGCATATGGCTGATCGCGTTGCTGGGCTTTTTCATTTTCTTCCCGATCTTGACGCGCTTGCCGGAAGCCTGGCCGCGCATCGTCAAATTTTCCATCCGTGGCGCAGGGTGGTTGGCGGTGATTCTGTTCTGTGCTTTCATCAAATATCCTGACGGCACGGGCTTTGACCTGGGACGTAGCGACATCATCATGATCGTGCTCACGAACGTGGCGGTGTTTGGGTCGCTGGTCTGGATGCTGACGCGGGAAAATCTGTTGCTGCGCCTCGGTGTGATCGGCCTGCTGTTCGCCATCCGCATGTCCAACATGCCGCAGCCGACGGAGGGCTGGGTGCGCGACGTGTGGATGAGTTCGCCGCTGCCGTGGATTTATCACCTCTACTATCTGCAATACCTGTGCATCGTCATCCCCGGCACCATCGCCGGTGATCTGATCCTGAAATGGACGCGGAGCAAGCCGGACACTGTCTCGAAGGAATCGCGCTGGCCGTTCATCCAGTATGTTTTCATCCTCGCCACCTTGGCCGCCTTATTTTTTACCGTGCTGGTCGGGCTAAAAGCGCGCTGGCTGATCGAGGCGACGTTTCTGGCATTTGCGTTGTGTTTCATTGTCTGGATGCTGCTGCAAAAGCCGTTGAATGAGACGGAGCGTCTCTACAACAAACTGTTCAACTGGAGCGTCTACTGGCTCGTTTTGGGGTTGATCTTCGAACCCTACGAAGGCGGCATCAAAAAAGATCACCCCACGTTGAGTTATTATTTTGTCACGTCTGGGCTGGCGATTGTTGTGTTCATCGGCTGCTCCATTCTGATCGATGTGTTCCGGAAGAAGCGCTGGTTCGGACTATTGATCGATAATGGACAAAATCCGATGATTGCTTACGCGGGCATCAACAATTTTATCACGCCCATCCTCGCCCTGACCGGCGTCGACATCATGCTGACGCACTTCGCCTCGACACCGTGGCGCGGATTTGTGAAAGGTGCGATCATCACCTTGTTGATGGCGCTGACGGTAAGTTTGTTAACCCGTTTAAAGATTTTTTGGCGGACATAAATGAAATCCTTTGCTAACCAATTGAAACGGCGCGACTTTTTGAAAAGCCTCGGCTTGGCGACTCCGCTTATTCTGGCGGCACCGGGTTGCATTGGCGTAAAGCCTTTGCGTCCGAGGGAATTGTCGGCGGATGTCGTCATCATCGGCGGCGGCATGGGCGGTTGTGCGGCGGCGCTGGCGGCGGCGCGCAACGGTTTGAACGTGATCCTGACCGAGGAGACGGACTGGATCGGCGGGCAGGTCACGCAACAGGCGGTTCCACCAGACGAAAATCGCTGGATCGAAACCTTCGGCGCCACCGCGAGTTATCAAACATTTCGCACCGGCATCCGCGACTATTACCGGAAAAATTACCCGCTGACGGACGAAGCACGGGCAAAGAAATATTTCAATCCGGGCAACAGTTGGGTTTCTGCCATCGGCGGGGAACCGCGCGTGGCCTTGGCGGCGTTGAATGAAATGCTCGCGCCGTATGTCGCGAACGGCCAGGTCAATCTCCTGCTGTGGCATAAGGCGGTCGCGGCGACCACCCATGGCGATACTGTGGAAGCCGTCCAAGTGCGTGATCTGACTTCCGGCCATGACCTGATTTTGCATGCGCCATATTTTCTGGATGCGACGGAGCAGGGCGATTTGCTGCCGCTGACGAAGACCGAATATGCCATCGGCGCGGAGGCGAAATCAGAGACCGGCGAGTTGCACGCCAAGGACACGGCGCAGCCCGACAATCTGCAGGGGTTCACGATGTGCTTCGCGATGGATTACCTCGCCGGCGAAGACCATACGCTGCCCAAGCCGAGGGATTATGATTATTGGCGGGCGTTCACGTTCAGCACCAGCGCGCAGAAGGATTATCACGTCCTGAATTTTGAGGAGCGTGATTCCAAGCGGATCGGCTTTGACCCGGAGGCGCGCAAAGGCTTTTGGACCTACCGCCGTATCGCGGATCGCGACCAGTTTGCGTCCGGATTTTATCCCGGTGACCTGACCATCGTGAACTGGCCGCAAAATGATTATTCCTTCGGCCAGATCTGCGACGTGAGCGAAGCGCAGGCGAAAAAACATGTTGAGAGCGCCAAGCAGATGAGCCTGTCGCTGCTGTATTGGTTGCAAACTGAGATTGAACGCCCGGACGGCGGTGCGGGTTGGAAGGGGCTGCGTCTGCGGCCGGATGTCGTCGGCACGAAGGACGGGCTGGCGAAATATCCCTATATCCGCGAGGGCCGCCGCATCAAGGCGGAGTTCACCGTGCTGGAAGAACATGTGACCATGGCGGAACGGATGCGCATCACCGGTTTGAAAAAAGAGGAAGTGCATGCGCTGCAATTCGCCGACACCGTGGGCATCGGCCACTACGCGATGGACCTGCACATCACGACCCGCGGTGACCATGCAAATTTTGGCGGCACGCTGCCGTTCCAGATTCCGTTGGGTGCGCTGATTCCGCGCCGGATGGAGAACTTGCTGCCGGCGGGCAAGAACTTGGGCGTGACGCATCTCACGAATGGTTGCTACCGCTTGCATCCGGTGGAATGGAATGTGGGCGAGGCGGCGGGTGCGCTGGCGGCGTTCTGTGTCGCGCAGAAAAAAACGCCGCGCCAGGTGCGAAACCAGCCGGAGTTGCTGGCGGATTTTCAGAAACTGCTGACCAAGGACGGCGTGCGGTTGGAGTGGCCGAAAGATTTGGTGATGAAATGAAACCCGCGCCGCTTTTTAGGGCGAAAGGGATGATTTTATGGCTGGTGCTGCTAGCTGGAATGATGTGCATCCCGACCAAGGCGGCGGTGGTGGTGGATGCGGATATCTGCGTCTATGGCGGCACTTCGGGTGGTGTGGCGGCGGCAGTGGCGGCGGCGCGATTGGGGAAAAATGTTGCGCTAGTGTGCGTCAATAATCATGTGGGGGGTCTCACCGCCAGCGGGTTGGGTGTGACGGACAAGGGGAATGCGGCCTCCATCGGCGGTATCGCGGCGGAATTTTATCTGCGGGTCGGGCAGGCTTATGGAACGACAAATCCGGTCTATTATTTTGAGCCGCACGTCGCGGAACAGACTTTCATGCAGATGCTCGCGGGTGCTGGCGTGACACTGTACACCAATCTGCAATTGAGTTCGGTCACCCTGTCCAATCTCACCATCACGCAGATCGCGATGGCGGATGGCTCGGTCTTTCGTGCGAAGGAATTTATCGATGCGACCTACGAGGGTGATTTGATGGCGCAGTCGGGCGTTACGTTCACTTGGGGAAGGGAAAGTTCGGCCACTTACGGGGAATCGCTCGCCGGTGTCGTTGTGAACAGCGTGGCCTATCCGTGCGATCCTTATGTGATTCCTGGAAATGCCGCGAGCGGTTTGTTGCCGCTCATCCAGACGAACGCGCCGGGCACGGCTGGCGCGGGCGACCGGCGGATCCAAAATTATAATTTCCGGCTGTGCCTGACGCAAAACGTCACGAACCAGATTCCCATCACTGCGCCGACGAATTACAGCGAAGCGACGTATGAATTGATGCATCGCTACATCACCGCTTACGTGGCGGTCAACGGCTCGGTGCCGCTCAACCGCTTGATCGACGTGCAGACGATCATCCCCAACGGCAAAACGGACATCAACGCCTACGCGGACATCTCCACGGATTTCCTCGGTTATAATTATACTTACCCGACCAACACATATGCCGGTCGGCAGCCAATCTATCAGCAGCATAAAGATTATATCAGCGGCCTGCTCTACTATCTGGCCACCAGTACCAATGTGCCGGCGAATGTGCAGGCCAGCATGCAGTCCTACGGGTACGCGAAGGATGAGTTTCAGGATAACGGTGGGTGGCCTTACAACCTGTATATCCGCGAGGCGCGGCGCATGGTGAGTGATTACGTCATGGAACAGCAAGATTCGCAGGGCACGCGCGCGGCGGCGGATTCCATTTCGCTGGCGAGTTACACGCTAGACTGCCATCCGGACGCGCGACTGGCCGTCAACGGTGTGACGGTGACGGAGGGCGGTATCGGCGTTTCGGTGCCTTATCCGTATCCGGTCAGTTACCGGTCGATCGTGCCCAAAGTGGGCGAGTGCAAAAATCTGTTTTGCACGTTCGCGCTTTCGGCGAGCCATGTGGGTTTTGCGTCTGTGCGGATGGAGCCGGTGTTCATGATGACGAGCCATTCGGCGGGTGTCGCGGCGGCATTCGCGATCGATGATAATGTGGCGGTGCAATCGGTGAATTATCCGAAGCTCGCGGCGCAGTTGCTGGCGGACGGACAGCTTTTGACGTGGGGCAGCGTGCAAAGCGTGGATACCAACGGCATCGTCATGACCGTCAGCACGACGCCCGGGGTGACGGTGGGCGGCTCATGGACGACGGGCGCGAACAGCGGCGGCTGGCCATTGCCGAACGGCCCTTACTGGCATGATGGCAATACCGGCACCAAAAAATTTGTGCGCTTCAACCCGACGATCACGACGAACGGATATTATGACGTGTACATTTGGTGGGTGTACGATCCGAACCGCGCGAGCAACGTGCCGGTGCGCGTCGCCAGTGCGAGTGCGACCAATACGGTCATTCTCAACCAGCAGATTCCCTGCACTAACTGGGTGAAGATCGCCTCGAGCAATTATTTTAACATCGGCACCGGCGGCAGTGTGACAATCACGAATGGTGGCGCGAACGGCTACGTCATCGCCAATGCCGTGCGTTTCATGCCGCTGGGTAACATCGCCCCGGGATCGGCGACGAGCTTGCCCATGGTGCAGATCGTCGCCAGCGATGCGGTGGGCGGAGAATTTGGAACGAACAGCGCGCGGTTCAGCGTGGTCTCTGTTAATGGCGCGGCAACCACGCCGGTGACGGTAAATTATTCCGTTGGCGGCACGGCGGTGGCAGGAACGGATTATGCAACATTGCCGGGGAGCGTCACGATTCCGGCGGGAACGGTGGCGACTAATATTTATGTCTCGCCACTGGGAAATAACCTGACGACGAATCAGGTGACGGTGACGCTGACCCTCACAAGCTCGGCCACTTACGCGCTGACGAATCTGAACAGCGCGACGGCCTTGATCATGGACCGGCCGATCAACAACTGGCTGCGAGCGAATTTCACGACGACCGAACTCGGAAATCCGCTCATCAGTGGTGACGCGGCCAATCCGGATGGTGATGCGTTACCAAACTTGTTGGAATATGCGCTCGGGTATTCGCCGAAAGTGTCAGATGCGAATCCGTTTTCCACGGCGGTGACGAACGGGGCATTTCAAATGACCTATCCCCAGTCCAAGGCCGCCACGGATGTCAGCGTGGCGGTGCAATGGTCGCCGAATCTGTTGAACTGGTATTCCGGCACGGGTTATGTGCAACAGATCAATGTGGTGGACTTGGTGACCAACCGCGTTTTGACGGTGCAGGCGACAACTTCTACGATGACGAACGGGGTTGGGTTTTTCCGGCTGCGGGCGGCAAAACTTTAAGCGGGCCCGGCATCCGGACGCAATGGTGCGCGGGACATTGCAGAACGCCTGTTTGCATTGCGTCGTACATTTCAAATAGCATCGTGGTTAATCCCCCCCTGATTTTTTGCCGCCTTCTTTCTTTACTGAAATTGATTGATTAACCGGGTTTGCCGCTAAATTTTCAAAAAGCCGAGCTTGGTACGGTTTATGCCCCATTGTTTTGGTGAATGTGATGTCAGCCCACGATTCACATTTATGGCCGGGAACTTTATTTCATTTTTAATCGGCGTGATCGTCATGGTGTTGGTTGACGGATGCACGACGGTGCCGGAGCATCCATTGACCGGCAGACCCGGTGACGTCGCCAAGATGAAGGAAATCATGGCGAGAAAGGACACGCTCGTCCATGTGTCGCCAGAAACGGACAGTGGCAAGCCGGTGCTGATATTATTGCATGGTGCCACCGAAGATCCCACCGAGATGATGGACATCGTCCAAGAATGGCAAGGGAGATACGATGTATATCTCTTCGCCTATAATTTTCATCACCGGTTGTCCACGGTGGCAAAAGATTTTGTGAAGGAGTTCCGGCAACTCAGGAACCGGCCGCAACATTTTGAGACCTGGAACGCGGAACTGGGAATGCCGGTTGAATCCAAAGTGGAAGGAGTTGGCGGTGTGGCTGTCACAGTCGTGACGTTTTCCTATTCATCTGTAGTTTTTCGCGAGGCCGTGATCCTGGCAGATGACCGGCCGTTGTTCGCCCAGACATCGCTGATCCAACTGGTGCCGCTCGCGGGCGGATCATCTTATGCGCGCAGCTTGAGGAATCCGGTCACGGCCTGGGTGGTGTCGCGGTTCTCACCGCAGACGCAAGCGGTGATTCCCTACGGCGGTTTTGCGGAACGGTTGTGGTCGGGCGCGGGGAACCGGATATTTTATGAGTCGATCACCCCGGCGCGGATGCATTCCATCTTGGTGGAGGGCGACCCGCATTCGCTGGCAAAAATGGCGAATGCGAAAGTGCATGCGGATTATCTGAATGGAATCGGTGCGAATGTGGTGGTCATCCCTAAATGCGCCGATATCTGTCATGATTATTTTCCGACGGAACCGGCGGCGCTGGCATATCTGCAGCAATGTTTGGGGCCGCCGGTGGACGAAGGCACCAAACTTTTAGCCGCAGCCGGAATTAAAAATTAAGAAAAGGGGCGGGGGCGACAGAGCGGAAAGCGAGGATGAGCAAGAGGCTGAGCAAGATTTTCGATGCTGGTTGGCAATAAACTTGCTGATTTTTCTCTGCAATGAGATATGGATGAACTCATTGCATCGTTGGTCCCGCCGAAACATCAGGCGCACGCGCAGGGGTTGCTGGATGACCCCGGGTCGCGTCACCTGATCCGCCAGCAATTGAGCCAATTGGCGGAGGATAACGGGGGTGTGCTGCCGCAAAAGTCGATGAATTGGGTTCTCTGCAAGCTTTCCACCTTCGGGGCGGATGAGGAAGACACGTTCCGGATGTACCAGGCATTTTTATCCCAAGTGTCCCAACTCGGACAAATGTGCCGCGTTTTGTCCAGCGAGGGCAATCGTTGCATCCAAGACCCGCCGGCGACGGTGGCGAACCGGATCACGATCGGGCTGGGTTTATTCTACGAAGAAGCGGCGCGGCGGCACCGGTATCATGCCGCACCGTCACCAAAATATTACCAGCAAACGGCGAGCAGTTGCT
This sequence comes from Verrucomicrobiia bacterium, assembly GCA_035943555.1. Lineage (GTDB taxonomy): Bacteria > Verrucomicrobiota > Verrucomicrobiia > Limisphaerales > UBA11358 > UBA11358. Next base: position 10,492 of record DASZCA010000341.1, read on the forward strand.
TTGCGGTGACGGGGTATAAGAGCATCGCGGCGCAATTGCCGGAATGGCTGGAATTTTTGCGGGGGAATTTTGGGTGGGCGAAACTGTAAGAAATTTTAACCACGGATGGGTACTGGCGCACGGTCCCCATAGGGAAAGAATTTTTCACACAGAGAGCGCAGAGAAAGGCGGGAACGTGACGCGAATTTGGGATGGGAACATTCAACGCTGAACATTTAACGCCCAACGCTCAAGGATGGAATGCGTGGCCACCGTGAAAATTAAAACCGTCCGCTGTGCAAAGCGGACGGTTTTTGGCTGTTTGATTTCTGGCCAACTGATTATTCCGTCAGGGCTTTACGGCCGGAACGGCGCGCGAGGAGGTAGCCAATTACGGCGCCGATGCCGACGCCGACCGCGACGGCGCGGTAGGGATTGGCGCGGATGGCGACATCGGTCGCCTTGGCGCCGGCCACGGCCTTGTCGCGAACGCGACCGCCGAATTCTTTGGCTTGGTTCACCGCGATGGAGAGACGTTCCCGGGCTTCGTTGACCTTCTCGCCGGCGACATCGGCCGTGGCGACGAGCAGGGCGCGGGCGTCATCGGCCAGATGACCGAGATCATTGTTGGTGGCCGTGTGAGTCTGAGCATGTGAATTTTTCATGGGTTTTGCCCTTTCACTTGGTTAGTAGTTTTTTCGTTTGGTGCGGCACCCGCGCACAGGTTGCGGAGTCGCAGTTTCTATTTAGCGTAAAGTGTGCCAGCGGGAGAGAGGCGATTTCTAGGGGATTTTAGGCGATGTGGCCTTGCGGGGGAAGGAAGACGGGTAATGCGACGTGCAAAGTGCATTGGAAGTGTTTGGGTTTATCGGGGATTTTTTTCACATCAAGAAGAACGCACCACGGATGGAAACGAATGAGCATGGATGGTGTTGAACATGGCGCTCCATGTATTCCTTTTACAAACTATTTACACATATCTGTTCGATTTTCATGGCCTCGTGTGATGTAGTGCTTGTCATGAGCGGATTCGGCTTTTTTGAAAAACGCGCCCGGTGGGTGACTGTGCTGATTCTGTTTCTTGCCGTGAGCGTTTCAGCGATGGACACCGCACTGCCCGATGGAGCGGTGGCGCGCCTCGGTTCTCACAGGTTCGAACATAGCGGGCGATTGACCAGCCTGGCATTTACTCCTGACGGCACGGAACTGTTCGCCACGGCAATAAATGAAGCCTGCCTGTGGGAGGTAGTAACTGGTAAAAAACAACAGGTTTTTGCCGAAACCTCGCTCATGGGCGGCGCGCTGGCGCAGGATGGCCGGACCGCCGCGCTGGCGCACGGAAGCCTGATCGAAGTCTTTGACACCGCTACCGGCCAGCAGCATGCCCAACTGAACGGGGAATCACCTTCCGTGGCTCTCAGTCCGGATGGCAGCCAAGTTGCGAGCAGCCATGGCGGCGAAGTCATTCTTTGGAATGTTCAAGCGGCCAAAGAACTGCGGCGTTGGCAACTGCCGGGCGAGCGGGTGGCCGCGCTGAAATTCTCACCGGATGGGCGACGTCTCGCCATGGCCACCACGGGAATCAACGGGCAGGTGCGGATCGAGAATCTTGATTCTAATGGAGAGCCGGTGGTATTGACGGGGGGCATCGGTTTTCAGCCATGGCTCGTTTTTTCTCCCGACGGAAAAAGTATCGCGGGATCCTGCGATGTCCCGTTTTCCGGAGGGCATCGCTCTTTCCTGCGCCTCTGGAATACAGCCACCGGGCAGATAACGCACGACGTGCCGGGATCTTATGACGCCGGCGTGTTTTCAGCCGATGAAAAATGGTTCGTAGGCGCCGGGCTGGGAGCGGTTGCGATTTACGATTCTGCCACCGGCCAGGAACTTCACCGGCTGCCTGCCAATCAACAGCACGTTGGGGCGGTGGCGCTGACTGCGGATGGGAAAACTCTCGCAACCGCACAGGATCAGCGCATCCGCCTGTGGAATACCGAGACATGGGAGGAGATCAACCCGGGTTCCGGTCACGAGGAACCTGTGTTGGCCGTGGCCGTGGCCCCGGATGGCCATACCATTGCCACTGGCGGTTTGGATGGCCGGCTGATTCTCTGGGATTGGCCCGCAGCGAGCGAGCGCAAGCGCATCGAAAAAATTGGCGGCGGCTATGGGATCAAGCAACTGGCATTTTCTCCCGACAGTGGCACCATTGGGGCAGCGGCTTGGATAAATTTCGGCGACACGTACTTTCTTTTCGATGCCGCGACGGGAACTTCGGTCTCACGCTTTGGCAAAGAGCATCAAGGTGAGGCGCTGGCGTTCATGGCTGACGGGAAAGAGATCGTGACCGGCCAAAGTGACGGCGGGCTCGGTGTTTGGGAGGCGGCTTCCGGTAAATGGCTGCGTTCGGTTGGGCATCACAGGGGCGGGATCGATTCGCTGGCACCGGCACCCGACAGCAAAACCGCCTGGTGGGCGGGTGAATATCAAGGACTCGGTTTGCGCGATCTTGCCACCGGCGAAGACCTGCGCGTTTTTCCCGGAGGCTCTCATCATTCAGGCGCATGCCTGGCGGTTTCACCCGATGGCGACTGGCTGGCGGTCGGCGGCAGGGTCTGGGATATAAAAACTGGTGCCGTGATCGTTCAAGGACGCGACTCGTTGGCCGCGATCGCGATTTCACCGGATGGCCGCTTGCTGGCCACGGCGGATAGAGGAGGGGTGGTGTTTTGGGAGATGCTGACCCGGCAGGAAATTCATCGCTTAAATACCGGCGCCATCAAAGCGCTGGCTTTCTCGCCAGACGGAACGGTGCTGGTGACGTCCGCGTACACGGAGGCATTGGTTTGGGACTTAACCGGACGGTTGCAAGATGGTCGCCTGCCAGCAGCCGGATTGTCGCGCGCGGAAATGGAATCCTGCTGGGAGATGCTTGCTGGCAAAGATGTCTGGGCGGCGCATCAAGCCGCATGGTCGTTGGCCGCCGGTGGCGCGGCGGCTGTGACTTTTCTCGCCGAACATTTGCATCCGGCGGCCAGTCCCGATCCGGTCCAAGTCGCGAAACTCCGCAGCGAATTTGCCGATCCCGATTACGATGTCCGTGAGCGCGCCGCCTGCGAGCTACTGGACCAGGGTCTTGATGTTTCACCTGGGGAACGTGAAGCCCTGCGCCGGCCGGGTCGCAACTATTCTTCCGCTCCGATGCTTCCTCAGGCCAGGGGAATGCCGGCGTTTATGGGGCCCATACCCGTGCTACTTCCGCTCCCGGACCGTGTGCGCGCATCGCGGGCAATGATGGCCTTGGAACACAGCTTGGCACCGTCGGCGGAAACATTGCTCGTCGCGTTGGCGAATGGCGCGCCCGCCGCCCCGATGACCCGCGAAGCAAGCTCCGCCTTGGCACGCGTCCGGCAGCGGCATTGACCGCCTTTTATACCAATGGAAAACGAAAGAATGAATAAATAGCGATCATGTTTGAGCACAAATTTAAATCTCCATGCTTCTTCAAACTGGCTAATTTCTGAATCGCTTCCCGATCGGTGATAGGGCGCATTCTTTTTCGCCGAGGCAGGTTCACTACTTCTTCGGTTCTACACGCTCAATCGGCAAGCTGTCGGTGCGGAAAGGTGCGGCGGGCAAGCCCGCTTGGTTGCGGAGGGTGGAGTGCGGGACGCCGGACCAGGCGTAGCGGACGGTTTTGGGGGCGGGGACTTCGATGCTTTGCACGGTGACAGTGTTGCCATCGATTTTTGCGGTGGCGGGGTGGTAGATGCCATCGGCGCCGGCGAGAGTGAAGCCTTGGAGAGCGTTCGTGGAATTGTTGACCAGCGGGCTGCCAGCGGTGGTGAAAGTGACTTCGATGGTGGCGCCTTTTACTTTGGCCGTTTTGAAAACGGGGCCGGTGGCGGTTAGGTCTTCATGGTAGACAACTTGCCGGGCTTGGAGGGCGGCGCGGCGGCCGATTTCTTGTTTTTGTTTGGGGTGAAGATTGGTTCCATCCGTGGTTTCGATGCCGACAATCAGAGAGGTGTGCGGAACAGCGTGAACGGTCTTCGCCTGGGCTTCACGGATCCATGTCCAGTAGTAGCCGCCCCAATCGGGCAGGTAATCGGGCAGCTGGACGATGAAAAAGGGGAGTTTGGGTTGCTGGAATTGCTGGCGCCATTCGCCAATGAGCGTGGTGAGGAGCGTGGGGTAGTAGGCGGGTTGGCCGGCGTTGCCTTCGCCTTGATACCAGATGACACCGGCGAACGGGGTTTGGGCGAAGGGGGCGATCATGGCGTTGTAAAGCGTGGCGGGTTTGATGCCGAACATGGAGTCGTGGAGCATGTTGGTATCAAGCCGGCTCCAGGCGCTTTGAG
>DASZCA010000342.1:0-9942 GCA_035943555.1 Verrucomicrobiia bacterium
CTGTCAGGGTCCGGCCTGTCATCAATAACTCCACCGCTTCCTTCCGGAACGCTTTGGAATGCTTCTGTTGGCTCTTGAGTTGTTTCATAAGTCGTTCGCGAAAGCTTACATGCTTTGTCCACTTTCGTGGGGCAAGCTCAGCTGCCTGTCCGCCATAGCCTTGGCGAAGGCAGATGTCCCGCTCCGAGTGGGATCCGCCGCAGCATATGGCCTGCAATCGCGGTCTCTATTCTTACCATACGAGTTATTCTTTATTCTTCCTTCGCATACTTTTTAGGCTAATAGGGGCTAATAAAGGCTAATGACCTTGGATCCGCAGTACATGGCTTGACAACACCGCCGCTCAAGATCAACTCTGCGCCGCCCACCGGCACCATTCGTCATTCGAATTTCATCATTCCTATGTTCCATGCCCATTATTAAATCACAGATCCCTAAAACCTGAATTCGTGCTGGGAATGTAACTCGCAGATTTTTGCCATATTTCTGCAAAAAATTGGAGTGGGAACAGTGCCAAAACTAAAAAACGTAAAACTTGTGTCTTAAAAATTGATAACCAACAGTTTGTGACTTTAGGCTGATGATGGTTTTGTCGCTAATCTGAAGTTTTTCGATTAAATTTATAAGGTTTTAAAAGCCTTTGTTTGCTCGCTCACGGAATTTGAGCCAATTTGTCTCAGTTTGATTGGCCTGCGATTTGCAGACAGTTTTTTCCGGATCACGCCGCGCACGGTCGGCCGATTCGCAAGGCTTTCAGACGTTGCTCAAAATCCGTCACCAGATTATCAAATTAGTGGCTACTGCTATTCAGTTGTACGTAAAAAACATTAAAATGCACTTTTTCTTGAAAAGATGGAAATTGACGGCTTTGGGGCATTTTCAGATGCTTTTTTAATATGCCAGAGGACATTCCAGAAGACTTGGAATTTACACCAGATCCAATTCCAGAAACCTTCGTAGAATTACCATCTAAAAAACCTGACATTGGATTGCTTTCTATATTTGTTGGGGGAGTTTTAACCGTCACTTGCACCCTTCTTGGTGTAAACCACGTCAACATAAATTGGATGTGGGCGGCATTGTTCTATGGAATTCTTATCATGGGATGTGTTTGGACCTTTCTGAAACATGGCGTCCCCCACTGGGAAAAATTCTTTAAAATTGGCGGAGTTTTTGCCATTGCAATGGTTGGCGGTTGGGTAGCTTTTTATGGGGTGCGCAGTCAGTATGTCTTTGACCATTCTCCTGTTACGACCACGGACACAAATGTTTTGGCCGCAGTTAATGGTGAAGGAGATAAAATTGAAAAGCGCCTTGAGAACATTAACAATGCTTGGGCGACCAATCCATCTGATCTCAAGTCGACAGCGCTCTATTCCGAACGATCTCATCTTATTCAAGAAGGGGAAGACATTGAAAAAAGGCAGGCTCAGACGAAGCGCGACATTTTTAACGAGAAATTGATCGGGCTCGAGAGAATTAGAATCGAACGCACCAATGATATTTCTTTGAAAGAAAACCGGGAAAGCTTAGCTAAAAACCGGCAGCAAATCGAAGATGCTCAAAAGGAGAATGCAGCAAAAATTGCAGAGGCGGAAGCCGCCAAGCAAAAAATGGCTGCTGACGAAAATCGACAAATGGCCATCCGCGAACTTTTGAAATGTAAAAAAACTATCGCTGCACAAGTCTTTCCGGTCTTTGATTATGCGATTTTCAAGTTAAACAAGTTGTTGGATCAAATTTCACACGATACTGGGGAGCGCGGAGATTCAGATTTCACGGGGGAGACCCCTGCCATTTATTCATCGGATATGGAAAAGGACGGAATACTTAAAAGTGGATCAAATTTTATACGCCTTGGAACAAATTCCGCATGGAAATTCAATATATCGACCGAGATTTCTGCAATCAGCGCTGGAGATTACATTGATCTGCATACTGCTTTTCCTCCACATATAAAAATACAATTCAGACCTCCTTATGCAAAATTGAGAATAGCAGTTCAATCTTCAAACACTGAATCAATACTAACAATAACCCCTCTCAGCCTAAACGGGAATAAAGACTGGGACGCCACGGTGGGAAATTTGTGGGGGCCTGTTAAAGGTGATTCGTTTTCAGACCCTTTGTTTTCTAATATCGCGATCAATTTACAAGTGCCAAACGGGCTTGATGTGGGTCAGACAAATACTTTTGATAACTATAAGGACACAATTGATATTGCGCTTCATCATTTAATTGGCGCCCAAGACCAACAATTTCGGTTAACCTTGAAAAAATAGTGGTCACATTGGAAGTCAGTTGCGTCCAAAAGTTGCTCGTCGCAGCGTAGCGAGATTTACTTTTACTTTACTGTTGTTTTGACCACATCTTCAACCAATTTTGTGCTCGGCACCAGCCCATGCAGACACAACAGCATCCCGATCGCAAAACACACAAACGTCGCCGCCGCAAACCCGATGACCTGCCCCAACCCCAGGACAATCGTCAGCGAAGAGAAAAGCTGTACGCCAAAAAACTGCAACCCCGCACCATCAGTAAAATATTGGATCAAAAACAACCCAAGGGCCGCGGCAAGCCCCAGCCAGCAAAGGCCGGCCGCCATCAACAGAATGTTTTTGATAGGTTTCATTGAATATCAAGTCGTCTTCTAAATCTTCTTCATCAACTCCAACCACCGCTTAAACGCCTCATTCCGCGCTTTTGTATTGTCCGGATTCGTGTTCGTCGGATCTTCTCCCGCGCGCATGAAACCATGACCGGCTCCGTCGTACACCACCGGTTCGTACGCTTTGCCGGCGGCCTTCATCTGGTCCGTGGTCTTGGGGACGGTCGCGGTGATGCGCGCGTCATTGCCGGCGTAGAAGCCGTACACCGGACAATTGATCTTGCTCAGGCTGTCGGCGGGCGGCGGTGTGCCGTAGAAAACAAACGCGGCCTTGATCGCCTTGTTGCTGGTCGCAAAACGGAACGACTGTCCCCCGCCCCAGCAAAAACCGGCGACCACCACCTTGCCGTTGCACGAATCCAGCTTCGCGGCGTAATCCACCGCCGCGTCCAGGTCAGCCGTGATCTGCTCGGCGGGCAACGCTTGGATCGCTTTGCCCACATTGCTGCGGCTCTTGATCAGTTCCTCGGTGCCGCCATTCGTCACGCTGCCCCAGAGCAGGTCAGGCGCGATCACGATATAACCTTCCGCCGCCAGTTCATCCGCCGCCGAGCGCACCCAGTCCGTCAGGCCAAAGATTTCGTGGATCAGCACGATGGCCGGTGCCTTGTCCTTCACCTCCGGATAGACAACAAAGCAGTTCACCTCACGCCCGCCGTGCTTGAGCATGACCCACTCCGGATGGCGCGGAGATTTGTCGAGCTTCGCGTGCGCCCACTGCTGGGCTGGTGCGGAAAGGGCGGCGGCGAGCAGCCAGAGGGCGGACAACAAAAAACGTTTCATGATGATCCTTTGATTTGATTTTAGAATGACCGTTGCCATCCAGAGTTCAATCTGAAAATGGAGCATAAAATACCAGCGGAATAATTTGCATGGCGACCGGACGCGAAAGCAAGGTGGGTACTGTCGCGCTGCGACAGCACTTGCCTGCGCAGCAGGCACTTTGTGGCATGATCATTTTGCGATCTAGAAACAACAAAGAAACGCCCCCAGCCCAAAAAACGTCATGGACTGCGGTGGCAAGTCCCGCGCTGCGGGACGCGACACCGCTTTCGAACGCACGGGAAACCATCTTTATCTGGTAACGCATCGTCCGCTCGCAAACCACGCGAAGCGTCGGGAGTGCGGCCGCTTCAGCGCCGCTTTTTTTACTGTCCTATCAACGTCCCACAACCTCACGGTTCGCCGCCGCAACCTCAGCCGCTTTGAAGTCCTTGCAATATTCCATGGACGCTTCGACAGACAACTTGTGTTCAAGATCGACGTCGTTGGCCTTGGCGTTTTTGCCCCAAGAAAACACTTTTTCAAAATAGGGCAGCCACTTGCTGTGCCTGATCTGCTCCAGGAAATAGACCTCGTGCTCCTTTTACTTGATGCCCATCTCGTACAGGATTTCATCATGCTCGCGGATGCCGAGCGCGTGAAAATATTTCATCATTATTTAGTATCGGTTAAACAGGCGCACATAAATCCGCAATTTTTATAGGCGTTTCGTTTTAGTCATTTTTTATACTTTTTCCCATATCAGAAATTGAATTTTTTTTGTTCAATTCCTGCCAAAGGAAAAGCATTATTTTTCCACTGATTTTTGATTTTCCATGTGGGGCACCCGGATGATGAAACCTGATTGCTTCGACTTCCATTGGGCCATATTGGGATACGATTGCAATTAGCTCACCCCATGATAGGTCTGTAACAGGGTCCAAGATTTTTTGCGGCTTACGGAATTCTACAGAATATTTATAATCATGATACATTTTTAGCCTTTCTTTAACCCGCCACGATTGCCGCCCGCACCTCCGTAACTTCAGCACTCAACATTTCAATCTGACTCCCTCGACAACACCACTGACACTTTGCCTACAACCAGATTCATTTTGTCCCCTACAATATACCATTTGTACCATTGCGGTTCCGAATCTTTATCGCTCCAAAAGACAATCAAAAACTGGTCGGCATCATAACAGTAAATCCCATCTTCATCTTCATTTTTTGTTTTTTTAGGAGACGTTAAGGAAAATTGATAATTGTAGCGGTTGTGGGGCATTATTTTGAACTGCATTTTGCTGGCAATCGCATTCGTTTTTGAACTGCAAGCCCATCGTCCTAGCAACAAATTATCACTTTCCGGCACTCCGTTCGTTTCCGGAACTTTGTGAAGTATCATTTGCAAATTGTCCGAAGTTAAAATCATTTGGTCATCAATCAACGAGTATTTTGCTATTGTTTTCGTATATGGGCGTACAACGAGCGGGTCTGTCATTACCATTTTATCAGAATCAATGTTGTAATGAACCAACCTAGGCTCAGTTTTCCCATTTTTATAAACCGTTTCATTTAACAGCCGTTGATTGGGGAAGAAAACAAATACCTGCTTATCAACTTCGGCTTGGTCTTTATCAGCAACTTTCGTTTTGAAAGAAATGCTTTCCCATCGCCCGATAAGTTTTGACTCCAGTTCAGGCGAGAGTCTACTGGTTTGGTTTGCTGACGGAGAATTGGTCTTACCCAACGTGTAGCCCTTAGCGGACATACATGCTGCTATCATTTGATTCTCTTTAGAATCCTCAGATTTATCAGCAACCATCTGCAATAGAATTGTATGCCCAACAGTATCCCCATATACGGACGTTGCTCTTCTCGTTGAAAGAGCATCATATTGACAAATGGCCAAATCATGCCGCATTTCCTCTGAAGAAGTGTCTGGACGATTCCAAGCCATTCCAGATGGAGACCCTGTTGGCGTTGGAGATGCACAGCCCGCAAAGAAACAAATTGCTAAAATTGGTGCGGATAAACAATGTGCTTTCTTCATATAATTTGAGGACACCAATTGTAGCTTTTTCATTTCTTTATCGCCCTATTGCTGACCACAGAACATTGAATTTGTATCATCAAATGAAATTTGAGCAACCAAATCCGCGCTGAAAATTGCCCGGTTTTTCGATGAGTTTTTGATATTTATTACCATGGCAGACCCGCAAAAAATAATCGCCGTTTTTCAAGCATTGCTTGCCCAACTGGCCCCATTCATCGTCTTCGATCTGCTTCACGGCGGCCTTGTCCGCGGGTTTTTTGAGCGAGGCGGCGTGGCCGATGTAAGCGAAAGCAGCAGCCTTTTCAGCGGAATACGCACGTTGAAGGAGTTCCGCCAGCGCCGGATGATTGAGTTTCATCGTCATAAGATTCCTTTCGCTTCCTATGAGCAGTATCGGCCGGGCCGGGCCGGTCAGCAAATGCTTTTCGGGCGATTGTCGGCGAATTCAGTTCAATTGATGCTTAAGGTAAGCATTCATCGCGTCGAGGATTTGCGGGTCGAGCGTGACTTTGTGGCCGCGCGGTTCACGGTCCATCATGAAGGCGTCATCGCTGCCCAGTGCGGCGAGGCGTTGGCGCAGGACGGTCATCTGATGCAGGGCATCCGGCGCTTCAGAACAGTTGATGGTCAAAAACAGCGGCATGGTCGCGTTGGTCAGATAATCCAACGCGCCGTGTTGTTTCCAGATATCAAAATTATTGGTTCGCGCGCCCCAGACTTTTTCGTAGCGCGGAATCATGTGGTCATCCGGCAACAGGTCGAGATAGGTGAAACGGCCGGACATCACGACGGCACCTTGCACGGCGCTGCTGACGCCGGGATTTTCGCCATGACCTTCAAGCGTCGCATTGCCTTCCGTCGTGGCCAGCATCAGGGCCATGCCGCTACCGCGTGAAAAACCGATGGCCGCAATTTTCCCGCTTAACCCAAGCTTGCCGCCCTCGGCGCGCAAGGTGCGGACGGCGGCCTTGATACGCCACGCGCAATCCGGCATGGCATCGAGTCCCTTATACGGCGGCGCAACCGGATGATCCGCCATGGCCACGGCAAAGCCTTCCGTTGCGGCGGCATCCAGAATCGTGTCGCTGCAAATGGAAAGCGAGGTGTTGCCCATGCGGCTGACGTTATCGCAGGAAAATTCGATGAGCGCCGGAGCCGGTTGTTTCGGTTGTGACGGGTAAATGATGTCGAGTGAGAGCGGGCGGTTGGTGTCGGCGTAATACAGCACATCGCGTTTCAAACGGCAGCCGGCGGGGACGATGAAGATGTGGTTCTGATCAAGTTGATAGCCGGCCAGAAATTTCTTGGCGCGAATATCATCGCGCAACTTGCCGAGATCGCGGTTGAGGAAGGGGACGCAGGCTTTGGGCTGATGAGCGTAGTCCAGCTCGGCGACCAGATAACCGGCCTTGCGGAAATCGTTAAGGATGGCGTCGTCGCTTTCCGTGCCGGTGCGCGGAGCGGCGAGATTCTCGAGGTAGACGATTGCGGGGAGCGGTGCGTTGGTCGTTGCCGTGACCGGCTCAAGAATTTTTATCTCAACTGAATTGCTGGTGATCAGGCTGGGCCAAGATTCGGTGGTGTCCGCAACGCAGGTGAACATCAGGCCTCCGAGCAAAAGAAATGTACCAATGGTTTTCATCAGTGTGATACAACGGTGAGTTGGGCATCCAAGTCCACTTGTGCAGCGGCGCGGGCCGACAGCGAAATTTCTTTTCCGTCGTAACGTGCTACGCAGGGGTTGCCCAGTTTTGAGCGGATGACGGCGTGCGTTAATTTGCCATCATGCCAGGTGACATCCACCTCAAAACCACCCCGTGCGCAAAGACCCACCACGGAGCCATCCGGCCACGCTTTCGGCAGGGCGGGGAGCAATTCGATGATGCGCGTATCCGGTTTGCCGATCGCCGTCTGCTGGCTCTGCACGAGCATTTCCGCGACGCCGGCGCAGGCGCCAAAATTGCCATCGATCTGGAACGGGCCGCAGAGGTCGAAGAGATTCGGCAGGGTGCGTTTTTGCAACAGACCGTTGAACTGGCGGAGCGCAAAATCGCCATCGCCGACGCGTGCCCAGAGCGGCATGCGCCAGGCGTAGCTCCAGCCGGTGCTGCCATCGCCGCGCCATTGCAGCAGGACTTTGGCGGCGGCGTAGAGATTGGTTTGCGCAGGCGTGATCTCCGCGCCGGGATACAGCGCCCAGAGTGGCGACATGTGGCGGTGGTTATTGTTCGGCACATCCACATCCTCCAGCCATTCTTGAAGCTGGCCGTGCTGGCCGATCTGGTCGGGGGCGACTTGCTGGCGCACGGCGGCGAGTTCGGCGGCGAATTTTTTGTCGGTGTTGAGAATCTTGGCGGAGGCCAGCGTGGCATCCATGAGTGAACGGATAAGCTGGTGATCCATCGTGGGGCCGATGCACAGGCCGCCTTCCTCGGGCGAGAATGACGGCGAACTGACGAGCCAGCCGGTCTTCGAATCTTTCACCAGATCGTCCATAAAAAATTGCGACGCGGATTTCAACACGGGATAGGCGCGGGCGAGAAATTTTTTATCACCGGTGAACAGGTAATGTTCCCAGAGGTGATAGCAGAGCCACGCGCCGCCGGTCGGCCAGATGCCGTCGATGTTGTTGATGGGCGCGGTGCCGCGCCAGAGATCGGTGTTATGGTGCACCACCCAGCCACGCGCGCCATATTGTTCCCGGGCGGTGCGCGCACCGCTGACGGCGAGGTCATCAATCATGTCGAACAACGGCCCCGTGCATTCGCTCAGATTGCACAATTCGGCGGGCCAATAGTTCATCTCACAATTGATGTTGAGGGTCCATTTGCTTTCCCACGGTGGATTGAGTTCCTCATTCCATAAACCCTGTAAATTGGCCGGTTGCCCGCCCGCGCGGCTGCTGGCGATGAGCAGGTAGCGACCGTATTGAAAATGCAACGCCGCCAGCGCCGGATCAGTTTCAATGCCGGCAGTGTGGATGTTTTTCAGACGCACATCCGTAGGCAGATCGGCAGCGGATGTGTGGCCAAGATCAAGCTTCACACGACCAAAGATTTTTTGATAATCGGCGAGATGCGCGGCGAGCAGGGCGGGGTAGTCTTTTTTGGCGGCGGCGTTCAAGTCCGCCGTGCAGCGCTTGGCCGGATCGGCGGTGATATCCTGAAAATTTTTGAAACTGGTGGCGGCGGTAAGGAGCAAGGTGACGGAATCTGCTCTGGTAATGGTCAGCGCGTTTCCGTTGGACGTAACTGTCCCGCCTTGAAGGACGGTTCGGACACGGGATTCAAATGTTAGCCCGCCGGTTTCTACCTGGCCGGTCAGCGACAAGGTATCGGAAGCGATCGCGATATTTTTTGAGTCTTTATGCGGGCTGTCCATCGTGAGCCTGAAATCGATCTGGCCCGGCTTGTCCGCCGTGACACGAATGACGATGGCTTGGTCCGGATAACTCGCAAAAACTTCGCGCTTATATTTTACGCCACCCAGTTGAAACGTGCTCGTGGCGATGGCAGTTTCCAGATCCAGTTCGCGGCGGTAATCCGTCACCTCGCCTTGTCCGGTAAAATGGAGATGCAAGTCGCCGAACGGTTGATAGGCCTTCTGGCGGACGGGGTCGCTCAGAAAATTGCTTTTCGCGAGCGCGCCAGCTTCTTTGGCCTGACCGGCGGCGAGCAGGCGACGGATTTCCACGAGCGAATTGCTCGCGCCCGCACGGACATAGTCGTGCGGCTGGCCAGTCCAGAGCGTGTCTTCGTTGAACTGGATGCGTTCATCAAAGATGCCGCCGAAAACCATCGCACCGAGCCGGCCGTTGCCGATAGGCAAGGCCTCGGTCCATTTTTCGGCGGGTTGTTGGTACCAGAGGGCAAGGGCATTGGTATCAGCGGCGAACAGGTGGACGGGCAAAAACAATGCGGCCAGCAGGATGAGGCGGAGACGTGGCATGGTGGAGAAATAATCCCAGTTGCGGCGGAAGGCGTCCAAGGTTTTTGTCTCAAAAAATGATAATTAAAATGGGAAAAATGATGGGGGAAGAGGTGGAATCTGGTGGTAGGGCGCGTCGCTCCGCGCGCGCCTTCATGAGCCAATGGTGATTTATTGGAAGTGGTGTGAAGGCCTGGGTTGCAATCATGAGTTCTCTTGATTGAGAGATCAGGTTGCAGGCGCGGCGCGCGCGGAGCGACGCGCCCTACCTTCCTGGGCAATTTGATTGCGTCGGGTTATAGATACTTCGCCAAGATCGGCTTCAATTCCGCCACCGTCTTCTTGGGCCAGAGTTTTTTATCGGTGAGGAAGGCGTGGTTGAGGGCGGAGTGGGCTTTCCAATTCGGTTCGGCGGGGATCTGCGGGATGACGGCGACGACGATGCGCTTGGCGGTGTCGGCATTTTTATGGAGGTTCGCGATGATGACGTCGAGCGTGACGTGTTCGTCTTCCTTCCAGCAATCGTAAT
>DASZCA010000343.1:0-1570 GCA_035943555.1 Verrucomicrobiia bacterium
GGCGCGCTCGGCTTCGCTCAGCGGCTTTTCCGGATCCCGCACGCGTACGTGCGATCGGAACGCCGGCTTGATGACCAGCTTGTCCAGCTGCCCCATGACGTATTCGCGCGCCGTCGGCTGACCGCACCACCACGTCGCGACCGACGGGAGTTTTAATTTTTCACCCAGGATATGCTTGCACAGGCCCGGCAGAAAAGACATGAACGCCGGGCTTTGCACGAGCCCCGTGCCCAGCGCATTGGCCATCACGACATTCCCTGCGCGCACCGCTTCCACCAGACCGGGCACTCCCAGGATGGAGTCATTGCGCAATTCCAGCGGATCGCAAAAATCATCATCCACACGGCGCAAGATCGCATCCACACGTTCCAATCCGCTCAAGGTCTTGAGAAAAACGTGATTGTCCCGCACCGTCAAATCCTGCCCCTCAACCAAGGTGTAACCAAGATAACGCGCCAGATATGCCTGTTCAAAATAGGTCTCATTATGCGGGCCGGGCGTAAGCATCACGACGCGCGCCTTGTCGGCCTGGCGGGGCGACAATCGTGCGAGCGCATTTTGGGTGTCGCGAAAAAATCCTGCCAGCCGGCAAACATGATTGTCCCGGAACGCCTCCGGCAGGATGCGTGAAGTGACCAGCCGGTTCGCCAGCGCATAACCTGCGCCGGTTGGAATCTGCGTACGGTCAGAAACCACCCACCAACGGCCGTCCGGCGAACGGGAAAGATCGGCCGCATAAAAATGCAGGAACGTGTCATTTGGCACCCGCACGCCATGCAACGGGCGCAGAAAATCCGGCTGCGCAAACACCAACGCCGGTGAAAGCCAGCGCGAACGGATCAGCTCCTGCGGTCCGTAGCAATCGGCCAAAATCTTGTTCAACAGTGTGGCGCGTTGAATCAGCCCTTCCTCGAGCGAACGCCATTCATCCGGCGCGATGACCAGCGGCACCGGATCGAGTTGCCACGGACGTTCCACGCCTCGCGGGTCGCTGTAGACATGGTAAGTGATGCCCTGTTCGTGAACGAGCCGCTCGCAAGTTTCGCGGCGACGGCGCAATTCCAAGGCGGTAAATTCCTCCAATGTGCCAAGCAGTTTCGTGTAATGCCCGCGAGGCTTGGCTTCATCCGTGAGAAATTCATCAAACGCCGCCGCGCTACGCCGGTAGTTCCCCAGCAAACCGGCCTCCGCCGGGGCCGTCTTTTTAGGGGCGCCGGTTTCAGCGGATGATGGTTGGGACTGGGATTGAAACATGGGTGTCTGCGGACGGGATTTTTTGCTGTTATCCGCGTCAGACATTGCGCAAATCCAGCGTGAAAGGAAAGTCGCCATTCGGCACTTCCGGCGGCGGCGTAAATTTTCCCGGTGTGTGGACGTGCCGGAAAAAACGCGACAACCGCCGCGCCTCGGCCTCGTAACTGTTCACCGGGAACGTGTCGTAGCCGCGTCCACCCGGATGCGCCACATGATAAGTGCAGCCGCCCAGCGAACGCTTGTTCCAAGTGTCGTACAGATCAAAACGTAACGGCGCATGTACCCCGATCGTCGGATGCAAACAGCCCGGCGGTTG
>DASZCA010000344.1:0-4545 GCA_035943555.1 Verrucomicrobiia bacterium
TCTTCGATTATATCGAAACCTTTTATAACCCAAAACGCCTCCACAGCGCCCTCGGCTATCTGTCACCCGTCAACTTCGAATCCAAAAAACTATGATCAAAAATACCAAGAAATCACTGTCCATTAAATCAGGGCAAGCTCAAAGCCAATGGATTTGAGAAAATCCAAGTAAATCCAACTGAATCCAAGCGGATTTACGATTTGAGAATGACGATTTACGAGCATTTTGGCGGATTGAGGTCGTGGAGTGTGAGCGTGACTGTGTGCGAATGGAGTTCCTGTTGGGCGAAGGCTTTGGCTTGCAGGTGGAATTCGCCGGTTGCTGGCGGGCGATGGTTGCAGGCGAAAGCGGTAGAGGACTACCGCACTCCAAGACGCTGGCGCGCTGGCGAAGGCTCTGTTCCTATTGGGTCACGGCTAGAAATCAGGAATTTTAAATATCAGGAAAGGCCAATGAATTTGAGAAAATTAAGCCAAATTAAACCAAATAAAGGCGGGGGGATTTACGATACTGGATTTTCGATTAACGAGCGGGTTTGTGTGAAGGCGATTGCTGGCGGTTTGGGAACGGTGGTTACAGGTGACGTTGATGCGGCTTATCCCGCCCCGCCGGACATCCGCCTTCGCCAAAGGCTATGGCGGACGGGCAGCCGCGCTTTGGCCGAGGCGGTTGCGAGCGGGCGGCTACAAGCTGCGGTCGAGAAAAATTTGCGGGGACAAGCTGGTGCGAGCCGCACTTGCACCCGCTCCGGGCGCCTGGCAATCGCTGCGAGTTGGGCAATGCCGATCCTTTATCAACACGCGGGCGGGCCGCCCGCGCTCCATTGCCGGTGCGGCGGTGCGAGCAGCCTTGGCTGGCGGTTCGGGGGCATTGGTTGCAGGCCACGTGCTGCGGCTGGTCCCTTTCTCCCGACACAGCCGCCGCCCATTGTGACGCGCTCTTTTTACCATCAGTGCGCTGTGATATATCATGATTTCCCAATCGAAAAATTTTAAACCGGTTGTTTTTTGCCGAAGGATGCCGCCTGCTTCGCGGTTCCAGTGCGACGTGTTTGTCTGCTCTTTCGAGGAGGAGGACGAGAAGAAGGACGATGGGGGTGCGGGTAGAACGTTTGGGGGACACGGCGGTAGTGCGCTAATTCTTGTCGGGCGGGGGCGTTTTTGCCAAGCTGCGGGCATGATTCATGACTCCATCCGCCGCACGCCGCGGCCGCAGGACCTTATCGGCATGTCGACGCAGGAGCTGCGGGACACGTTTCACATCGACGGACTTTTCACGCCGGGACAGATCAATGCGACGTTCACAGATCTAGACCGGTTGGTGGTGGGCGGAGCCATGCCGACGGACAAGCAGGTGGAGTTGCCGAATCATAAGGAGACGGGGCGCGCGTTTTTCTTGGAACGTCGGGAGTTGGGGGCGATCAATATCGGCGGCGCGGGAAAGGTGCTGGCGGACGGCCATAGCTTCGCTGTCGATAAGCTCGATTGCGTGTATCTGCCGATGGGGACGAAGTCAGTTTCGTTCACGAGTGATGATGCGAAGATGCCGGCGAAGTTTTATTTTCTCTCGTGTCCGGCGCATGCGGCGCATCCAATGCGGATGATGAAATCGTCAGAGGCGGCGCCGGTGAACCTGGGGGCGCAGGAGACTTCGAACAAGCGGACGATCTATAAATTTATCCATCAGGGCGGCATCCAGAGCTGCCAGTTGGTGATGGGGCTGACGGCATTGGAGCCGGGCAATGTGTGGAATTCGTATCCGTCGCACACGCACTGGCGGCGGACGGAGATCTATTTTTACTTCGATCTGGGTGACCGGGTGTTGTCGCATTTCTTCGGGGAGCCGCAGGAGACGCGGCATCTGTTTATGCACAATGATGAAGTGGCGTTATCGCCGAACTGGTCGATGCATTTCGGATGCGGGACGGGGAATTATAAATTTATCTGGGGGATGGCAGGGGAGAACCAGGTGTTTGATGATATGGATGCGGTGAAGCCGCTGGATTTAAGGTGAAACAAAAGGGAAACATTCAACATTTAACATTCAACTCTCAACGTTCAAGGAAAGCGATCTGCTGGTACATTCGATGTTGAGTGTTAAATTTTTAAAAAAATTTATCTATGAAATTTAAAGACAAGGTGGTGGTGGTGACGGGGGCGAGCCGGGGCATTGGGCAGGCGATCTGTGTGGCGTTTGCCTGGGAGGGCGCGACGATTGTCGGCGTGGCGCGTAGCGACCTGGCGGAGACGGCGGCGGCGGTGAAGGAGGCGAGCGGGACGTTCATCGCCCACAACGCGGACCTGGGCACGGGGACGCAGAAGGAATCGGCGGACGTGATCGCGCAGATTTTGGCGAAGGCGGGGAAGATCGATGCGTTGGTAAACAACGCGGGGATCATCCGTCGCGCGCCGGCAAAAGATTTTTCGGAGGCGGACTGGAATGCCGTAATCGCGACGAATTTGAACTCGCCGTTTTTTCTGATGCAGGCGGTGGGCAAGTGGTGGATCGAGCAGGGGCGCGCGCAGGCGCCGGCGGAGGCGCGTTTGAAGCTGGTGAATATTGCGTCGCTGTTGTCCTTTCAGGGCGGCATCACGGTGCCGGCGTATGCGGCGAGCAAGCATGGCATCGCGGGTGTCACGAAGGCGCTCTCGAATGAATGGGCGAAGGAGCGCATCAATGTGAATGCGATCGCGCCGGGCTATATCGCGACGGAGAACACGAAGGCGCTGCGCGAGGATCCGGTGCGGAACAAGGCGATTCTGGATCGCATTCCGGAAGGGCGCTGGGGCGGGGCGGAAGATATCGCGGGCGGCTGCGTGTTTCTGGCGTCGGGCGATTCGGATTATCTGAATGGCGCGGTGTTGAACATTGATGGCGGGTGGATGGGCCGATGACGAATGAAGAAGGAGGAATGTAGAATGAAGAATTTATTTAATCGGTGCGCCGGCCGTTTTTTATCAACAGTGGTTTTCATTCTGACATGCGTTTGGATGACTTCGTGTGCGTCGGATCGGTCGGCGCGGCAGGCGGTGCAGCAATATTCGGGGGCGACGCCGCTGGTCTGGTCGCAGCGTTTGGCGGAATCGCAGATGGCGCGGTATCATGGCACGCCGAAACTGGATTACACGATGGGGTTGTTCTCACTGTCCTTGCTTAAATTAAATGAGCAGGCGCCGAATAAGAGATATGTGAAGTTTGCGGAGGATGCGGTTGGGTCGTTGGTGGCGGAGGATGGTTCGGTTCAAGGTTACAAGCTGGAAGAGTTTCAACTGGATTCGCTAAATCCGGGCAAGACGTTGCTGGCGCTATGGCAGATCACGCACAAGGAACGGTACAAGAACGCGGCGGTGTTGCTGGAGCATCAATTGCAATTTCAACCGCGGACGCCGGGCGGCGGCTTCTGGCATAAGCAGCGTTATACCCAGCAGATGTGGCTGGACGGGATTTACATGGCGTCGCCATTTTACGCGGAGTGCGGGAAATTGTTTGGCGAGCCGGCGGCGTTTGATGAGGTGGCGAAACAGATCAGCCTGATCGATGAGCATACTTATGACGCGGCGACGGGATTGAATTATCACGGGTGGGATGCGATGAAGACGCAGCCGTGGGCGAATCCGGACACGGGTTGCTCGTCGAATTTCTGGGGTCGCGCGGAAGGCTGGTATGCGATGGCGTTGGTGGATGTGCTGGATTATCTGCCGGCGGATCATCCGGCGCGCGCGCAGATCATTGCGACATTCCAGAAGCTGGCGACAGGCGTGTTGAAATATCAGGACCCCATGACGGGGTTATGGTGGCAGGTCATGGATGCAGGCGACCGCAAAGGCAATTATCAAGAGGCAACGGCTTCGACGATGTTTGTATATGCGTTGGCGAAGGGTGTGAATCGCGGTTATCTGTCGCGTGAGAATGTGCCGGCGATTGAAAAAGGATATGCCGGCATCTTGAAAAATCTTATTCGCGATGATGGCGGCGAAAAATGGTCGCTGACGAAATGTTGCTCAGTTGCGGGGTTGGGCGGATCGCCAAGCAATGGCAAGGTGCGCGACGGAAGTTTTGACTATTACGTCGGCGAGCCGGTGGTGGACAATGATCTGAAGGGGATTGGGCCATTCATTTTGGCGGGGATCGAGATGCAGCGCATCGGCAGTGCGCAAAATGGGCATTGAAAATGAACGGGCATCCGCGAAGAGGTGGCGGTGGCGCGAGGTCAGGACTGCTGCCAGTCGCCGCGCACGCGAATGTGCATCTGTTCGTTCAAAGCGGCGGGCGATTTGATTTTGTATGCGAGCGGATCCCAGGTGACTTCCTGGCCGCACTTGATGGCCATAAGGGAAAGATGGCTGATGGCATCGGAGCGCAACGCATCTGCAAGGGGCGCGACGGTGGCGGCGCGTTCGCGAACGCTGTTCACAAACGATTTGTAATAGTTGAAGTGGTACAACACCCGCCGGTCACCAATGCAGGGATTGAGCTTGAACCAGTCGGGATTGCTGGCGGCGTAGGAGTTGCGACTGAGGCTGACCCAGCCTTTCGTGCCGAAGA
>DASZCA010000345.1:0-9731 GCA_035943555.1 Verrucomicrobiia bacterium
AACGGGAACTCGAACAGATCGTCGAAGAGATGCAGATCTTCTCCCGTCACATCCTCTTTGAAAAAATCCCCGGCGTCGTCCGCCGCAAACGCTTAACCAAGAAAGTTTTAGGCCTTAACTAAGGGCCATTCGTGTCAGTCCTCACTATTGACATAAAACGCAAAAGGGCGGCTCTACAAGTTAACATTCTAACTTGGAGAACCGACCTCCATCTTCAATCCTCACCCCATGCTCGTTTCTAATGGCCTTCGAATCAATTCCAGCGTCGCCGCCTCCGTTACCAATTTCAATTCGTGTTAATTAGCGCAATTCGCGTCAAAGCCCCGTCTCATATCCAACCCATATCCCTTTTCGCGTATTTCGTATGTTTCGCGGTTAAAATCCCTTCCCATTTCTCCGTGCCCTTCACGCAAGCGGACGGAAGGATCATGGAGCTGGCGCTTCGCTGGCCACGCATCACATAACCATCCAACGGTCATCGACGTGCATTTCTCACCTTGGAAGTTGGGCGTTAAATGTTGAGTGTTGAATGTTCCGTTCATCGATATCCGGCTTGCCTGGGCGTCGTCCTCAAGTGCCCTCAACGCGTTGAATCCTCGCCCCCAGCTTCTTCAACTTCTCATCCATCTTCTCATACCCGCGGTCCAGATGATAAATGCGGTTCACCTGCGTGCTGCCCTTCGCCGCCATGCCGGCAATGACCAGCGCCGCCGATGCGCGCAGATCGCTCGCCATCACCTGCGCGCCGCTCAATGGCTTGCCGCCCTTCACGATCGCGCTCGGTCCTTCGATCTCGATCTCCGCGCCCAAGCGCGCGAGCTCGCTCACGTGCATGAAGCGCGATTCGAAAATCCGTTCCGTGATGATGCTGATGCCCGGCGCCAAGGCCAGCAGCGACATCATCTGCGCCTGCACATCCGTCGGAAAACCGGAATACGGCAGCGTCGTGATATCTACCGGCTTCAATTTGCCTTTGCGTTTCACGATCATGTCCGCGCCCTTGCGCTCGACGGAAACGTTGGCCTCGTTCAATTTATCCAAGACCGCGCGCAAATGGTCCGCGCGTCCGCCTTTGATCGTGACCTCGCCGTTCGTGGCCGCGGCGGCGATGATGAACGTCGCCGTCTCGATGCGGTCGGCGATCACTTCATGCTCCGCACCGTGTAATTTTTCCACACCTTGGATCGTGATCGTCGGGCTGCCCGCGCCCGTGATCTTTGCCCCCATGGCATTGAGGAAATGAGCCAGGTCGACCACTTCCGGTTCGCACGCCGCGCTCTCGATCACCGTGATGCCTTCGCCCAAGGACGCCGCCATCATCACGTTCGCTGTACCCAGCACCGTCGGGCCTGCCCGTCCGCCGAGGAACATGGAGTTGCCCACAATCTTCTTCGCGGTCGCATCGATGTAGCCGCCCTCGATCTTGATCTTCGCGCCGAGCGCCTGAAAACCTTTCAAGTGCAGGTTGATCGGCCGCGCGCCGATGATGCAACCGCCCGGCAACGAGATGCGCGCTTTGCGCAACCGCGCCAGCAACGGCCCCGCGATGCAGATCGACCCGCGCATCTTGCGCACCAGGTCATAATCCGCGTAGCCCTTGATCTTCTTCGCATGCACCGTCACCGTGCCGTTCTCGAACTTGGCGGATGCGCCGAGCGATTCCAAAATCTTCACCATGTAACGCGTATCGCTCAGGTCCGGCACGCGGCGGATGATACACGGTTCATCCGTCAGCAGCGTCGCCGCGAGGATGGGTAGCGCCGCGTTCTTGCTGCCGCTGATGGTGACTTCGCCGTGCAAGGGCACGCCGCCTTTGACTAAAAAGCTGTCCATAAATAAAAGGTTTGGTTGTTAAAACTCGAGCCGGACACGGATTATTTTTCCGCGTGAAAGTTCCCCGCCATTGCAGGATCCGTGGTTAAAAAATTAAGAACGCCGCGCGACCAGAATTCTGGCGCGGTGAGAGTAGTCCTCCTTCACCGTTTCCACAATCCACTTTTCGCCTTCAAAGAGAGTTTTTATCGCCTCCGCCTGGCCATCACCAAACTCCATCATGATCTTACCGCCCGGCTTCAGATGGCCAACCGCCTCGCGCGCCAGCCGCCGGTAAAAATCCAGCCCGTCCGCCCCGCCATCCAGGGCCCCGCGCGGGTCAAAGTCCCGCACCTCCGGGTCCAGCGTCTCGATCTCCGCCGATGCGATATACGGCGGATTGCTGGCGATTAAGTCAAAGCTGGTTTTGCCCGGCAACGCGGCAAAACCATCACCCTGCAAAAATTCAATCCGCGCTTTGTTCGCTTCCGCATTCTGCCGGGCCAATGCCAGCGCCTCCGCCGAAACATCCAGCGCCGTCACCTGCGCGCCCGGGCATTTCATCGCCAGCGCGATGGCGATGCAGCCCGTGCCCGTGCCGAAATCGAGGGACGTTGGAGCGCCGGACTCCGATTCGGCGTGTTGCGCTTTTCTTTCCGCCAGAAAGCTCCACCCCATTTCCGCCAACATCTCCGTTTCCGGTCGCGGCACCAGCGCCGACCGGCTTACCGCGATTTCGTACCCACAAAAGGACGTTGATCCCGTGATATGCTGCAATGGCTCCCGCGCGCCGCGCCGTTTCACCAGATCGCGCAGGCCATCCGTTTCCGGCGCGGTCAAGGCCCGCTCAAAATTCAGGTAGAGCTTCATGCGCGGCAGCTTGAGCACATGCGCCAGCAACAGCTCGGCATTCAGGCGCGCAGATTCCACGCCCTTCTTGCCGAGAAAGTCGGCGCTCTTTTGGATGGCTTCGAGGACGGTCACAAGGGATCAGTTGGGCAACGGCGGCGGGGTGGTACCGGCGGACTTGTTCTTGTCGTGATTGTGAATGAGGATGCCGGTCTGATAGACGATGTAATATCCGATCGTCAGCCCCATGATGAATAGCGTCAACGGACTTTGGAACAGCGAGGGATGCCCCGACTGTGGGTCCATGGTGTTTTTATAGGCAACAAATCGGTAAGCCATGCGCCCGATAAACAAGGCGGAGAGCGCAATGCCGATATACACGTTCGGCGTATAAAAATGACCTGCATCCGTCGTTTCAAACTTCGTCAACCGCAGACCGATATACCCCAGCACACCGCCCAGGAACAAACCGCCGCCGAAACCCAGCAGCGCATTCGGATGCGGCATCCCAAAATAAACGACCAGTACGCTGATGAGCGTCAGGATGGTCAGGGAAACGATCGCACGCCGTGGTTTCAACGGTTGCTGCCCGATGTTGCGCCGGATGCGGCGATACATGCTCCAGGCATATAAACCTCCGAATAAAATGGGCAGTGCAGGTGAGGCCATGGCGCAGGCTAGTTTTTCAAGGTCAGTTGTCCAGTTGATTTAATTGCTGCTCCGACTTAGGGCAGGCTTTCCAGTCCCGCCATCACGGGATCGTTTCTAAGTTTGGAGTTCCGCCTTTAGGCGGTCCGGGGGGCATTGAACCGTTCCGCATCTGGTCTGCGGCAACTACAATCAGTATCCCCCTCATTTCCCCTCCACTCCCTTAAGATAAGCAAAAATCAACTCCGGCAAATCCCGGCTATACCCGCCCTCCAGCAAACTAAAAAACGGCAGGTTCAACTTCCGCAACGACTGACCAATCCACAAAAAATCCTCCGCCAGCAGCGGCCCGTCCGCGAGCGGGTCACGCGCGTACGCGTCAAACCCCGCCGACACCGCCACGAAATCCGGCCGAAAACGTTTCAAATCCTCCAACGCCTTCACCAGCGCCGCCCGATAAGCTTCCCGCGATGCTCCCGGCGCCACGGGATAATTAAAACAATTGCGTCCGCGATTCGCCGCGCCCGTGTTCGGATACGCCGGATGCTGATGCACCGAAAAAAATTCAAACCCCGGCCGGTCCAATAAAATATCCTCCGTGCCATTGCCGTGATGCACGTCAAAATCAAAAACCGCCACGCGCTTCGCCCCGCCCGCCATCGCTTCCAGCGCCGCGATCGCGACATTGTTCAGATAGCAAAATCCCATCGACGTCTCGTGTGTGGCATGATGCCCCGGCGGACGCATCAAGCTGAAAACGCTTTTCCCCTCTCTCGCCAGCTTCAACGCATCCAATCCCGCCGCCACGGATGCTCGCGCGAACTTGCTGATGTTGTCGTAGAACGGCGTGTCGCCATCGAAATTCTCCGGCACCTCCAGCCGCGCCAACATGGCCGGCGTATGCCCGCGGAGAATCTGCTCGTCACTCACAGTCGTTGGCGTCTGCCAGGTCAGTTCCAGTTCCGTTTGCTTGCGTAGCAACTCCAGCGTGCCGGTGATCCGCTGCGGCCGTTCGGGATGGCCGGCGCTGGAATACTCGGTGCAATGTTCGTCAGTGATGATGATCACAATTTTTTATAGCGCCGGATTGCGTGGAAATTTCGCGAACGGCAGCCGCGCGCCGCGATATTGCGTCTGGTCTGCGCGGATCGCCACCGGCGGCAGGAACACCGCCGCCCCGCTCGCGCCCACCAGGTCATCCTGGTCGATGCCGTCGCCGCTCACGCCCACCGCGCCGATGAGCGACCCGTTGCGGTAGATCGGAAAACCACCCGGAAAGATCGTGATGCCGTTCGGCAGGTTTGGATTCACATTCGTTGAAGTCATGAACACCGCGCCATTCACCGGATTCGTTGCCGTGATCGCTGTCGGCGTGATGATGGAAAACCGTTCCTGTAATCCGAAAAATAATCCCGGCTCCGCCCCCGTGATGCCCGGCGGAAAGGAGTTTTGCGCCAGGAACCCCACCGTGCGCGCCGAATACGCCCGGTTCGTCGCCGAAAAGAAAACCGCCGTGCGGGCTTTTTGCACCGCCACATCCCAGCTAAACCGCGTTGCGTTGGACGACGTGCAAAACGTCCCCAGCACCGTCGGCGCCACGCCATCCGCATTGGGATTGTTGACCACCGTGATGAACACCTGCGCCGCCTGGCCGCGCGGCAGGCGGATGCCCGCGCGCGTGGTGCGGCAACGGTTCGCCGCCGCCACCAAAATGTTGGAGACCTCTACCGCCGTGAGCCGCGCCCCGCCGCCGGGCAACGGCGTGGCCAATGGATCGTTCATCAACGGCTGGCGCATTTCACCGGTCTCGCCGCCCAATGTCACCACCGGATAAGGGTAGGGTGTCGGCGTCGTAATGAGCGTGTACGGCGAAACCGCTTTCCCTGGTAAACTTCCGAAGGGCAACACTGTTCCCAAACTCGTGGAACTCTCGATGTATTCCAAGCGGATGCCGTTCACCAGATCACCGGAACCAAAAATAATATTCGAAGGTTGAAAACCCGTCTGCCCCGCCAGCGCCACATCTTCATCCGAATCCGCGCCTGTGATCAGCGCCGGCGTGATGGCGGTAGGCGCGATGCCATTGCCCGCGATGCCCACGCCACCGACCAGATGTCCGTTTTTGTAGAGCGGCAATCCACCGGGTGTTCCTTCCAGTCCGCCGGTGATCGGCAACGGTGTCGGCACAATCGTGAGTCCCGGCGAACTGCCGTAGCTGATCACGCTGCCTGGTCCTTTGTATTTGTTGATATCAGAAAAGGCGAGTTGCGAAAAATTCACGCCCACCAGCGGCCCCGGCGGCGTGTTGCCCACGCCCGGCGGAAAATGCTGTTGCACAATGAATCCCGCCGTGCGGGAACTGAAAGCATTATTATCACTGCTCAAAAACGCCGCCGACCCCGCTTTGGCGATGGCCTCGCCCACCAAACCGTCCGTGCCCGTCAGATTGGTGTTCAGCGCCCACACGCCCAGCACCCAGCCTTCGCGATCTGTGAGGGCGATGACCGCGTTCGTCTTTAGCGGCACCGGCAGCGCCATGGCGCGCGTGACCGCCTGCGCGATCACCGTCTGCACATCCGCCAGCGTGAGGGATTGCGCCGACACCGGACGTCCGAAGAGCAAAGCAAACAGCAAAGCAGAGTGGATGCTGATTCGTTTCACCATGGCCATGTTAATTTGATTTTCAAACCACCGACCCCAACCATGCCTTGGACGTTGAGCGTTCAATGTTAAATGTTGAATGTTCCCAGATCATCCCGCCATCTGTCCGCGCGTCACCCCGAGCTGGTTGAACAATTTCAATTCCCGCCAGAGCTGCGTGCCGGTGATTTCCCCGCGCAACAACTGCCGGTACTTGGCGATCACGCGTTCGACTTCCTCCGGTGTTTCATTCAGAAACTCCACGCGAAAATTTTTCACGCCCAGCGCCAGTAAACGTGCCACGAACTCTGCGCCCGTCTGCGCCTGCGAGTTGAACACCGTGTTGCGGCAGCCCGCGTCCGCCTTCAGCGGATGCTCCGCGCCCACGCGGTCGCGCACACTCACCGCGTGCTTGTCGCATGGCCGTCCGCAGTCATGATAATCTTTGCCCTTCGAAAGAAATGCGCAGAACACGCAATGCTCCATGTGAAACATCGGCATGTGCTGGTGGACCGTCACCTCAAACCATTCCGGCGGCGCGGCCTGCAACAATGCCTCGAGCTGCATCACATTCAAGTCATAGCTCGCCGTGACGCGCTCAAGATTAAAATGATTCTTATAATAATCCGCCGTGATCCGGTTCGCCACGTTCAGCGAAAAATCCCCCACGCAACGCGCACCCGCAAACAACTTCAAGTGATCGTAATTGCGCACCAGATAGCCGTCCGCATTGGCCGAGCGCACGATGTTCATTATCCACTCCTCGCCCATCTTGAAGATGCGCGGCGGCGCGACGAAAATGCCCGGCTTCGGCGCGGACGGATTCAAGTTCGCCGGCGCGCAGCAGCCACGCGCCGTATGGAACAACGTCACCGCTTCGCGATATTTCTTCGGATCTTCGAATTCACAATAAACCGTCGTCGCCCCACACTTCAGCGCCGCCTCCAATTGCGGAATATTTCGCACCAAAATGATCAACTGCGGCTCCGTTGAACCTTCGGCCTTCAGGGTTTGGCCTTCAGACTCTGGACTTTGGGCTGTCGTCATCTCCCACCGCTTCGGCGCCGCCCTTAATTTCTCCAACTCCACCGCCACCTCGCGCCGCAACCGGTTGAGTTCGCTCACCGGCAACAGCACTTCACCCGTTAGAAAATTCTTCAACATGCCCAGCTTGAATGGCGTCCCGCCCAGCCGGCCCAGTTGGTCGCGCAGCTTTTCTTCCGTCAGCGGCACTTTCTCCGCCTTCGCCAGCGGCATGGTCGATTCCACCTTTACCACATGGCCTTCTTCGTCTCGCGCGATCAGCGTGAGCGGCTTGCCCGTGAGCCCGTGAACTTCGATCTCAATCGGACGTTGATAACGGATCAGCTCGCCCTCGAACGACTGACGCAACTTTTTATCCAGCTCCGGATCATTCGTCTTCCACAACTTGTCACCCACATGGACACGCAGAAAATCAATGCCGCCATAGCCAAAACGCAGCTCCGTCAATTCCTTGCCGGGTATCTTGAAGCGCGGCTGCTCGATCTCATAAATCCGCCCGCCTTCCTCTTTTTCATCCGGCCGGCCCGCGTCAAATACCACGCCGTCACCCAGCTTCACCGGCGCAGCGAGGCAGATGATCACGCCATCGCGCACGATTTTCTCCACCGCGCCCAGATAAACACCGCGCTTTTTTCCAAATCGCGCATGCACCAGCTTCTGGTTGTCATTCCCGCCGAACCAGCCGGTGAACAAACCGCGCGAAAAACTCATCTCCAATTCATACCGGCGGTTTCCCGCCTCGGCTTTGCCATCCGCGCGTAAATCGTCATTCGTAAATCGCAAATCATCCAGCGCCTTCCGGTACACCCTGGTGATGCTCGCCACATACTCCGGCGCCTTCAACCGTCCCTCGATTTTCAACGAAGAAACTCCTGCCCGCACCAGTTCCGGCAACACCTCCAAGCCGGACAAATCCTGCGGACTTAGCAGATAGCGCTTATCCCCAAGCGGCACCTGCTTGCCGTCACTGATCAACTCATACGGCATCCGGCATGCCTGCGCGCATTCGCCGCGATTCGCCGAACGGCCGCCGAGTGATTCGCTCGTCAGGCATTGGCCCGAATACGCCACGCATAACGCGCCGTGCACAAAAACTTCCAGCGGCAATGCCCCTGGCGCCGTCACGCCCGAGACGGCCGTTGTGTCGGCTGCCCTTATCTTCTCGATCTCTGCGATCGAACATTCCCGCGCCAGCACCGCCAGGTTGCAGCCCAGATTGCGCGCGAACTCCACGCCCGCCGCGCTTGAGATCGTCATCTGCGTCGAAGCATGGATCGGGAAATCCGGCGAAATCGACCGGATCAACCGGCACATGCCCACATCTTGCACGATCGCCGCATCCACCCCGGCCGCGATGATCGCGCGCAGGTAATGTTCCGCATCCGCCACCTCGTTCTGGAACACCAGCGTGTTGAAGGTCACATAGCCCTTCACACCGCGCCGGTGCAGGAACTCCATCAACTTCGGCAGATCCGCCTCCGTGAAATTATGAGCCCGCATCCGCGCGTTGAATTTATCCAGGCCAAAATAGATCGCGTCCGCCCCGTTCTCCACCGCCGCCTTGGCACATTCCCAATCGCCCGCCGGTGCCAGCAACTCCGGCAGTTGCCGCGCCGCTGAAGCGGGCAGGGGAGAGCCCGCCGCCGTCAAAGGCGCTGGCTGCGATTTCGAAACTGTATGGGTGCCGGTCATTACCTGATTAATTTACAACGAACCTCCCCGCCTTACAAAGAAAGTATTAATCCCGTTTTGATCCAAGGCCTCGGACTCTGTGCCCTCCCCGTTCCTCTGTGTGAGATACATGGTGGCAGAACCGGTTTTTTAACGGGTGGCTGCCAGTGCGGCTGGTACCTGTGTTTGGGTAACACAGACCAGCCGCAGCCGCCATTAAGTCCGACCGCATCCAAATACCTGTCCACCATGCAATCAACCCCGTTCGTCATTCGTGCTTCGTCTTTGACCTGTCACTCACGCTTCGGCGGCAATTTCACCACCCCAAACCAAAAATTCTCGATCGATTTCACCACCTCGACGAACCGCTCAAAATCCACCGGCTTCACGATGTAACAATTGGCATGATGCCCATATGCCGTGAAGATATCGCGATCCGCCTGCGACGACGTCAGGATCACCACCGGGATATATTTCCATTGCGGATGATTCTTGATCTCCGCCAGCGCCTCCAAACCGGTTTTGCGCGGCATGTTCACATCCAGCAAGATCAAATCCGGCACCGGCGCATTCTTGTACCGGCCTTCCCGCCGCAAGAACTCCAGCGCCTCTTCGCCATCGCCCACCGTATGCACGCGATTCAACAGCTTCGATGACTTGATGGCCTCTTCCGCGATGATCCGGTCATCCGGGCTGTCCTCCGCCATCAAAATTTCAATAAGTTGGTTGCTCTGCGTCATATTTTTGCTTTTCTGCGAGTGTAAAATAAAAAGTCGTGCCGCTGCCCGGCGTTGATTCCAGCCAGATCCGCCCCCCGTGCCGCTCCACGATCTTTTTGCAGATCGCCAGGCCGATCCCCGTGCCCGGATAGGCCTCGCGCGAGTGCAGCCGCTGGAATATCCCAAAAATCTTGTCGAAGTATTTTGGCTCAATGCCGATGCCGTTGTCACGGACGGAAATCTTCCAAAAACCGTCCTCTTCCTTCGTCGCGCCCACGGCGACTTCCGGCGTCCGCCCGGAACAGAACTTGATCGCATTGCCCACCAGGTTTTGGAACAGCAGCACCA
>DASZCA010000346.1:0-14855 GCA_035943555.1 Verrucomicrobiia bacterium
AAGGTGGCGTCGGTAAGACCACCACCGCCGTCAATCTCGCCGCCTGCCTCGCCGCCGAGGGCAAGCGCGTATTGCTTTTTGACCTTGATCCCCAGGCAAATGCCACCAGCGGGGTCGGGGTGGATAAGATAGACGGTGCCAGCGCATATCACGTTCTGCTGGGCGAGGGGAGCCTGCTCGAAAAAATCAAGCCGACCGCTTATACCGGGCTGGAAATCATTCCGAGCGAGGTGGATTTGTGCGCCGCCGACCTGGAACTGGCGCGGTTGGAAAATCATCTTCAGCGCGTGACGCTCGCCTTGCAACCCGTGCGGGACAGCGGACGTTTCGATATCGTCCTGCTTGATTGCCCGCCTTCGCTAGGCATCCTGTCGTTGAACGCTTTCACCGCCTGCGACGGTGTTTTGGTGCCGTTGCAATGCGAATATTACGCCCTCGAAGGCATCTCCATGATGAACCGCGTGCTGGATCAGTTACGCGCCGCCGGGGTGAATCCGCGCCTCGAGATATTTGGTGTGGCCATGACGATGTTTGACGGCCGCACCAAGCTTTCCAACGAAGTCGTGGACGAAGTCCGCAAGTTGCTGGGTGAAAAAGTGTTTGAGACCCTGATTCCGCGCACAACCCGCCTCGCCGAGGCGCCGAGCCACGGTCAGCCGATCATTTACTACGATAAATACAGCAGTGGCGCCGCCGCCTATCAATTGCTGGCGCAGGAAGTCAGCGCCCGGCTGGCCAAGCGCAGCGCGTGAAATTATTGGTGATGTTGTTCAGCGCATCGTTGCTTGCCGCCAACCAGCCCTTCTAATAATCTGTACCCACCTGATTTATGGCCAAAGAAATTCTTGAGATGCTCGTCGAAACCGCGACGATGGAATTGCCGGATACCAAAACCCTGAAACTCAAATGGCCCGACGGTCATAATCCCGAGTTCAAGACCGGCCAGTTCATCACGCTCTATTGGCCTGATACAACGAACTACAAGCGCGCCTATTCGCTTTCCTCCTGCGCCCTCGACCGCGGCTTTTACGAAGTGACCATCAAACGTGATGGCAAGATGGGCACGCGCATGGTGGATTGGGCCAAGGCCGGTGATAAGATTTTCGTCATCCCGCCCGTTGGAAAATTTCTTCCCGTGTACGAGCCGAACAAGCACCTCGTCTGCATTGCCGGCGGTTCCGGCGTGACGCCGTTCCGTGCTTACGCGCGCGAGGCCACGCGGCGCAAACTGGACACCAAGATCACCGTGCTTTACAGCGTGCGCCAGCCGAAGGACATCATCTTCAACAACGAATTCCGTGAGTTGGAGAAGGAAAATCCCCATTTCAAATTCCTGGTCACCTGCACGCGTGCCACACCGGAAGACAACTGGACCGGCCGTAACGGACGTATCACGCCCGAATGGATCAAGGAGATCGCCACCGACCTGCCGAACACCGTCTTCTATGCCTGCGGCCCGAACGCGCTGGTGGATTTTGCCGAACAACTGGTTGTTCACGGTCTCGGCCTGCCCAAAGAGCAGATGAAGACTGAGAAATGGGGCTGATCCAGTTTTATTTTGGCGAACACGGAGGCGATTCATTTTGCCTCCGTGTTTGTTTTTATCCGTGCGCACCTGTGTCCATCCGTGTTTAAATATTGAATCATGTTGAAACGCACCACGCTCTACGCCGCGCATCAGAAATTGGGCGCCAAGCTCATCGATTTTGGCGGTTGGGAGATGCCGGTGCAGTACACCAGCATCACTGACGAGCATTTGGCCGTCCGCAATGCCGCCGGCATCTTTGACATCTCCCACATGGGCGAAGTCACCGTGAATGGCCCCGGTGCCGAGGCGTTTCTGAATTCCGTTCTCACCAACGACATCCGCAAGATTCCGACCGGTGGCGGCCAGTACACGCTCATGTGCCGGGAGAACGGCGGCGTGGTGGATGACCTTTACGCGTACCGTCTGTCCGTCGGTGTTTATTTTATTATCATCAATGCCTCGCGCATCGAGGCAGATGTCGCCTGGCTCAAGGCGCAGGCTGCAAAATTCACGGGTGGCGAAGTCAGCCTGACCGACGCCTCGCACCATTACGCCGCCGTGGCCGTGCAAGGTCCGCGTGTGGCAGAGTTCATTAACACGGTGATTCCCGGCGCGTCCTGTTCGGTGTTTCCGGTCGCGACCGTCAACGATCTGAAGAAAAACCAGATCGCCGGTTTTAATTTTGAAGGCCATAGCATTTTTGTTTCGCGTACCGGTTATACCGGTGAAGACGGTTTTGAGATCGTCGGCCCGGACAGTTCCATCCAGCACATCTGGGACAAGGTGCTCGAAATTGGAAAACCATTTGGCGTGAAACCCGCCGGGCTCGGTGCGCGCGATACGTTGCGCACGGAAGTCTGCTATCCGCTTTATGGCCACGAACTGGATGAAAACACCACGCCCATCGAGGCGGGAGTCGGCTTTTTTGTCGCGCTTGATAAGGGCGAGTTCAACGGGCGTTCCGTGCTGGCAGAGCAGAAGGCGAACGGCGTGAAGAAAAAGCTCATCGCTTTCAAGATGACCGATAAATCTGCCCCGCCGCGTCCGCACTATCCCATCTGGGTGGATGGCGCGAGCGTGGGCGAAGTTGCCAGCGGCACGCAAAGCCCGTCCCTCAACCTCGGCATCGGCATGGGCTACGTCCCGCCGGCTTTTGCGGCACCCGATACCAAGATCGAAATTGAGATCCGTGGCAAACGCTACGCGGCCGTTGTGGTGAAGAAGCCGATTTTCAAAAAGTGAATTGGTCGAAAATTTTGCTTTGCCTCTCCCGGTCTTGTTGGTGAAATACCCGCATATTTTATGAGCAATGTTCCTTCCGATCTCAAATACGCCAAATCTCACGAATGGGTCCGCGTCAGCGGCGACATCGCGACCATCGGCATCACCGACCATGCGCAGGCCGAATTGACGGACATCGTGTTCGTGGAACTGCCCGCCGCCGGTCGCAAGGTGAAAGCCGGCGAAGCCTGCGCCGTGGTGGAATCCGTCAAGACCGCCAGCGACATCTATTCGCCCGTCAGCGGCGAGATCACCGAGGTCAACAACGCCGTGGTGGACAACCCCGCGCTCGTGAACAGCGAACCGAACACCGGCGGCTGGTTTTATAAGATCAAGTTGAGCAATGCTGGCGAACTTGGTGCGTTGCTGTCGCCGGAGGATTATAAGAAGCAAATCGGGTGATCGCAGAGTGTGAAAGCCCGCCTTTTCATAAAACCTTATTGCGGATGGTGCCATAAAGCCATCCGCTGGCTGGACGAGCACGACATCCAATACGAGAAGATTGATGTGATCGCGGACGAGGCGGCGTTCGCCGAGATGGTCCGCCTTTCCGGCCAGGAACTTGCGCCGGTACTGGACGTAGATGGCAAGGTGCTGGCGGATTTCGGGCCGGAAGAACTGCCGGGTTTCTTTAAAAATCTCTAGGTCTTTTTGAAGGGCGTGAATTCGTCATTAAAAATCCGTGTGCATCCTCATGTATTCGCGGTTAGAATGATTCGGTAATGACGACGACCGAACAGAAACCGCCCGCCCGTCCGCGCCTGCCGGAATGGCTGCGCATCAAGCTGCCCACGTCCGACACTTTCTCACATACCCGCTCGCTGCTGGATGAACTCAAGCTGCACACGGTTTGCGAGAGCGCCAAGTGTCCGAACCATTGGGAATGCTGGAGCAAGGGCACGGCGACCTTCATGATCGCGGGCGACCGTTGCACCCGCGCCTGCGGTTTTTGCGCGGTGAGCACGGCGAAGCCGCTGGCCTTGGAACGGGACGAGCCCATGCGGGTGGCCGAGGCGACGCGCCGGATGAAATTGAAACACGTCGTCATCACCGCCGTGGCGCGCGATGATTTGAAGGACGGCGGCGCAGAACATTTTCGCCTGACCATTGAAGCCGTTCGTCAGTTGAATCCCGGCATCGTCATCGAAGTTCTGGTGCCTGATTTTCTCGATAACGATTCGTGCATCGAAATGGTGTTGAATGCGAACCCGCACATCTACAACCACAACTTGGAAACCGTCCGCCGCCTGACGCCATCGGTGCGGCATCGCGCCACCTACGACCGTTCCTTGAGCGTGCTGAAAAAAGCGAAAGACATGCGCGGGGATGCCATCCACACCAAGTCCGGCATCATGCTCGGTTTGGGCGAACAGGAAGCAGAAGTGTTGCAGGCGATGCAAGATTTGCGGACAGCGAAATGCGACATCCTGACGCTGGGACAATATTTACAGCCGTCGTTGAAACACCTGCCGGTGATCGAATTCATCCCGCCGGCCAAGTTTGCGGAGTACAAGGCCCACGCGGAGACGCTGGGCTTTGTCCATGTCGCCAGCGGTCCGATGGTACGGAGTTCCTACCATGCGGACGAGTTTAAGACGACCGCGCCGCAGGTTTGATTCTTATTGCAACTGCAGCAGATAAAACAACTGCCACTTCCCCGCATTCATCGGGTTCGTGAAGTTAAATCCGCCGTTGCCATCAAACGGATTGGTTGAAACGGGCAGCCATTGCTTCACCGGCAGCAGCAGATTCGTAGAGGTCAGAACATAATACGCGGACCCCGGAAATCCGTTCGTTCCGCCGACCAGCAGATTTGTTCCCGCCAGCCGGAATGTATTGATGCGCGGTGTCACCGTTCCGTTCTGCGCGATGACGAGATCGATCCGCTTCTGGGCGGTGTTATTGATGAGATTGCCGGAGAAGCCGGCGGGCAGGGTGCCCTTCAAAAAATTCCCATTCGCAGGCGCCGTTCCCGTATAACTGATCAGCGGGAAAGTGACGGCACCGCTGACATTGGCGATACCATCGATCACGATGGTGCTGGCACCGCTTGCCAGCAGATTCGAAACAACCATGTTCGTGCCGATGGCGCTGCCATTCAGGCGCAGATGTAACGTCGAATTCGTGATGGCGAACAAGCCGATGCCTGCGCCGGGCGCACCCGCCCGGTTGGTGAGGGTGAGGATGGCATTGTTCATCGTGATGGCATTTGTGCCGCCGCCGGAAACGATGGCATTGGCCAGCACAGTGCCGTTTCGGATGTTCAGCGTGCCGGACTGGCCGCTAAATCCGCCGCCGCTGTTCACAGCCATTGCCAAGACATTGTTCACTTTGAAAGTGCCACCATTGACATTGATGATGCCGATGCCGTTGTTGGTGACCGTGCCGGTGCCGAGGCTCCAGCCATTGGTCACGGTGTTCGCGTCAAACACACCGGCGTTGAAAGTGAGGACGCCCGTGCCGCTGGCGCTGATGGCGCCGCCGGAAGTGCCGGTGCTCGTCACGCCGACCGTCAGGCTGTTCACAAGCGCGTCAACAGTTCCCCCGGTGAAGTCATTGGTGCCGGAGCAATTTTGATTGCTGTTATTTTGCGGTGAATCGTTGCCGACGGCCCAGAGCGAAACACGGCTGTTCGCGCCACCAAGGCCGCGAAAATAGGCCGTCGGGCTGTTCAAGCCGCCCGGATTGAATGCCAGCAAAGCTCCCAGTGTTTTCACGGAACCGACCCAGACTGTGTCGGCGTAAATCGCGTTGGTTTGTCCGAGATAAAGTACGCTGGGCTTGGTTCCGCCCGGGCTGGTGGCACCCGTGTTTGAATTCCAACCAACGAGCAGGCCGTTCGTGGTACCGGTGGTGGAAATGGTGATGGCGTTCGTCCGGGCCAGATACAACACACCGGCGGCGCGGGGAATGGCGCCTGCACCATTGGGTGCACCGACAGTCATCCGCACGATGCTGGCGTTGAATGTGCCCAAGCCCGACATGTCCACGGTGGCCAGATGCGCGCCGTCTGTGAGGCCGCCTTGCGCGATGAAAATATTTCCTCCGGTCAGCGACAGCGTTCCGCCGGTGCCGGTGATCAGGGCGTTGATCAAACTGTCTGCCCCTGCATCCGTACCTGTGCCCGCCATCAAGCCGTTAGTGATGGTTAACGTCAGCCCGTTTCCGATGGAAGTGACATGATACGTGGGCGAAGTGCCATTGTTCGCATACTGCAACGAGGCAACGGTGAAGCCTGAGTCCGCAATGTTGTTGATGGTCGTGGTGGTAACCACCGCCGGGTTGGTGAATAACAGGTCGTTGGCCGCACCGGGTGCGCCGTTGCCGCCAGCAGTCACATTGATCCAGTTCAACGACGTGCCCCAGTTAAGGTCCGCACCGGCATTCGTCCAAATCAAGGTTCCCGGCGGGGCGATGACATTATTATTTATTATCAGGCTCGCGGTATCCGTATTGGTTTGGCTGCCATCCGTGCCGGAAACGGTCAGGGTGTAGGTGCCAGCCGGGGTGGCGCCCGTGGTGGTGATGGTAAGCGTCGAATTGGTGACGCTGCTGTTGACGGTGGCCGGGCTAAATCCCGCGCTGGCACCGGCCGGCAATCCGCTGACGCTCAAGCTGACATTATTATGGAAGTCACCCGTGGCAACATAGTTCACGACGTAGACTGCGCTGCCACCATGGATGATGGTTTGCGGATCGGGTGATGTTCCGACCCAGAACGTGTTCGTGAGGCTTAAAATCCATCGTGAGATCAAATTGGTCGACACCGTATCCACCAGCGAGGTGGCGAGCGGCGGCATCTGGATAGAATTCACACCGCGTGTGGCGATGCGCGTCAGCAGCACGGAATTCGTCGGTGCGGCCGGCACGATAACGTGATTGGCGCTGTTGCCCAAGTTATTGATAACGGCGCCATTGATCAATCCCGCCAGCGCCGTAGGCGTGGTGATGCGCGCATCCCAGTTTGCCTGCGAAACCGTGCCGGCCGGCTGATGACATTGCGAACAGTTGGCGGCCAGGAATGAGCGCGAACGGAATTCGAGGGTTGCCGCCGTGTTTGTGGCCGCGGCGAGCGCGAGCAGGGAGTGGACGTCGTTAGTCACCGGCAAAGTGAAATATCCGGCAGCACTCAATGCTTGAAGCTGATTGGTGGGGCCGGAGCCATAATCATAGCTACAATTGAACTGTTCAGTCCTCGCGCCAAGGCCGAAGCCGCCCGCCGCCGTGTGGCAGGTGGTGCATTCATTCTGCGAGGGGTAATGCCAGCTCTGAGTCCGTATCGTGCCGCCATCATTGACAGTAAAATTTTCATCAAAACCTGCGACCGATACCAAGCTCGCATTAGTTTTGGAACCACCCCAACGATAGCTCACCCCATAAACGCCAGCGGAATTTTTCACCAGTAACCGGGTTTCGAGACGGATTGCCGAAGTTGGGTCGCCATTGGTGAGTTGCAGGTTAAAGTTTTTGATCCAGACCGTGCCGGTCGGAAACGACCAGTTGTCAGTAGGATTGAAGCCAATGGTAAGGTTCGTGTTCGGCACCGAGATCCAGCGCGATTTGACGGCGTTATCTGACCAGAACGGTACGTTGATCGTGTAGGGCAGAATGCCGGGCGCCGGCAAGAGCGGGTCTTGCGGACCGGTCAATGACAGCAGATTCGTGAATGCGCCCGTGTCATAAAGCGTCGGGGGAATCGGCGCGCCGCTGCTGGTGGAATTGTAAATTATTTTGTTGATGACGGCGGCGGTGGCGTAGCCGGTGGTCTTGGTGGCGCACATCAAAATGTCACCATTGCGCGGATCGGTGCCGAACGCGGTGACGTTCAAGGTGCTGTCGCTGATCATCGGCGCGGGCGGGCCGGAAGAGCCATTCACACTGACAACGCTGGTGGTGTAATTGGAGGCGGTCAACGACCAGATATTGCCATCGACATAATCGCCATAGACGTATTTGCCGTATAGTTGTGGCAGGTTGACGCCGCGATAGACCACCCCACCCATAACGGCGTTGCCCTGGTTCGATGCGGAGCCGTGCGCATATTGGACGATGGGAAAACGGACCTGGGTGCCTTGTGACGCCACATAAGAGGTGTGGGGCAGACCGCCACTGGAAGCGACGTTGGTGCCTTCCCAATATGCCCAACCCAAGTTGTCACCTTTTTGGATGACATCCACTTCTTCAAAGTGATCCTGGCCGACATCCCCGCAGTAGAGGACGTTGGTGCCGAAGGCATTCGTGTAAAAATCAAAATTCCAGCGCCACGGGTTGCGGAGGCCGGTTGCCCAAAATTCTGTGCGCACCGCATTCGGATTCACGGCCTGGCCATCGTAGCTTGTGATGCCAATGAAGGGGTTGTCGGACGGAATCAGGTAGTTGGTGGATACGATCAAGGATGACGTGCCGGGGTTCGGGGGCAAATTTCCGGGGCGTTTGTCTACATCGATGCGCAAC
Organism: Verrucomicrobiia bacterium; assembly: GCA_035943555.1. GTDB lineage: Bacteria > Verrucomicrobiota > Verrucomicrobiia > Limisphaerales > UBA11358 > UBA11358. Next base: position 8,264 of record DASZCA010000346.1, read on the forward strand.
ATGCCGGCGAACAAACTGCTAGTGATGATCTGGGCGTTGTTGCGGCCGTCATACTCGGCGCCTTCATCGCCGACGGAAATGTAGAGATAGCCATCGGCGCCAAAGTGAATATCGCCGCCGTTGTGGTTCGGGTCCCGGTCAAGCTGGTCATAGAAGACGACTTGTGAGTTGGTATCGCCCTGATTGGGATTACCGGCAGAAATTTTGAAGCGGGCGAGACGGTCAAAATAACTTCCACTTCCGTTATCCAGCATGTAGAGCAGATAAAACATTCCGTTGGTGGCGAAGCCGGGATGAAACGCCAGGCCAAGCAAACCGCGTTCACCGGCCGTGCCGCTATTGACGCCCTGACTGGAAACCTGAGGCGTGAGATCCATGAACGTGGTCCATTTTTGCAGGGCGAGGTTGGTGATGACGGTGATGTCGCCGTTTTTGCTCAGGATAAAGAGCCGGTTGGTTTCGCCGGGCGGCGTGACCAGGCAGATCGGATTGGTCAGCACGAGGCCGGGAAAAGCGTTGGTGGTGGTGTAACCGAAGACCGGCGGCGCGGGCGGCATCGCCAAAGTCTTGTTGGGCACGCGTTGGATTTGTGCGTGCGAAGGTACGGCAAAAAAAACGAGGCACGCCAAAAGGGTGCCGGCGGATAAAACAAAGGAACGCATCATGTGATATTTCGTAAATTTTTTTGGTTGGTCAATGTTGCCGGAGGTCTAGGCCATTTGTTGGATGGTCAGTGTCCGGTGGCCCTGAGGTGCAGAAAAAGATAGATGGCGAGGCCGATGCCGCCAAAGCCGACGATAAAGAAAAATGCCGTCACGAGGTTGGTCACCGTTTTGGCGCGGGACATGACTTCATCGGCTTGCTTTTTTTCCGAATTGCGGAAGCTGGAAAACTGTTTTTCCATCACGGCGCTGATCAAAGCCTCATTTTTCAGTTCGAGCGTGTACCATTTTTCCTCGGAACCTTTTAATTCATCCGGAAACCGCGCAAGCGCTTCCTGGTCCGCCGGTTGAAAGCCCCAGCGCAGCCAGAAGGGCGAGGTTTCCTGCGTCCACAGCCGGAAGATGCCATGATTGGCGGCGAGCTTCTGGATGCGGTCCCAAAACATCTGGCGCGCGGTGTCCGCCACGGAAAAATCCGAGTAGCCTTCATTGTGCAGCAGGCCGGCGGTGCGGATGATCTGGAAGCCGATCGCGCCGACGACTTCGCCCTCCCGCTCCACCACCTGAAATTCCGTGAGCCGGCTTTCCAACTGGTCGGCGGGCAGGCGCATGGAGAGCCAGATGCTTTTCAGCGCGGCGAGGTCATCCACCGTTGCGCGGCGGATCTGCAGTTCCTGCGGATTCACAGGCGTAATGTATACCGAAGCAGCCGGCGTCATGGCAATTGCAGCAGATAAAAAAGTTTAGGCTGGCTAGGCTTCATGGGGTTGGTGAAATTGAAATTGCCGAGCGGGTCAAACGGGTTGGTAAGCACCACCGGCCAGTTTGCGGCGGGCAGCAGCAGGTTGGTCGAGGCGAGGACGAAGTAATTTCCTCCATACGGCCCGTTCGTGCCGCGCAAGATCAGGTTGGTGCCGTTACGGGTAAAAAAGTTGAAGTGCGGGTACGCCGTGCTGCCATCCGGCCGCATGGTGCTGATCCAGTCCGAGATGAGCTTGGTGGCAGCGGCATTGGTGAGATTGGATGCGAGGGGCGGCATCTGGATGGACGGAAGGCTGCCAAGGTCACGCGTGGCCATGCGCGTCAGTAGTATGGAATTGGTCAGCGACCCCGGCGCGATGATGAAATTATTGGTGTCGCCCAGGTTGTTTGCCGGCACGGTCTTGATCAGGCTGGCGGCGCTGGTCGGCGTGGTGATGCGCGCATCCCAGGTCGCCCGTTGGGCGGCGCCACCGGGTTGATGACATTGCGAGCAGTTGGCGGCCAAGAAAGAACGGGCGCGGAATTCGAGGCTTGCGGCGGTATTCGTGGCGGCGGCCAGCGCCAGCAGGCTGTGGACATCATTCGTGACCGGTGTTGTGAAATAGCCTGCGGCGCTGAGGGCGGAAATTTGGTTGGTGGTCAGCGTGCCGTAGGTCAACGTGCGGTTAAGCTGGGGGGTGTTGAACCCGAGCCCGTAACCGCCGGCCGCGCTGTGGCAGGCGAGGCATTCAGAACGGCTGGGATAATGCCATACCTGCGTGCGCAGGGTGCCGCCATCGTTGATAGTAAAGACGTCATCGGTGCCTTGCTCGGGCACAAGCGTGGCGTTCGTCAGGGAATCCCAGCGATAGGTGATGCCGTAAACTCCGTTGGTATTGCGGATGATGAAGCGCGTCTCGATGCGTTTGGTAGAGGCGATGCTGCCGTTCGTCAGTTGGAGATCGAAATGTTTGATCCAAACCGTGCCGGTCGGAAAACTCCAATTGCCGTTGGTGTTGAAGCCGATGGTCAGATTTTGGTTCGGCACGGAGAACCAGCGCGACTTGATCGCGTTGTCCGACCAGAACGGAACGTTGAGGTCATAGTTCACGATGCCGGCGGCAGGGGTAAGCGTGGTGAGATCGGTGAATGCTTTGGTATCCGCCAACGTCGGGGGCAGGGGCGCGCCAGTCTGTGTCGCGGTGTAATCCAGCCGGCCGATCTGTCCGTTGTAAAGCTGGCAGATCAAAATATCGCCGTTCCGCGGATCTGTGCCGATGGCCGACGGCCCGGCGGCACTGGTGATGGCCTGATAGGGGGCGTAATTAGTACCATTTGGAGTCAGCATCCAGACCGTGGTATCGCCGTTATCCGCAAAAACGTAGTGGCCGTACAGTTGGGTGATGCGATTGCCGCGATACACCACGCCGCCGATGACGGAATTGCCGTTGTAATTTTGCGCGGCACCGCTGTGGGGAATTTCCGCGATCGGAAACGTCAACCCCGGCGGCGGGTTGCCCAAGATGGTGGGTTGGCTGGGATAGAGCGGCGGGGCGGCATGCAGTCCTTCGTAATAGGGCCAGCCGCAGTTGGCTCCTTTGCTGATGACATCCACTTCTTCATAGAGATCCTGGCCGACATCGCCGACATAAATCAGCCCGGTCGCGGGATCGATGGAGAAACGCCATGGGTTGCGATAACCGATGGAAAAGAATTCTGTCCGGACCTTGTTGGCGCCAAATGTCTGTCCGTTAAAACTCGTCACGCCCACAAACGGATTGTCGGCGGGGATATAATAGTTGGTCGAACTGGCCGGATGCGGGTTGGCGGGCAAATTTCCCGCCCGTTTGTCCACATCGATGCGCAGGATGGCAGAGAAGAAATTATTAGTGATATCCTGCGCGTTGGAATAGCCGTTGTACTGGGCGCCTTCATCACCGACCGAGGCGTAAAGATAACCGTCCGGGCCGAAGTGAAGATCGCCGCCATTGTGATTATCGAGCCGGTCATATTGCTGGATGAGCACCCGTTCCGAGGAGGGCAGGGCCACATTTTGATTGGTAGTGGTCGTGCGAAAACGGGAAATGGTCTGAAAGATGCCGGTGCCCTGGGAGTTGGTGAGATAGACGGAATAAAAAACGTAAAATTGACGGTTGGTCGCGTAACCGGGATGGAAAGCGAGGCCAAGCAATCCGGATTCACCGGTGGAATACACCGGCAAGGTCAGCAGCACGGTGCGGGTCGGGTTGGCCAAATTGGTGATGACCACGATGGCGCCGGTTTTTTCCAGGACAAAGAGGCGGTTGGTCTCCTGCGGTGGCCAAGCGATGCAGACCGGCTGGTCGAAAGTGAGCGAAGGAAAGGCGTTATCGACGGTGTAACCAAATTGCGGCGGTGTCGGCGGCAGGCTGGCCAAGGTAGTATTAGGTACGCGCACCAATTGCGCCTGTCCGCATAAAATCGTGGCTGCAAGCAAGCAGATGACCGCTAGGAACTTGGGTGGCGTCGCAAAATTCATTGGCAAACGTAGTCGTGCCCGCCTCAAAGTCAAATTATGGGTGAGCCTCCCGCATTTCCCGGAAATCAACCCCATCGGAGACCCTTAAAAGTTTGATGCCGGGCGGGCATCGTAGCGATGTTATTTTCGAAGTCTTTGCGGCCGCAGCAAGCCGCCAATCAGATGGTCAAACCGTTTTTGCAATCTTCTTACGCGGCGAGCGCCGGAAGCCATTTTCCGCCCACAACCGCCAGACCAGCCAGAACGCCTCATTGGCGATGCCCCCGGTCATTTTTGACTGGCCATGCGTGCGGTCGAGAAAAGTGATGGGCGTTTCCGCCACCGTATAACCATCGCGCCAGAGTTTGTTCGTCAGTTCGATCTGGAAGCCGTAACCATGGCAGCGGATTTCATCCAGCTTCAGCGCTTGGAGCGCGCGCCGGCGAAAACATTTGAAACCGCCGGTGGGATCGGTGATGGGCATGCCCGTCACATACATCACATATTTGCCGGCGAACCGGCTCAGGAGCAGCCGTTTCAGCGGCCAATTGATCACGCGGATGCCGCCGACATAACGTGAGCCAAGAACCAGGTCGGCATTTTCAGCGGCTTTGAGAAAAGCGGGGATCTCATCCGGGTCATGCGAAAAATCGCAGTCCATCTCGAAGATGAATTCGTATTTCCGTTCCAGCGCCCATTTGAAACCGGCGATGTACGCACGGCCGAGGCCGTTCTTTTCCGTGCGATGCATCACATGCACCTGCGGGTGTTTCGCGGCAAGTTCGTCCGCCAGCTTTCCTGTGCCATCCGGGGAATTGTCATCGACGACGAGCAGGTCCACGCTGACGGGTAACGCAAGCAAAGCCTCGACCATGCGCGGGAGGTTTTCCCGTTCATTGTACGTCGGCACGATGATGAGCGTCTGGTTCATTTGGCGGCGCAGATTGTTCAAAACATCAGACCCGAAAACAAGCCGACAGTTCAATCAGGAGGGCAGGGGAAGCATTTCAATATTGCCTCGATGAACGCCGCCGCCGTTTTTTTAATTCCGTTTCGCGAACACTCGGCCTTTGGAACATTGCCGCAAAAACGCAGGGCAGGCCTTCCCCACTGTTCTGTGAAAACTTTGTCAACAGAACAAAGTGGAACTTAAAAAAGTGGATTTGCCGTGCAGACATTGCAGAAAAAGCGATTATGAAAAGGAAAGCGCCACCTCTCCCCAGCCCTCTCCCCCGCTGCGCGGCGAAGAGGGAGTCAGAAGATTCGGGTTTAAGAAAAGTTTTTACCGAGCAGGTTTCTGCTTAGTGCGTCGCACCCAGCTTGAAAAACACCGACGGCGAGCCGTCCAACGGCAACAGGATTTGCATCGGCCCATTCGTCCCGGTAATAGCGCTGCCATAACTTGCCCAGTCTGTCAGATTCGTGGAGACCAGTGTTTGGTAGGTGACACCGTTCATGCCGGTCCAGTTGAGTGAAAGGTTGGTGCCAGCCGAACTCGCCGTGATATTGGGTGCCACCGTTGTCACCATCAAATAATTTTGGTTGGTGATCGCCGCAGTGACATTGGTGTAGGTCAAGGTGCCGGGGATGAACATGAAACTTCCAAATGCGGGGGTGATGCCGCCGTTCCAACCGGGCGACACGCCGATGGCATAATTACCGTTGGCGTCAGTGGTGGTGCCGATGAGTCCGCCATCCGGTTGCACCGTCACACCGGCAACCGGCGCGCCATTGGTGTCGCTCACGGTTCCGGAAATAGTCGGCAACGCGATGGAGAAACTGCCGGTGAAAGACTGCGAGAGCGGCGTCCCCAAGATGTTGGTGAGTATTGGTGCGACCTGCAGCGAGTAGTTGCCGACCAGGTTTTGCAGGGGGAAACTTACTTGGATGGTCGCACTGTTGATAGTGGTGACCGAAAGATTCGTCGAGTTCATCACGCCGGCGGGAGTCGTGAACGTGAAGGCTGAGCTGCTCAGCGAGGCCGGATCCACCGCCTCGGAGAGTGACAGGTTCACCGAACTGACCGTGTTGTTGACTGCGCCGGTCGGCGATTGCGTGAGCACCAAAAAGTTAGGCAAAACCGACGCCAAGAAAACTGAACCGGGCTGTCCGCTGACCCAGCCAAGCCCGCCGATGACATTTGTGATGCCCGCGAACAGATTGGTCGGCGAATAGATGGCGATGCGTCCGCCGCCGCCGCCGCCGCCGTTCCAGAGATCGCCGTTGCCGCCCATGGCGGCCAGGATGCCCGAGCCGGTCACGGTATTCGCCGTGACCCACACGCTGCCGCCCGCGCCGCCGCCCGAATCATCCTGCCAGCCATAGTCGCCATTCGCGGTGAGATTGCCGTTCAGGTTCAAAGTGCCGCCCACGCTGAGGCGTACCGCGCCGCCACCTTCGGAACCGCCGGTGATACTAGCGAAGCCGTTGCCGCCACCGCTGCCGAAGTCCGTGGGCTGTGTCGCCGAGCCGTTGGTGATGCCGCCCGCGGCACCGCTTGAGGCGTAGCCGCCCGCGCCGCCGTAGCCGCCGCCGCCACCTTTGACGGAAAGGGAGCCGCCCGCGCCGGGGCCGTTCGTCTGCGCGTAACCCAGTTTGTCCACCGTGATATTACCGGCGATGTTCGCATTGTGTTGCACGGCGATCACCAGATTGGAGCGCACCACCGGCATCGTCAGCGTGCTGCCCGTCG
>DASZCA010000347.1:0-4170 GCA_035943555.1 Verrucomicrobiia bacterium
GCCGCCCGACGGACAAGTTGTTCATCTGCATCACTGGCCCGACCGCGCAATTGATGATTAAAGTGGGCAATGCAGACCAGCCACTTATTTTTATGGGCCAGCGCATGTATGGCGTGAAGCAAAACCATGGAGTCCACCCCGCCAGAAACGGCCGCGAGGATTTTGCCATCGCGGGCGGGCAATCCGCCGGATTGCATCCCGGTTTCGACGCGCTGGAGAAAATCGCTCACGCCGTTATCTTGCTTTTTTTGGACGCGGCGGGCAAGCAGGCGGTTGACGGTACGGACATCGCGCTGCGATGTCCCCGCCCGAAAAGCGAAGCTGAGGGCGGAAGGTTGTGGCCTGATTTGTGTGCCGTCGCCCCATAGGCGCGAGATTAGCCCGGCGACGGGAACGGCACAGCACGCCTTCCCTGCCATTTGTCATGGCACCTGCTTGAGCCGGTAAAACTGTTGCAGATAGTTCGTCGCCTGCGAATCGGTGAACTGCCACACGCCATTCGTTCCCAATACATTGGTGGCCACCGGCAACCAACCGCCGGGGCTGGACAAATTGGTCAACGCTTCCAAAACGTAGGTATAGCCAGGTGTGCCCAGCAAATTCAACGTAAAGCTGCCGTTGAAATTGGCGTCTACGCTTCCAATGCCGGGCGGATTGTAGATTGTCAGCACGGCCACGGAACTGGTGACCGACCCGCCGGATGCGGTCGCCACGGCATAATAATTTCCGGCCATGGCCAGCATTACATTGGAGAGCGTCAGCGTGGTGTTGGTCTGTGCGGTCAACGCAATGCTGTTAGAGAACCATAACACGGTCACGGGCGTACAGGCGGTTGCGGCGACGTTGAAACTTGCCGTTGTTCCGATGCCATTGGTGCGGCTCTGCGGCTGGATCACCAGCACCGGTGCCGCCTGATCTTGGACGATGATCCGGTTCGTTGAAAACGCGGTGTTACTGAACGTGTCAGATATGGCGATGACCACCACATTAGTTCCGATGGATAAAACCGCGCCATTAGTCGGCGTTTGAGAAATCGTCAGCGGCAGGGACAGGTCGGTGGCCAGGATGAAATTGGTCCCGGTCACATTGGTCATCATTACGCTGCAGTTCGTACCGGCAGCAAGGACGAGATTTGTGAAGCTCCAGGTGATGGCAGGCGGCGCGGTATCGCGCACGATGACCGTGCGCGTCACCGCGTTCGTGTTGCCGTTGCCATCGCTCGCACGATACGTGAGCACATTGGTGCCGACCGCATTGATATTCACCACGCCATTGGTGCTAATCGTCAAAGCCCCGGCACAGACATCAAGGGCAGTCGCGCCTAAATCAACAAAAGCCGCCCCAAGTTCATTGGTCAAAAGCGTCGCGCCGAGGAGGGTGACCACCGGTGCCTGGGTATCAACGACCGTGAGGACGGCATTGCTTGTGACAGTTCCATAAAAATTGGTGACGGCAACCGACACCCCATGATTAGGCATATGCACATTGGTCAGGGTGAAAGAAGAATTGGTCGCGCCAGAAAGCGGTGTGCCGTCAAGGCTCCATTGAATCCCGGGTGTTGGCACGCCAAAAATGTTCAAGCTGTAAGACAGATTACCGCCACATTCCACCGCCCGGTTCGTCAGCGACCCGGTAACCGAGGGTGGCACTACCACGGTCAGCGCCGCAACACTGCTGGTCACGGCACCAAAAATATTGGTGATGAAAAGCGTGTAGTTGGCCGCGCTGTTGGTGGTGACGCCCGTCAGCACAAGATTGGTGGTGGTCACCCCGGAAATGCCGGTGCCGTTCGCGATGTTCGTCCCATTTTTGCGCCACTGATAGGTCAGGTTGGTCGAGCCGGAAACCAGCACGCTAAAAACAGCATTGCTGCCAGACAGGACGACAAGATTGGTTGGCTGGCCGGCAATAAAAGGGGCCGATCCGGGAATCATTGAGATGTCATCCAAGCCCAGGAAATAATTGTCATCCCGGCCGGCCAATTGGATCGCCGAATTGGTGCCGGTGGCCGTGACAACAACCTGCATGTTAACCCATCCGACTTTTCCAAGATTGACCTTGTCCAAGACCGTGCTGCCGTTCCACAAGATTTGAAATTCATTTGGCGTGGTTTTGTGGCCGGAAAAAGGATTCGCAACGCTGTCCACCCACAGGGAAAGCAAGTAAAGCTGCCCGGGGACGGTTGGTACATTCTGGGAAATGGAGGCCAATGCCCCGACCTCGCCAAACACCCAATAATAACTGCCCGTGTGCGGACTCATCCCGGCAACAGCCGTACTGTTGGCGATCCCGTCGTCGCCGCTGGTGCCGGTGAAAGGCCAACCAGTATTGTCACCGGTCTCAAACCCGCCATTCTGCACCACAGATTGTCCGATGGACGCTGAGAAGACCAAGCCGGACTGTGCCAGATGACTGGTCTGGTTGGAAAGCACCAGCGAAGTGTTATAAACTCCGCTCGCTAGTGCCATCGTTGCGGCATTGGTCGATACGGTCACTGAAATGGAGCCGCCGCCAGCAATGGAACCGCTGGAGGTCGAAACGGATAGCCACGCGGAGGTATTGATCAGCGACCAGTTTTGTGAAAGCGTGCTTAGGTTGGTAAAGACGATATTTTGGGTCGCCGGATAAAGCGGCCCGCCTTGAGGGCCAAAGGCTGTGAAACCGCTGGCAGTGAGCAGTAACAGCGGATCAGGGACCACCAAACTGAACAACCTGGCATGCGCCACGCCGCTGTTCATATTTGAAAACCAAATTGCGGCCGCATAAGGGCCCGCTGGCAAGTTGCTGGCCACAGTATTCAGACTGACCACGACCGGGCTGCTGGCGCCAGCCGCCAGCGTGCCGCCATTTGTCGAAACATTCAGCCAAGCCGAGGTATTTATGAGCGACCAAGACAGCGTAGCCGGTCCGGCGTTGGTCACGAAAAAAGTTTGAGTGGTGATATTGAAGCTTCCGTTCGGTGTCTCGATAGCATTGAAGCCGCCGCTGGCGGCCACCACAAGCTGGTCCGGATTCAACAGCGCATTGATCAAATTGGTCCCGTTCGGCGTGCCGATGCCGGTACAAAGATCGTAATTTGGCGCCGCAAAAAAAGCGTTCGGGCTGGCCGTCGAGGTGTTGTTGCCCGTGGTGGTGTCGTGAAAATCGGAGTTGTAGGTGGACTCATTGGCGATCTCATAGATCGCAGGATTGATGAAGCCCGGCGCGGGCTTGCCGGTGGCCGCCGCCTGCTGGTTGACCAGTGCCATGAACCCCGCCCATAACGGCGCGGCGCAACTTGTGCCGCCCACCACGGCGATCTGGTTGCTCCCGTACTGCACATAGATATTTTCCGCGGTCAGGGCCACGTCGGGAATGTTGCGTTGCGTGGTGGAACCGCCATTGGCCAGCATGCTGACACCTTGTTGCCAGCCGGGAATGGGATAGCTGCTGCTGATGCCCCCGCTGCTGCCATCGCCATTGTTACGGTTCCATACGGTCTCCGAGGAATAGGAAGCGCCTGAGCCGTTCATGGTCAAGATGGTGCCGCCAACCTGCGTGATGTTTGGGCTGCTGGCCGGTGAGCCGGTAAACCCCGAATTGTCCACCTGCCCCGTCGTAAAGGCATCGCCATCACCCGAGGCATCAAAAAAAGACTGTCCCTGGGCCGCCATGGTTTGAAAAATGGTTTCGGTGGACGAGTCCGGCCCGCCGCTCCAGCCCCACGAACAGCTCAGGTTCTTGATCGTGTTGCTCGCCGCCATGTTGTTCAAGACATCGTTCGGGATGAAAAAACCGTTGGTCGGATTCCCCTCAAACACCACGATCTTGGCGAGATTGGTCGCCATGGCGATGGCCATCTCGATATCGAGCGAGACCTCGATGTTGCCGTTGGTCGTCGGCGTACCGTCATAGCTGTCGAGTTTTACCGGCTGCACCGTGATGCGTGGCGTGCCCGGCAGCAGATTTTCATAATTGGTGATGTCGACGTCAAAGTAACCGTCGAATTGCACCAAGCCGACGGTCTGCCCCGTGCCATCCAAAGTCGAACCCGGGACATAGGCATTGCGAAAATCCGCGCCCGCAAAATAACCTCCCGGGCCGGATCCGGCATTGGGTGTGACCGTCCGGGCCTGCAATGCCGTCGTATCCATGCGCCGCACTTTGGGATGCGGCCGCGCATAATCGTTT
>DASZCA010000348.1:0-8419 GCA_035943555.1 Verrucomicrobiia bacterium
TCCAGTTGGACGGAAAAAAGGATAGGAGCAAATCCCAATCCTCATCAGCCGCATTGATCGTTTCCATGCGGCCATAATGGAAAAACCAAATAAAATCGTCAATAAAACAAGTTAGCGCTTATGGGGCGTTGCCCTAGGCTGCTATGGGGTCGCACCGTTGGTGCTGGGGCTGGGACGGTGGGGGCGGATTTTCGGGCGTCCCGCCGGGACTTGATTTATTTTTTCGCCAAACTCGCCGTTGAAACTACAGGCTATTGTCGGTCGCCTCTGCGAAGCTGCTTATTGATTTTCTTGACAAATGCTAAATTAGTTAGTATTTTTGCCTCGCAATGTGGTTAAAAACCAACATAATAAGGGTTTGGATGTGGCAAAAGGGGGAGGCTATGGGGTGCGGAGGCGGTGCCCGGCGCTCCGGAGACGGGGGTTCGAACTCGCCGAATCGTAGTTCGGCGCTCCAGCTAGCAGTTCGAAAGGGTGAATCCAACCGAATCCAAGTAAATCCAACCATTAATATTTACGATTCACGAATGACGATTTACGCACCATTGGTTTGCAGGCGGACGATTGCCAGGGATTTGCGAGTCTTGGTTGCAGGTGGAGGTGCTGCGGCTGGTCCCTTTTGCCCAAAACACAGCCGCGCTCCGGCGGAGAGGCGGGCGGTTATCCGGGTAAATCCGACTAAATCCAACCTAATAAAATGATTTTAAACTCCATGGCGTTCTTTAATGGCCCATCTGATCGCGCTCTGACCGGTCATGTCTTAAGGAAAGCGGCAGAGGACTGCCGCACTCCAAGACGCTGGCGCGTTGATCAGGCGCCAATGATATGCCGCGCCATCGGAAGATTTGAAATTTAAAATCTGAGAAAAAGCCAATGAATTTGGGAAAATTAAGCCAAATTAAACCAGATAAAAGCGGGTTGATTTACGATACCGGATTTACGATTAACGAGTTCTGGTGGGAATGGAGGCTTGTGGTGAGCTCGAAGCTTCACTTGCAGGCCAAGTTGCTGCGGCTCGCAGACCCGCGCTCCGAAGGAGGTTGCGGAGACAAGTTGTCCCCGATCCTTTTTCAACACCGGTTTGCACCCGTTGGCACTGGTTTGAACCGCTTGGCACCGGTTTACACCCTCTTTTTTAAAAATTTGTGCGAGCCGCATTGGCCATCGCGCCCGGACCAGCAAAGAACTGTGATATCCCACGAAATCCCAAGCAATTTTTTATGGGAGTACCCGGCGGATGTTGCGGGAGAGCTGCCGACTGCCAGTCGGAGGCACGGCAGTCTGCCAGCCTGCGGTACAAGGGATGCATGGCCGTCTGTGTCAAGTTTCGGCGAGATGGGAAGGCTATGCATTCGAGGACGAGAACGAGGAGAATTGTTCATGCCTGCTGTGACGCAGGGCGAGATAGAACTACAAACGGGGAGGCAGGGCGCACAGATTTTGTTTCGTCATTCGCAGTTCATCATTCATAATTTAATGATGTCATCGGCCAATCCACAGCTGCTCCGCTCGCTCGGGAAACTCGCGCGCGGATTGTCAGCTTTATTCTGGGGATTGCCGGCGTGGCTGATCGTCAGCGTAGAGACGGCAAAGGTGGAATTTCTCAGGCCGCTGGGGATCGTGCCGGCGTTGACGCTAAATCTCCTGCTCATCTTCGGCCTCTGGCAGATGGGCAGTTTTCAGATGCAGGAACGTCCGTGGCGCAAGGCGCTGGATCGTGCGAAGCTGCTGGGCGTGGTGAACTTCGGGCTGTGTCCGTTCCTATTCTGGTTCAGCCGGATGCCGGAGCAGTTCTTTTTCCAGGCAGCCATTTTTGTGCTGACGCTGTCCGCGCTGTTTTTTTTGTTCGACCTCAATGTGGTGTTAAAACAGCTCGGGGCGATGTTGCCGGATGAAACGTTGCGGCAGGAGACGCGGCAGTTCACCGTGTTGAACCGCTGGCTGATCCTGGCGTGGCTGGTGGTGATCACGCTCTCAGCCGTTGTTCCCCGTTATTTGGACATGGCGCAGCATTTTGACGCGAAAAGCCTGTTCTGGCTGCAACATGCGGAGACGGCCGTGCTGCTGTTCCTGGGGCTCGCGCCGCTGGCCATCACAATGGCCCTGATCTGGAAAGCCAAGGAGGTCATCCTGGACAGCGTGTTCGGCGAGAGAAATTGACAAAACATTTTACAGCGGCAAAATCGCCGTGGTCACGGGAGATTCACAGGCTGCCTTGGGAGCCGGGCCAATAAAATCAATCATCATGAAAATCAAATCCATCGCCCTGTGGCTCGCCGCCTTCTTCGCGCTGACCGCGTCCGTCCACGCGCAGGATGACACCAATCTGCCGCCAAAACTCGTCGCCCTGCTGAAGAGCCTCAAATATCAGACCGGCGAGATCGACTTGCGCGGCGGCCTCGCCAAGCTGTCGGTGCCGAAGGAATTTAATTTTCTCGGACCGGATGACGCGAACACGGTGCTGGTCAAGTTGTGGGGCAACCCGCCTTCAGACGACAAGCCGCTCGGCTTGCTGATTCCGGCCGGCATGACGCCGATGAGTTCCAATTGCTGGATCGTCACGATGGATTACAGCGAGGACGGTTACGTGAAGGATGATGACGCCAGCAAGATCAACTACGATGACTTGTTGAAAAAAATGCAGCAGGGCATCGCGGAAAATAATGCCGAACGTACCAAGGCGGGTTATCCGGCGATCACGCTGGTCGGCTGGGCCGCGCCGCCGCATTACGATGCCGCCACGCACAAGCTGTACTGGGCGAAGCAACTGAAGTTTGATGGCGAGAAGCATGATACGTTGAATTACAGCATCCGTATGCTCGGGCGCAAAGGCGTGCTGGAACTGAACGCGGTGGCGGACATCGGCCAGTTCGCCGAGATCGACCAACAAACGCCGCAGATCTTGAGCATGGTGGATTTCAAGGAAGGCAGCCGCTACGCGGACTTCGATCCGAAGGTGGACAAGGTGGCGACGTATGGCATCGCCGCGCTGGTGGCGGGCGGCGTGCTGGCGACGGCGGCGAAATTTGGACTGCTCAAGGGACTGTGGGTCGCCCTGCTCGCGGCGAAGAAATTTATCATCATCGGCGCGGTCGCGGTGGTGGCCTTCTTCAAGAAGATGTTCAACCGCAGCGGCAATTCCGGCGGGCCAACCGCTTGAAGGATATGGCGGATGAAATCGCTCACCGAACAGTTGTGGTTTGAAGTGCCGGGCCGGCGCGGTTTTGTGAACATCACGGAAACCGTCGAGGGGCTGGTCCATAAGAGCGGCGTGCAGGAAGGATTGTGCCTGGTGAACGCCATGCACATCACTGCGTCAGTATTTATCAACGATGCCGAGGACGGCCTGTTGCATGACTACGATGTGTGGCTGGAAAAACTTGCGCCGCACGCGCCCACGAAAAATTACCGTCACAATCTCACCGGCGAAGACAACGCCGACGCGCACATGAAACGCCAGATCATGGGCCGCGAAGTCGTGGTGGCGATCACGAAAGGGAAGCTGGACTTCGGCCCGTGGGAGCAGATTTTCTACGGCGAATTCGACGGCAACCGCCGCAAGCGGGTGCTGGTGAAAATCATCGGTGAATAATAGTTTTAAAGATTCAACTTTATATATCCAGTTTGAAAATTATGCGAACATATGCGGCCACTATAATTGCCTTCCTGATACTAACAGGACTATTGACCGCTCCTGAATCAGGCTTCGCCCAGGTCTATAGTGGAAACATAGTCGGTTATATCAACCAGTCGATTGCGGCCGGGAACAACCTGATCGCCAACCAACTTTCCAACTCCAACAATACTTTGGGCGTCTTGTTTGCCCAAACAACTCCTGAAGGCACGACCTTCACCAAATGGGACGCGGCCAACAACCAATATCTGCCGGCATCAACTTACGATACCACCGGGGGCTGGAGCATCGATTACAGCTTGAACTACGGTGAAGGCGGATTGCTGAATTCGCCGACGTCATTCAACAATGTCTTTGTGGGATCGGTGTGGCCGGGTTTTACGGGCGATCCGTTCACCCCGCCGTTGGTTTCGGACACGGGAGTTCTGCTGCTCGCCTGCGTGATTCCAATTAACAATGCCAGTTTCTATGATGTCGTCGGCCGCGACCCGGCGGACGGCGAATTCGTCACAGTGCTCAACCCATTGACCCAGCTGGAAAGCACGACGACTTACGATGATGGTTCATGGGACAACGGCAATCCGGCACTGGCCATGGGGCAGGCGGCTTTTTTTGGTCTGGGCGATCCTGCTGCAATCACACCAGTGCCCGAACCATCCACCAACGCGTTGTTTGGTGCCGGGCTTGCCGCTTTGGCGGGCGGGTGGAGATTTCGCCGGCGCAACCGCGAATTCAATCAAGCCAAAATGGCTGACTGTTCTTTGACATAAAACCGGCGAACAGGAGGTTTTACTCCCACTCAATCGTCCCCGGCGGCTTGCTGGTGATATCGAGCACGCAACGGTTCACGCCCTTCACTTCGTTGATGATGCGGCTCGCCAGCTTTTCCAGCAGGTCGTAAGGCAGCTTCACCCAGTCGGCGGTCATGCCGTCCTGGGATTCCACGGCGCGGATGGCGATGGTGTAATCGTAGGTGCGCTCGTCGCCCATCACGCCGACGCTGCGCACGGGCAGCAACACGGCGAAGCTCTGCCAGATCTTGTAGTACAGCCCGGCGGCCTTCATTTCCTCGACCACAACGGCATCGGCGTTCCGCAAAATCTCACAGCGTGACGGCGTGACTTCGCCCAGCACACGCACCGCGAGGCCGGGGCCGGGGAACGGCTGGCGCCACACGATTTCCTTCGGCAGGCCGAGTTCCAAACCAAGCTGGCGGACTTCGTCCTTGAACAAATTCTTCAACGGCTCCACGAGCACAAACTTCATGTTCTTCGGCAGGCCGCCGACATTGTGATGGCTCTTGATGAGCGCTGCCGGATTGCCCGCGATGGGCACGGATTCGATGATGTCCGGATACAACGTGCCCTGTGCGAGAAACTTCGCCTTGCCCGCACGCTTGGTCGCGGCCTGAAAGACATCGATGAACGTCTTGCCGATGATCTTGCGTTTCTTCTCAGGGTCGGTGACGCCCTTGAGTTTTTTGAGGAAGAGCGCGGCGGAGTTTTCGTATTGCAGTTTCAGTTTGAAATTGCGACCAAACACTTCCTGCACGACTTCCGCCTCTTTCGCGCGCAGCAGACCGTTGTTGACGAAAATGCAGGTGAGCTGGTCGCCGATGGCCTTGTGCAACAGCGCGGCCGCGACGCTCGAATCTACGCCGCCGCTCAAGCCAAGGATGACCTTTTCCTTGCCGACCTGGGCGCGGATCTCCTCGACCGCCTGGTCGAGATAGTTGCGCATGGTCCAGCTCTTGCCGCAGCCGCAGACACCATGCACGAAGTTGGCCAGGATCTCCTTGCCGCGCGGCGTGTGCACGACTTCCGGATGGAATTGCAGGCCGAAAAATTTGCGCGCGCGGTTTTCGATCGCGGCGTACTCGGAATTTTCCGTGACCGCCACCGGCTTGAAATCGCGCGGCAGCTTCGTGAGCTTGTCGCCGTGGGAATTCCAGACCTGCAACGACTTCGGCATCTTGGAGAACAGGGCGCAGGAGGAATCCTTCACGGACAGCGTACCTTTGCCGTATTCACGCTTGAGGCCCTTCTCAACTTTGCCACCCAGGAATTGCGCAAGCAACTGGACACCAAAGCAGATCCCCAGCACCGGCACGCCCAGATCGAAGATGTTCTTGTCCGGCAGCGGCGCGTTCGGCGCATACACGCTCGATGGCCCGCCGGAGAGGATGATGCCGCTCGGCTTGAGCTTGGCGATCTCGGCCGCCGGCGTGTTGAAGTGCAGGATGGTGGAGTACACGCTGCACTCGCGGATGCGTCGCGCGATGACCTGCGTGTATTGCGAGCCGAAATCGAGGATGACAATCTGTTCGTTCATGTTTGTAGAAACAAAGGTAGATTCTCTTTTGCCCGGGGAATGATTGCGAGCGAAAACTGACGGCAACCGCCGTCTTTATTTCTTGGGCGGATAAAACTCACCGTAATGTTTCTTGGCGCAGACCGGGCAAAGCCCGTGCGAAAACACCGCCCCGGAATGGCTCGCGATGAACGCCTCCAGTTGCACCCATTCCTGTTTGTCATCGCGGATGCTTTTGCAGAAGGAACAGATCGGCAGCAGCCCTTCCAAGGCATGCACCCGCTGGCGCAACTGGCGCGATTGCCGTCCCAGCAACATCGTGAGCAATGCCAGCAGTTCCAGCACAAAGAAACAGATGAACGTATCCGCCAGCTCATCCACCGCCACCGGGCTGGTCGAGAAAACCAGTTGATGCAGGATGCGCGTCAACGACAGCACCCCTGCACACACGAATGAAAGCCACGCTGCCCGTTCCAGGCGATGAGCATCAGCGGAAAGACGAACACAAAGGGAAACACCTGCAACGGCACCAGTTCCCAGTCCAGCGCCACAAACACCAGGCACAACAGGACCATGAACCAGGTACGGCTCCACAGGCCGCGTTCGAACACCGGCGCGTCCGGCGGCGGCGAAATCTTCGGGATCTGGTCAGTAACGTTCATTCGGCTTAAAATGATAGTCAGCCCGTTAACCGGGTCTTGCCAGAAAAAAATTTTGCCATGCGCCGCGGATTGCATTACAAGTCGCGGATGAAACTTTCCCGCCGCCACCCTGCGCCGGGCTTCTCTCTGATCGAGCTGCTCATCACGCTGGCGCTCATGGTCATCGTGATCTCCATGCTGGAAGGTTTCGCCTCCGGCCGGCACCAACGCAATCAAAAGCAGCTCTGCGCGGACAATCTCCAAAAAATCTACCTCGCCCTGCAGATTTATGCCAATGACTACAAAGGCCTCCTGCCCGCGAAAACCAATGCCCTCACCTCCGAGGAGGTCCTGCAGTACCTCGTCCCCAAATATTCCGCCGACACCTCCATCTTCATCTGCCCCGGCGGACGCGATTCGCAGATCCCCTCCGGCGAACCGCTCACCGGCCACAAGATCAGCTACGCCTATTACATGGGCGTACGGCTGGAGGACGCATCAACCGTCCTGCTCTCCGACCGCCAGGTGAACACCGAACCGAAACGCGCCGGCGAAATGGTCTTTTCGGAGAACGGCAAAGCCCCCGGCAACAACCACCATAAGTTCGGCGGCAACTTCCTCATGACCGATGGCAGCGTGCAGGCCAGCGGCGCGCAACTCACGTTTTCGCTCGCAGGCAGGCCCGGTGTCGTGCTATTGAATCCCAAGCCCTGACTCATGAAACTCCAATGTCCCTGCGGCGCCAAGTACGCCTTCGACCTTTTGCCCGAGATGGTGCAAAACCCGGTGAAGTTCGTCTGCCCCACCTGCGGCTTGGACTCGTCCGAGTTCGTCAATGAAATGGTCCGCCGCGAATTCGGTGTTCCGATAGATGCCGAACCGCCGCCCGCTCCCGTCGCCGCCCCGCCTCCGGCGGCGGCTCCGGGTTCGCGCTTGAGGATCTCGCACGCCGAAAAGCCGCCCGAAGCGGCCCCCGCCGAACCCGTCTCGAAATACTGCCAAAAACATCGCGGCGTGCTCGCCACCGAACAATGCACCGTCTGCCATAAGCCCATCTGCCCGCAGTGCATGGAACAGTTCGGTTTTTTCTGCTCACCCTTCTGCCAAAACAAAGCCGACCTGCAAGGCATCGCTGCCCCCGTCTACGCCGGACAGAAATTCCAGGTCGAGCGCCAGTTCTGGCGCAAGGCCGGCGCTTATTTCGGCGTCGTCAGCGTGTTGCTGCTGCTCGCGCTCGGTGCCTGGGGCTGGTATGTTTTCTACGGTTCCCGCCCGCATACGTATTATACCGTGCGCTTTGAGGATGATGATCGCGCCTATTCCGGCAAAACCCAGTTGGTGGGCAAAGACCAGTTGATTTCCCTGCACGGCGGCACCCTTGCGCGCTATGACCTGAAGAACAAAAAAACCGTCTGGTCGCTGGAACTCGTGTCAAAAGAACAGATCGCCGCCGCCGTGAAGGCCGAGGGCGAAGCCAACGCCAAAGCCTCGGAAGGCGGCGGTTACAGCACCCGCGAATTGCCGGAGGTCATCGAGCGCGAGGCCAAGATCGGCCTGCAGGAAGACCTCCACTTGCGCGTCGCCGGCCAGAACATCTGGGTCGGCCAGGGCGACAAGCTCACGCACTACGACTGGGACACCGGTCGTATCATCAAGGAAATCACCCTGCCCGAATCGGGTGATGCCTTCGTCGAGACCGGTGATGAACTCCAGATGATCGGCGCCCAATCCGTCACCCACGTCAGCCTCGCCACCGGCGAATCCCGCATCGAACAGTTCCGCGAACCCGGCGCCACCGCCGTGGCCACCGGCGGCGGCACCGGCAATCCCGCCG
>DASZCA010000349.1:0-16685 GCA_035943555.1 Verrucomicrobiia bacterium
AACCACCCTATCCGTATTCAGGCACTCAGGTCGGCCCCAACCTTTTTTTGCAGTGAATGGTTTCTACAAAGCACTCTCAACATTCAACTCCCAACAACGAAGGTAAGCGCGATGCCGTCAGCCTTGGGAGTTCGATGTTGAATGTTGGGCGTTAAATGTTTCCGTTTTTTTGCGGCTATTTTTTAGAAATCACCCCTCCACCAAACAAAAAACCGCCGGTGAATCATCACCGGCGGTTTCGGATTCGTTGCGTTGAACAATTACCGGTTGTTCGTGCTGCTCAAGATATAAAACTGCTTGCCGGCACCGGGAACCACCACATTTGTTCCTGTGAAGTTGAAAGCATTGTTCGCCCCGTTGGTGCTGACCAAGTTGGTCGCCAACGGCGTCCACTGGACTCGCGGCGTCAAAAGATTGGTGGCCCCCAGCAGATAATATGTCCCGCCCGTCACCCCATTCGTCCCGGTGATGACCACATTCGCGCCCACCAGACTGAAGGTGCTCACATGCGGCGGAACCGTCGGAATGATCACCGAGGTGACCGCTATGAGATTCGTTGCCGCATTGTTCGCCGGAACCGTGTCGATCGATGAACTGGCCACGGTCGCGATGTTCGTCACCGTCCCCACCGTCGGGGCATTGACCACCAGCGTCAGGTTCGATGACGTGTTGGCCGCCAGGCTGATTCCGCTCCAGACGACCACGCCCGTGTTCCCGTTGGTCGTGCCGCCGCTGGTCGCGCTGACGAAACTGACATTGGCCGGTAACGTGTCCGTCACCACCACGGAGTAAGCCGTGCCCGGCCCGATATTGGTCACCGTGATCGTGTTGGTGATGTTCGCTCCGAGAGCCACGCTGGCCGGCGCGGACAGTTGCACGCCGGTATCCGGCGGGTTCACGACCACAATGCTGCCGTTCACCGCCAGATTGTTGCCCCAAGCCACGCCGCCGCCGATGACGTTCAACGTCGCGCCGCCGGTCACCGCCTTGTTGAACAGCGTGAAAGAATCACCCACCTGCAAAGTTGAACCCAGATTGGTCACGTTGATCACGCCCAGCGCGCCGCTGCTCGACAAAGTGCCGGAGACAGAAACCTTGTCGCTCGCCGAACCAGAACGGTTCACGCGGAAGAAACCGCCGCCGTTAACCAGACTGAGATTGCCGTTGATCGTCAGCGTGCCCATGCTCGCCGCCGAACCGCCGCCGATGGAGGCATTGGTGGTGACAACCAATGAAGTGGGAATCACCCCGGTGCCGGCGAGCAAGCCCGCCGTGTTCGTCGTCGGTCCCGAGAATGCGTTGGCGGCATTGTTCAGGTACAGCGCGCCGGTACCGGACTTGATCAACCCATATCCGAGGCTGGTATCGCTGATCACGCCGGAAATGATGGTGCCGGCGGTGTTCGTCACTTGGATCGTCCGCGCAGTGATGGTGTTGGTGGTGACTGAATCATTGCCGTTCAGAGTAAACGTACCGGACAATGTCATAGTGTTCGTACCGCCGATAATCAGCGTGAGGTTGTTGGTGCCGGTCGGAAATTGGATGGAATTGCCGAGCGTGCGTGCCCCGCCGGAAGCAAGTATTTCGCCGGAGCCCGTGCTCGCAGTCGTGGAGTCGATGGTCAGCAGCAGCGGTCCCTTGCCGATTGGGCCGGACGTGACTGAAGTATCGGTGCCGCCCGCCGAATCAATTCCCAATCCGACCGTACCGGTGGAAAGGTTCATGCCGCCGGAATAGGTATTGGCGTTGTTGAAATAAGTGACCGTGCCTTTGTGCATCATGGCGCCCGGACCGGAAATGATGCCGTTATAAGTCTGGGTGCCGCTGCCTTGATACGGCGCGAGCAAGACGCTGCTGTCGAACAGGTTGATGTTGCCATTATCCACCGTATTCGCACCATAAACACGGTAGCGGTTGGCGCCTGAAGTATTTGACGGCTTGAGCGTCAAGGTTTTGCCGGTGGTGCCGGCCAAATTTCCCAAAAACACCCCGGCAAAACTTCCGGTCGTGTCGAATTGAATCGTATAGTCATCCGTCACGTTGACATCGCCATTGATGCCAGTGGTCGCGCTGCCGGAGGGGGTGGGACTTATTTCAATTTCTCCGCCGCCCGCCAGCGTCACAGGGCCGTTACCAAGGCTTTGGTATTGGTACAGCGTGACCGTTGTGGGAGAGTTGATGATTGTTCCACCCGTGTGGGTATTGGCCACATTAAATTGGGAGAATCCGGTCGAGGTATAGATTAATGTCCCCGTGCCCGCAAAACTGCCGGTGCCGGAAAAAGCATAGGAAGCGCCGCCGGTGACTGTCCAGGTGGATGCGCTCAAATAATTGCCGCTCAATGTGACATTGCCGCCGCCGCCCGTCCCGCTGTCATCAAATGTGACGGCATCACCGTAATTAAATGTCTGGCCGGTCGCCCAGCTCGGGCTGTTGTTCAGGTCCCACACGGTGCCGGTGCCATCCCACACCAGATTTTTGGCTGTGACGATTGTCAGGGCTTGTGTGGTGGTGTTCACGCTGAAACCGCCGGCACCGCTGACCACGCAGTAATAACCGTTGGCTCCGGAGAGGGCATCGGCCGCGCTGGCATTCGTGATGATCAGCATGCTGGTGTTGGCCCCGGAGATATTTCCGGCATTCAGCAGATTCGTGCCATGGCGCCGCCATTGGTAAGTCACACCAAATCCTGTGGCGCTGACGTTAAAAGGGCAGGAACCGCCCGCCGCAACCGCCACATCCACCGGTTGGGTGTTGATGGTCGGCGGCCCCGTGATGGTCGTGACCGATCCATCCACTTTCACAGAGGCGACCTCGATGGTCGGGGCGCCGCCCGTCGAGGCCCGGCCCGTGTAACCGATCGCCAAGCCGTCAAAACCGCTGACGAGCGAAGCGCTGGCGTTGGTCACCCCGCCGAAGCTGGTGATCAGGCTGCCGCCCGTGCCAACACCGGAATAAATGGAATTGGTTATCGCCAGGCCGCTCGCGGCGTTCAATTGCATATAGAGGACGTCCGTATACACTCCGCCGACAGTCAGTGCCGCGCTGCCCGTCGCGGTGCCGATACCTTGGGGGTTCGCATAGCTGCTGCTCGTACCAAACGACAGCAGATCTTGGTTAAGACCGGTGGTCGCCGTCTGGGCCGGCCGCGTGTTGATCCGGGAAGACGCTCCGGTAAAATTGACCGAACCGACATAGCCTTGCCAGTTTTGGGCGCCGCCGGAATAGCTGTTGCCGATTGTATTATTGATACCGCCGGCGATCGGCTTGACCTGTCCGCTGTTATACAAACCAAACCCAACCTGCCCGGCAGCTGTCAGCAGGCCGGAGGTGTTGGTGAACACGACGGTCAATTCAATGAAATCTCCCGGCTGCGTCAACGCTATCTGGTTGGTGGCGAACAACGCGGCCGCTTGGAAATAGCCGGAAGTCGTCGCCGCGATGCCCATTTTGAGATCATTCGCCGTGAGCGTCGGCGTCGGATTCCACGCCTTGGAGGAAGCCATTTCGTAAGCCGTGTTCGTCGGCGTCGGGTTCGCCGGCGAAGCGCTGTTCAGCGTGCTGCCGTTGGTGAAGCTGTCACTGAAAAAAACCGTCGCCTGGCTGGTGCAGGTCGTGGCGGCAATGATGGTGGATAGCACCACCGGGAGACACAGTTTGAGTTTCATAGGTGATCGGTCGCTGTTTTGGTAAGGATTGAAAGGGAACTGGCCGCCTTTTCAGGGCTGCCAGGAATACATCTGATATTGCATGTCAGTTTGTGTTCCACCTGAGGGGGGTGTTGCACTATACAAATTTGCCCAGATGCCGGTCTTGTTGAAGAGAATCGGATTTTGCCGGGCTTCTTGCCAGCGGACATGGCCATCGCCAAACAACGCATTAAGCCCCGCAACCGAACTGCCGTTTAAGTGAAAAATCTCGCCTTGTGCCGCTATGTTGTCGCAAACGATGGCCTTGCTGGTATCGACGGCATTTTCTTTCATGGGTTGAACCACATTCCATCCGCTGACCGCCGAGCTTGTGTCTTTGGCATTGACCGTCGGCAGGGCCACCGCACCAAGCGCGGGAACACCGGGGATGGCAACGGGGTTTGCCAGCGTTTTGTTTTGCGGAATGTAAGTAAAGCCTGACCGGACGTATCCCGGGTTGTTGGCTCCGGGGACCGCGAACCCGCCATACGGATAACCGTAGGTGTCATTTTGGTAGTAATCGATGTTATACTGGCCGGTAGGATTGCGGGGATTGCTTGCACAATAAAAAATCGCGGGACTGGGCAGCAGCTTGGTCGAATACAACACGCCCAAATCTTCCCAGCCGACCGTTGGTGCCGGATCGTTGGCCGCGTTAAAACGCGCCATCTCGTTGGGATACCACACGCTGCCCGCAGAATCCCACTTGAGCGGCGGGTAGGTTGAATTGTTGTCGCCGACATACATCTGTAAAGCGATGCCTATTTGCTTCAGGCTGTTTACACATTGTATGCGCTTGGCCCGCTCCTTGGCTTTCGCCAGCGCCGGCAACAGCATCGCCGCCAGGATCGCGATGATCGCGATGACCACCAGCAGTTCGATCAGGGTGAACCCGTTATTTTTTTTATTAGACGAAGTCATAAGCTGGGAATTGGCGCGTGCCGGCCGGTTGTGGCTGAATTGCTTCATGGGTAATTTCAATTTAAGCCTAACACCGAACCTCCGCCTGTCATCCTTCACGTTCTGCAAAAAAGTTTGAAAAAAACGCACCTGCCCGACGGCGGGAACTTTATCGCCTGCACAATCCTCTTATACAAAAAGCCTCTTAAAAATTGGGCGTTGGAATAAAATGCACCTGCGGCGGTTAAAGCTTGCTTGTCACCGGAATGCCCTTTAGTAGTAATTTCCTAGTATCAATATCCCATGGCCAAGAAACAAAAGCGCGTTCTCCTCGCCCTCGGCTGGTACGATTACCGCCTCCACAAAGGCATTGAAAAATATGCACAGGAGCATGGCTGGCACCTCTACGCCGATTACACCCGCGAGAAGGTCATCCCGTGGGGTTGGGAAGGCGATGGCATCCTCGCCTGGCTCGGCGCCGGCGATGACCTCGCCGATTTTGTCAAGTCCGTCAACCTCCCCACCGTCGATTTCAGTTTTCGCCGCCCGCACCTGAAATTTCCCCGCGTCCTCGAAGATCACGCCCACGCCGCCAAGATCGCCGCCGAACATTTTCTCACGCGCGGCTTTACCAATTTTTGTTTTTATAGCGACGCCAACAACTGGTCCTACGAGGAACGCGGCCAGGGGTTCGTCAAGGCGCTCGGTGATACCGGTCATAATTGCGCGTGGCTCCGCTGGCTCGAATCGGCCGCTTACGCCACCGGCAAACAGGAATGGCAGCGCAAACGCAAATGGCTGGCCAACCAGATGAAACAGTCGCCCAAGCCGCTCGCCGTCTTCGCCGCCAACGACCAGCAGGCCCTCGACGTCCTCGAATCCTGCGAAAGCGTCGGCATCAAGATCCCCGAGGAAGTCGCCATTCTCGGCAGTGAATCCTATCTCCTCGCGCCCGATGCCATGCACACGCCGATCTCCAGCGTGGATACCAACCTGGAAGTCCTCGGCTATCGCGGTGCCGAATTGCTCGATCAATTGATGAACGGCGGCAAACCGCCCGCCGAACCCGTGCGGGTACCCGCCGCCGGCGTCGTCGTCCGCAAAAGCAGCGACATCCTCACCATCAAACATCAGGGCGTCGCGCGCAGCCTCCGCCACATCTGGGAACACGGTCACGAACCCATTTGCATCAAGGACCTCGTCACTGTTTCCGCCATGTCGCGCCGCGGCCTGCACAAGGCCTTCCTCGAACATCTCGGCCGTACCCCCGGCCACGAACTGCAACGTGTCCGCATCGAACGCGCCAAAAAATTCCTCGCCAAGACTGACCAAAAAGTCGAGACCATCGCCCTCGACTGCGGCTACCAGAGCATCAACAGCTTCTGCGTCGCCTTCAAACGCGCCACCGGCATGTCCGCCAAAAAATTCCGCGAAAAAATGCGCCAATGACCCATGCCGGCAGGCTTTCCAGTCGCCAGTTCCTTCTTCATCGAAACCAGTTTAACCATCTTCCCACCGCCAATGGGCGGCGGCTGTGTTTGGGAGAAGGGACCAGCCGCAGCGGTCTCATCCGCAGCCACGGCACTCGAATCCAGACTGAATTAATTCCGTTTTAACTTTCAATCGCCAGTTCTGACAAAGCCACTTTTTGTTTTACGCCCACAACTACCTTACGCGAGTCCCCTCGCCCCTCCGAGGGGAGAGGGCTAGGGTGAGGGGTGGAATTCAACCCACGACAGACGATGTTCCCAAACCAGCTAAAACCGTTTCTTGCCACCCCTTCCCGCCCCGCCGCATACTCTCCGCGTGAACGAAAAATTCAACGCCGCCCTCCGCCGCTTCGATGCGGAAAATTCTCGTGACCCTAATTCAGAGGAAGGTCAGCCGCGCGAACTGGTCTACGCGCAACGCCTCACCAATTGGGTGTTGAAACTGAGTCCTGACGCCTCCGAAGTCCTCCGCCTCGCCGCCCGTTGCCAGCACATCTGCCGCTGGGAAAGCCCGCGCGAAAGCTATCCCCTGACCCGCCCCGGCTACCTCAAATGGCGCGCCGACCTCAAAAAATTTCACGCCGAAAAATCCGGCGCCATCCTTCGCGAAGTTGGCTACGACGACACCATCATCCGCCGCGTGCAAGATCTGAACCTCAAAAAGAATTTTCCGGTCGATCCCGAAGTCCGCGTGCTCGAAGACGCCCTGTGCCTTGTCTTTCTCGAATTCCAACTCACCGCCCTCGCCGCCAAGAGCGACGATGAAAAGATGATTAACGCCCTCCGCAAATCCTGGGAAAAGATGACCGAGGCCGCCCGCGCCGAAGCCCTCAAGCTGGCCTACCCTCCGCGCGAAACCGCCCTTATCCAACGCGCCCTCGCCGCCTGATCCCGTGCCACTTTCTGCCGATCAAAACGTCCCGCTCGCCGTCGATCTCGATGGCACGCTCATCCGCACGGACATGATGTGGGAATCCCTCGCGCAACTCCTGCGCCGGAACCCCTTTGCCATCTTCCAGATCCTGTTCTGGTGGACCCGCGGTCGCGCGCATCTGAAACAAAAACTCGCCCCGCGGGTGAAGATCGATCCCGCCACCCTGCCCTACAACGAAAAATTTCTCGCGTGGTTGCATCAGGAAAAACTGTCCGGCCGCAAACTCATCCTCGCTACCGCCTCCGATCTGAAGATGGCGCTGCCCATCGCCGATCACGTCGGTCTCTTTGATGAAGTCATGGCCAGCAACGGCACCATCAATCTCCGCAGCGAAAACAAACTCCGGGCCCTCACCGACAAATTCGGCGCCCGCGCCTTTGATTACGCCGGCAATTCCACCGCCGATTATCCCGTCTGGCGCGGCTCCCGCCAGGCCGTCGTCGTCAACGCCAGCCCCGGCGTGTTGCGCGAAGCCGCGAATTGCACCGCGCTCGGCCCCACCTTCTGCGAAAACTTTTCCCACGTCGCCGTTGCCCGAAGCGTTTGTAAAGAACTTTTCTGGCGTAGCGGTTACCTCCTCGCCATCGTCGCCGGCCTGCTCCTCGCCTGCGCCTTTCCTAAATTAAGTTTCGCCGGTTTCGCGTGGGTCGCCCCGGCCATCCTCATGTTCGCCGCCAACGGCAAATCTCGTTTGGATGCCTTCCGCGTCGGCTACGTCAGCGGTTTCGCTTTCTGGCTCGCCTCGCTCTCGTGGCTGCTCTACATCCCCGTCACCGGCTTCCCGATTCTTGGCTGGATATTGCTCGCCGCCTTTCTCGCACTCTACACCGGCACCTGGACTTGGCTCATCACGCATCACGCATCACGCATCACGTTTTCCTGGTCTGGCCGCGTCGCGTGGTCGCTGACCGCCGCCGCCGCCTGGGTTGCGCTCGAAATGATCCGCGCCCGTTTCCTCGGCGGCTTCCCATGGAGTTTCCTCGGCGTGTCGCAATACCAGCTCACCCCGCTCATTCAGCTCGCCTCCATCACCGGCGTCTACGGAATATCTTTTCTCGTCGTCTGGTTTTCCCTC
This sequence comes from Verrucomicrobiia bacterium, assembly GCA_035943555.1. Classification (GTDB taxonomy): domain Bacteria; phylum Verrucomicrobiota; class Verrucomicrobiia; order Limisphaerales; family UBA11358; genus UBA11358. The sequence goes on from DASZCA010000349.1 coordinate 8,089, forward strand.
GCCCTGTTCTGCGCCGCGCAGATCATTTTAAAAAATCCCGCCAAGCGTCACGGCTGGCAGGCGGAGATCGTCCTCCCGCTCGTCGTGGTCATCGCCTGCTTCACCGCCGGCCTGTTCCGCCAGAACCACGGCATCAGCACGTCCGACTCCGTGCGCGTCACGTTGATCCAACCCAGCATCCCGCAAACTGTCATCTGGAACTCGGAAGAAAACGACAAAAGCTTCCAGCGATTCCTCGCCCTCAACGAAACCGCCATCACCAACCAGACCGACCTCGTCGTCTGGCCGGAATCCGCCGTGCCCGAGATGAGCGAGGAAAACTGCCGCGCCATCAGCGCTTTCGCCCGCCAGCATCACGTCTGGCTCATCCTGAACGGCGAAGACGTGACCACCACCAAAACCGCCACCAATTATTTCAACGCCGCCTTCCTCGTGAACCCGCAAGGCGAACTCACCCGTACCTACCACAAACAGAAACTCGTCATCTTCGGCGAATACGTCCCCCTCGTGCGCTGGCTCCCCTTCCTGCAATGGTTCACCCCTATTGTTGGCGGCTGGACTGAGGGCGACAAGTCCGTGACCTTCCCCTTGGATCCACTGCATCCGCGCGCTGACGCCGACACCACAAACAAGATCATCACCATCGGTTCCACCATCCCTGCCCGCCACTCAGCGAAAACCGCCGCGCTGATCTGTTTCGAAGACACCTTCGCCCCCGTCACCCGTGACGCCGCGCAGGACGACCTTGATTTTCTCGTCAACCTCACCAACGACGGCTGGTTCGGCGACAGCTCCGAGCAATGGCAGCACATGGCCAACTCCGTTTTCCGCTGCGTCGAGAACGGCCTGCCCCTGCTCCGCTGCTCCAACAACGGCATCACCTGCAGCATCAACGGCTACGGCCGCGTAGAAAATATTTTCCGCGACGCCGCGAAAAATGAATACAAACAGGGGTATCTCACCGTCGAAGTCCCCCTCCTGCAACCCGCCGAAAAATCGGCCGCCACCTTCTACAACCGCCACGGCGACTGGTTCGGCTGGAGTTGCGTCGCCCTGACCGGCCTATTGTTCATGCGCCTGCTTGTCTCACGCCAGCGTTAATGGTGGAAATTTTTTACGGCACCGGCGCAAATACTTCCTGCTCGATCTCCATTGACCGTGCCGCCGTGTAATCATCCACAAACTTCACGTCCACCGGCTCGAAATGCTCGATCAGTTCATCCATCTCATTCGTCAGAATCCGGTCCGCTACTTCCATCTCCAACGCAATGCCCTTGGCCACCGTGTTAAATACGCCCAAGGCTGGCTGTAATCGCCGGATATTTTCGAGGCACACGCAAAAATCCGTGAAAGCACCTTCAAACGTATCGAGACGTTGCCACACCGCCGGCTTGGCGTCACAAACCGCCTTCACCGCCAGATACATCTTCACCCTGCTCGGAATCAAATCTCCCATGTGACCAGCTTAAGTCACGATGCGCTTAAAACCAGCGACGTTCCGGTGAAGAATCCGTGTCAATCGTGTGAAACGTTCCAACTGTTAAGTTCCGCAAAATTCTGCTCCGCCGCTACTTCAACATCGCCTCCGCATGTTTTCGTGCCGCCTCGCTCTGCCCGCCCAGCATCCGCGCCAGTTCCGTCACCCGTTCCTTGCGGTCCAGCAGATGGATCTCCGAGATCGTCCGCCCCGCCGTCACCTGCTTGGTCACGACATAATGCGCGTGCGCCGGCGCCGCGACCTGCGGCAGATGCGTGATGCACAGCACCTGGCGCTTGGCTGCGATCTGTTTCATCTTCTCGCCCACCGCATTCGCCGTCTCGCCGCCCACGTTCGCATCCACTTCGTCGAAGACCAGCACCGGAATCTCGTCCTCCGCCGCCAGCACCGTTTTCAGCGCCAACATCACCCGCGCCATTTCGCCGGAGGATGCGATCGCCCGCAACGCCTTCGCCGGCTCGCCCAAGTTCGGCGCAAATTGAAATTCGATAACATCCATCCCCGTCGGCCCGGCTTCGGCCGCCGTCAACGCCACGTCAAACTTGCCCTGCTTGAAACCCAAATCCTCCAACTGCTTGCTCACCGCCTTGGCCAGTTGTGGAATCACCTTCTTCCGCGCGGCGGAAAGTTTCTTGCCCACGTTTAAAATCTCGACCTCCAGCTTGTCCAACGCCGCATTGATGCGCGCCAGTTCCGCATCGCGCGATTCCAAGGCATGCAGTTTTTGCTTCGATTCGTCGCCGAACGCCATGACCTCCGGCAACGTCGCACCATACTTGCGCTTCAGCGTCCGCAACAGGTTCAACCGCTCTTCCAGTTCCGCCAGCCGCGCCGGGTCCACATCCACTTTGTCCGCGTAATGCGAAATGGCCGATTGCAATTCCCGCAACGTCTCGCTCGCCTGCCCGTGCAATTCCGCCAAATTTGCCGCGCCCGCGTCCACGCGTTGCAATTCCGCCAACAGACGTCCGACCGCCCCGGATTGCGTGAACAACGAATTTTCACCCTCGCTCAACGTATCCAGCGCCGACTGGCTCAATTGCAATAATTTTGCCGCATTGCTGGCACGATGAAACTCCGCTTCCACTTCCTCATCCTCGCCCGTCTTGAGCCGCGCGGTCGCGATCTCCTGCACTTGGAAACGCAACAGGTCCAGTTGTTGCGCGTACGTCTTTTCATCCACGATCAATCTGGATTTTTCCGCATCCAAACCGGCCTTGCGGCGGATAAGTCCGCCAAATTCCTCGCGCGATTTCCCCAGATCACCAAACGCATCCAAGATCGCCAGTTGCTTGCCTGCGTGCAGCAATGACTGATGATCGTGCGGGCCATGCATGTCCACCAGCCATTCGCCTATGCTTCCCAATGTCGCCAGTGTCGTGGCCGAACCGTTGATGAACTGCCGGTTTGTCCCCGTGGCGGTGAAAGTCCGTTTGAGCACCAGTTGATGGTCCTCGCATGGCTCCAGGCCGTTGTCTTCCAGAAAGCTCTTTAGCGGTGCATGCAACTTTTTGACATCAAACACCGCCTCTACCGAGCAGCTTTCCTCTCCGCTGCGGATCAGCGTGCGGTCCGCACGCTCGCCCAGCACCAAGTTCAACGCGCCCAGGATGATGGATTTGCCCGCGCCCGTTTCGCCCGTGATGACATTGCACCCCGGCTGGAGTTCCAGCCGGAGGTCGCTCACCAAGGCGAGGTTTTTGATGCGCAGGTTCGTTAACATGTGTCGATGGCGGCATAAATTTGCGGATTGCGGGAAATTTCAGCAAACAGAAAAGTGAAAGAATGTGCCTTTTTATATTTCCCGTTGAAATGTCACTCCATGTGTTCTAGCTTCCGGCGTATATCAGCCAGCAAACCATGATACCGATCATCTCTTGCCGCCGCCGGAGCCTGCCCGTGCGCCGTGCTTTTACCTTGATCGAACTCCTCGTGGTTATCGCCATCATCGCCATTTTGGCGGCCATGCTGTTGCCCGCTCTGTCCCGGGCCAAATCCCGCGCTACCAGCACCACCTGCCTGAGCAACATCCGGCAGCTGGATCTCTCTTCCATCATGTTTGCCGGGGATAACAACGATTCCATTTCGACCTTCCTCGGCGGTGGCGGTTTTTGGGGGGAAGCCAATGCCGGTCTCATGAACACCGCCATCAATAGCGCCGGCCTCCTGAACTTGGCGAACGCATACGTGCAAAACGAGTTTCGCACCAACAACCCGCTCTATCCTTTTGGCCCCAACACCGACCTGATGCATTGCCCCGGCGACCAGCGTTATGCGAACAACGCCCTAGGCAACGGCTGGGCCTACGACAGCTATTCCCGCCTGGAAAATTTCAACGGCGACCCCACCTCGGCGGCGGGTGCCATGTACTACGGTTGTGGCAATACCTGCACGAAATACTCCGATGCCCGCACGCCCTCCGATACCTTCGTTTTCACGGAAGCCGCTGACTGGCGCGGGTGCAACAACAGCAGCTACTATGTCCGTTGGAACGCCGGCGCGGGCTCTTTCATCTGGTTCCAGCCGCCCGCACAATTTCACCTCAACGTGAGCAACTTCGCCTTTGCCGATGGCCACGCCGACCATCATCGCTGGGCTGATGGACGCATCCTTAGCGGCGGCGCGACCATTGCCCGGGGCGTGAACCCGGGCGTCTTCACCGGCCCGTCATCAGGTGCTGATTACAGCTACATCCATGACGGCTACCGCTTCCCCGGCTGGCAATAAACTGGTTCCCGCCAGTCATTCCGAAGCGGCGCGGTAGGCCACGCTCACACAGATGACAATGGAGATGATGGTAAATATGGCAAAGCCGCCATACATCAACACGAACGTGCCCGTTACCGTCAGACCGGCGACCGCCGCCACGATGATTCCCATGGTGGTATGCGTGCCACGCGCCAGCCAGCGCGCGCCATATCCCGCCGCCGCCCCTACCGCGATGCTCGATAGCGGGAAACGAAAATGCGCCCACAGCCAAAAAGCGTATAGCAATCCGCACCCGACCACCGAGCCGATGACCCCTCCGATGATTCCGCGCACCATGCTGAATTCGCCCGTCTGCACTTTCGCCTTCTTGTCCGTCGAAAGCGGCCTCAATGCCGCGATCGTCGCGGGCGGCGGAGCACTGCTGGCCGTAGGTGGCGGCGGTGGGGCATGATTGATCCGCAAGCCCCCCATCGGCGTCGGCGGCGGCGGGGGTGGTGCAGAAGGCGGAACTGGAACCGGGGCTGGCGATGGCATTGCCGCCATGGTTGTAACGGTGGAACCGATGGGTGCAAAAAGCGCGGGAGCAACCGGCTTGGGCGGCGGTGCAAGTTGGAAATGTTCTGCCAGACGCGCATTGGCCGTCGATGTCCCGTCTGTCTGGCAGGAGGGGCAATTCACAGTGACCGGCATCCGGCCACCCACCGGTTCCACGTCGAATTTATATCTTTGGCCGCAATCGCAATCGATTTTGAGTTCCATACAGGTATAGTTCCTTAAAATCCCGCGTACAGCCGGGTGGTTGATTGTTGATTTAACATGTATGATCCCCTGCCCTCAAGCATTCGTGCATAATTTGAACGCCAGCCCCGCCGCCGCCGCCAATGAAAATAAATTGCTTTTGCTCAAAAACAGCAATAGAAAAACTCCCTTGAAAGTATTTTCGTCCGACTGCTCTTCGTCCTTGGTCACCGATGTTTTCAAACCGTACTTCTCTTCATATTGTTCCTTGGTGATCTGACCGCTTGCCAGGCTTTGATATTCCGGCAGTTGCGCCTCGCGAAAAATTTTCACTTCCTCCTCGGAAATGTTTCCCGGCGAAGTTTTTTCCCCGTCTTTCGCCGCATCCTTCATCAGATAAGCCCGAATTTCCGCATCCGACCCGGTCGGTACCGCCCGCACGGCAATCTTGGCTTCCGCCACGCTTTCCACATAGGCCGATTGGGCGGCTTTCAAATCTGCCACCCGGCCCTCATGCCACCAACCCAGCGCCACGAAATATTGCGCGCCGACAATTCCCGCCAGCGTCAACACCGCTGTGATGCCGCCCAGTTCTTTGCTGCCCTCGCCCTTGCCAAACATTTCCGCGAACCAGCCCGCCAAGCCACCGACACCGATCGCCAGCAACCGGAAGCGGAGGCCGGTGTATTTGAAGATCAGAAAATAAATCAACACCCCCACCAACGTGCCGACCAAACCACCGAGCAGCCCCATTCCAAAACTCGTTTTTCTTACCGGTTTGGCCGCCTCGGCCACCGCGAAAGGACGGTTGGCACCGATGGCTGGCGGCGCATCCACATCGGATCTTGGCGCCGCTGCCGGCGCGGGCGCGGGCTCCTCATGAGTGCGATTGATCCGCAGTCCGGCCGCCATTGGCGCGATGGCGGGAGGTGGCGGGGCCGATGGCGGAGGCACCGGATTGGAGGCACCGGACGCGACCTGCGGCGGCGGATTCGGCCTGGGTGGTGGCGGCACAAAACGAAAATGTTCCGCCAGCCGCGTATTTGCCGTCGCCGTCCCATCCGCCTTGCACACCGGACAATTCACCGTGAACGGCATCCGGCCGCCCACCGGCTCCACGTCAAATTTATACTTCTGCCCGCACTGGCAGATGATTTTGAGTTCCATAAACGTTCTTCTGATTCCCGCGAACGGCCGGCTCTGGGTCACCGCGACTTTAGCCGAGCCGCATCATTTTGCAAGCCGGACACAAGATCAGCCGCGCCTTAATTTAAAAAAACATTCAACATTTAACGCCCAACATTCAACACTCAAGGCTATGCACTTCCACCACCTTGGGAGTTGGGCGTTAAATGCGCTCTGTAGAAACCTTTCGTTTCCCAATTTTCTTTGGCGGTCATACGCATTCCCTCTCCCAGCGGGAGAGGGCTAGGGTGAGGGAGAACGTCCGATTATTTCCACACCAGCCTGCTTCTGCCATAAGGTTTCTACAAAGCATGTTAAATGTTTCTTCACCAATACCCATGAAGCCGCCATCATGCGGTCACAACCATTTGAGTTGCCATGACCAATCCCAACCTGAAAATTCGCGAAGCCACCGTCGACGACGTCCGCCTCATCCTCGGCTTCATCCGCAAGAAAGCGGCTTTCGATGGTGTTCCGCACAAGGTGGAAGCGACCGAGGCGCGACTGGCCGCCGAACTCTTCGGTCCCCAACCGGTGGCCACCGCTCTGTTTGCGGAAATTTCGGGCCAGACAGTCGGCTTTGTCCTCTATTTCCGGACTTTCTCCACCTACCTCTGCCGCCCGGGCATTTGGCTGGATGATCTGTTCGTGGAAGAAAGCGCCCGCGGCCATGGCATCGGCAAAGCCCTGCTCGCCCACATCGCAAAAATCGCCGCTGACCGCGGCTACGGCCGCGTCGAATGGGTCACGGCCGCAACCAATACCAAAGGCGTGGAATTTTACCAACGTAACGGCGCGCAAGTTCAGGATGCCGTCCGCGTACTGCGCCTGGATCGCGAGGCCATTTCCAAGCTGGCCCATGATGGGTAAGAAAACATTCAACATTCTCTGTAGAAACCTTTCTAAAACCCGGTATTTCAATGGGCGGCGGCTGCCTGTCCCGCCGTAGCTTTGGCGAAGGCGGATGTTTGGGAGACAGGGACCAGCCGCAGCGCGTGGCCTGCAACCACCGTATCCGCATTCAGGCATCCGTGTCGGCCCTGTTTTTTTTGGAGTAAAAGGTTTCTTCAGAGCACATTTAACGCCCGACTTCCAAGGCAGGGAAAATGCACGGCCTTGGAAGTTGAATGTTGGGCGTTAAATGTTGAATGTTTCCCTTTTTAAATTAAGTCACCGCCACAAATTGCTTTTGCTTTCGCCCCCCGCCGTTTAATTTGCCCCTTCGTAAATGGCCTTGAAACTGTACAACACACTGACGCGCTCCGTGCAGGAGTTTGCCCCGCTTGATCCGCACTCCAAAAAAGTCGGCATGTACTGCTGCGGGCCCACCGTCTACGACTTCGCGCACATTGGCAACTGGCGCACGTTTGTCTTTGCCGACCTCGTCCGCCGCGCCCTCGAATTCTCCGGGTATGAGGTGAAGCACGTCATGAACATCACTGACGTCGAGGACAAGATCATCAAGCGCGTCCGTGAGAATAAAACCACCCTGCCCGAATTCACCGGCAAGTTTGAAGCCGCCTTTCTCGATGACCTGAAAGCCCTCGGCTGCCGCGAACCGCACCAAAAACCGCGCGCCACCGAACACATCCCCGAGATCATCGCGCTCATCGAGAAACTCGTCGCCCGCGGCGTCGCCTACAAGGCCGCCGATGGTTCCGTCTATTTCTCCATCGATAAATATCGCGGCTGCGGCTGCACCTACGGCCAGTTGCTCAAACTCAACCTGGACGAGATGCGCACCGGCGAACGCGTCGCCTCGGATGAATACGAAAAAGAATCCGTCGCCGACTTCGCCCTGTGGAAAGCCCGCGTGCCGGACGATGGCGATGTTTTCTGGCCGAGCCCGTTCGGCGAAGGCCGCCCCGGCTGGCATATCGAGTGCAGCGCCATGAGCATCAAAGCCCTCGGCGAAACCTTCGACCTCCATCTCGGTGGCGAAGACCTCAAATTTCCGCATCACGAAGATGAGATCGCCCAAAGCGAAGGCGCCACCGGCAAAACCTTTGTGAAACATTGGCTGCATGGCGCGCACCTGCTCGTCGAAGGCAAAAAGATGAGCAAGTCGCTCGGCAATTATTTCACCCTGCGCGATCTCATCGCCAAAGGCTTCACCGGTCGGGAAGTACGTTACCTGCTGCTTTCTGGCCATTACCGCGCCACGTTCAATTTCACCCTCGATGGTCTCACGGGTGCCAAAACCGCTCTGGCCAGCATCGATGAATGCGTGAGCAAGCTGCGTGATATCGGAGCGCCGAACTCCGATTCGGCGCGAACAGCCGCACCGGAATCCGCCGCCGCTAAACTGGTTGCTGACTTCACTGCCGCCCTCGCCGATGACCTGAACATCTCCGCCGCCTGGGCCTCTGTTTTTGAATGGCGAAATGACTGCAACAAACGCATCGCCGAAAACTCCCTTTCCGCCTCTGACGCCGCCGCCGCCCTCGCCGCCTGGGACAAGGTGGAC
>DASZCA010000350.1:0-22518 GCA_035943555.1 Verrucomicrobiia bacterium
ATCTGAACCTCGGTGATGGATTCGCCGACCGCAGGGATTTTAATTTCGGTTGGCATAGGGATTATGATTTCGGTTTAACCGTCAGCGTGGAAGTGACGTCGCGAACGCCATCGGCATCCAGCGCGATCGCCACTGCCCGGCCGATATCCTCCGGCGATGAAACCATGCCCGTAAGCGTGACATGGCCTTGCGCGCAACTCACCGATATGTCCCAGGCCGAGAGCGTCGAATCCGCCACATATTTGGCTTTGATCTCCGTCACCGCGCGCGCGTCCGAGGTGGCGTTCACCATCTGGTCATCAAGATCCTGGGCTTTGCGACGGACAATCTCGCCTTTTTTCTTGAGCTCATCACTGATTTGATCGGCCCGCAGATCAAGCGTGTCCAGTTTGGCGCTCAACGCGTCAGACACATTGTGCGCCACCTCCACGGCATTCGTTTTCAAATGCGCGGCAGATTCCTCATAGCGCTGCTGCGCTTCCGGATGTTCTGCGGCTTTCTTTTGCAAAAACCAATAACCGACGGCGCCTAAAATGACGCCGAGCACCAATCCATTAAAAAATCCTCTCATAGTTTTCCTTTCTCCGGTGTGTTTGCTGTCTCCAAGGTGGTTTCCGCCTCGCCAAAAGCTCGTCGCACCACATTCTCCTGCTCAAATTTGTGCAGATGTGCCGACCCGGTCGCCGGGCTCGCCGATTCAACCCGGCTGATCAGCGCGAGGGGAAAGCGGTTGAAAAGTTTTTTGCCGAACCGTTCGTGCAGATAGCGCCACGCCCCCATGTTCGCCGGTTCTTCCTGCACCCACAGCGCCGGCGTATTTTCAGCATAGGCTTTCAATGCTTCCTCCAGTTGACTGGCGGGCAGGGGATACAATTGTTCCAGCCGGATGATGGCGATATCGTTGCGCTTATGTTCTTCCCGTCGCGCCATCAGGTCGTAAAAGACTTTTCCGGTGCAGAGCAAAATGCGCTTTATGTTCTTCGATTTTAACTCGTCCGGCAGCACGCGCTGAAAATGCCCCTGCGCGCAGTCTTCTAGCGGCGAAACCGCTTTAGGATGACGCAACAGGCTTTTCGGCGTGAAGACGATCAATGGCTTTCGCCATTTGCGTATCGATTGCCTCCGCAGCACGTGAAAATACTGCGCGGGCGTTGTGGGCTGCACGATTTGAATGTTGTCCTTCGCCGCTAGCGTAAGAAATCGTTCCAGCCGCGCGCTCGAATGCTCCGGCCCCATTCCCTCAAACCCATGTGGCAGCAATAGTACCAGCCCTGACAGCCGCTTCCATTTGTCCTCCGCGCTGGTGATGAACTGGTCGATGATGACCTGCGCCGCATTCACAAAATCTCCGAATTGCGCCTCCCAGATCACCAGCCCGCCGGGGGAATCAAGGCTGTAACCGTATTCAAAACCTAGCGCGCCCGTCTCACAGAGCGGGCTGTTATGGATTTGTACCGGCGCTTGATCCGAGGCGATGAATTGCAACGGTACGAACGGATGTCCGGTCTGTTGGTCATAGAGCACGGCATGGCGTTGGCTGAAAGTCCCTCGCCCGGTATCTTGTCCGGTCAGGCGTATGTTCACTCCCGCCGCCGCCATCGCTGCGAGCGCGACGGCCTCGGCGGCCGCCCAGTCCAGCGGCTGTTTGCCATCCGCCATCCCGCGGCGCGCTTCCAGCAGGCGGGCCAGTTTCGGGTGGGCTTGAAATCCCGTCGGTAACTCAGTCAGTTGATGAAGTAACGCGGAAAGTTCGTTGCTGGCCACGCCGGTGTCAGGTTCATCCGCCGGCTCCGCTCCGCCGGTATAATCGCGCCATACCCCGCGTTGTTCCGGCTTGGTTTCACATTGGCCGCCGCGCGCCGCCTGCAATTGCTTTTCCAGCTTCGCCTGACATTCGGCTAAAATCCTGTCCGCTTCTTCACGCGTGACATTTTTTAGTTCCAGAAGGTGTTGGAGGTATCCCTCACGGACATTGGGCCGTTCACCAATCTTTCGGTAGAGCAACGGTTGCGTAAAGGCCGGTTCATCCGTCTCATTATGTCCGAAACGCCGGTAGCCGTGCATGTCGATGAACACATCCGACTGAAATTCCGCGCGGAAATCCATCGCCAGTTGCACTACTTGCGCCACGGCGTCCGGATTTTCACCGTTCACATGGAAGATCGGCACTTGCAACATCCGCGCCACATCAGTCGCGTAGATGGTGGAACGCCCTTCTTCCGGCGGCGTTGTGAATCCGATCTGGTTGTTGACGATCACATGCAGCACGCCGCCCACCGCATAGCCCGAAAGCCGGCTCAGATTCAACGTTTCTTGGACGACACCCTCACCGGCAAACGCCGCATCACCATGGACAAGGAGGCCAAGCACTTGGCGCCGGTCGCTATCACCCAGCCGATCCTGGTGGGCGCGCACGCGACCCAGTGCGACCGGGTTCACAAATTCCAAGTGGCTCGGGTTGAAGCAGAGCGAGAGGTGGATTTTTCGGCCGGCAACCGTTGTCCAATCGCCGCTGTGGCCGAGATGATATTTCACATCGCCGCGCCCTTGCTTCAGTTCCGGCCCGGTATCGGCAAATTCGCGGAAAATTTCGCACGGATCTTTGCCGGCGATGTTGGCCAGCACATTTAGCCGTCCGCGATGTCCCATGCCGATGATTATATTTTTTACGCTTTGCTGGCCCGCCTTCTCGATGGCCAGATCAAGCAGTGGCAAAAGCGTCTCGCAACCCTCCAAAGAAAATGTTTTCGCTCCCGGAAATTTTGTGCGCAGAAATTGTTCGAAAACCGCCGCGTCCGTAAGTCGCGTGAGGATTCGAAGCTGTTCTTCACGTGAGATTTGGCGGCGTCCCGGAAGATCTTCTATGCGTTGCTGAAACCACTGTCGCATCGCCAGATCATCGATATGCATGTATTGGACCCCGATGGAACCGCAGTAAATGTCCCGCAATCGCTGGTGGATATCCCGGACAGTTGATGTCGTTTCCCCCAGCGGTCCCGGCACCGTTACCGGCGCGTCCAATTCACTCTCTGAAAAACCATAAAATTTTAGCTCCAATTCCGGCGGGCATTGGCGGACTTCCCCCAACGGATTGATTGCGGCAATGATATGACCGCGGACACGGTAGTTATGAATCAACTGGTTCACCCGGTCAGCTAGGCCGGTAGCCCTTGGATCAAGTTGCTGGGCGCTTTTATCGGCTTGGGGCGGGATGATGGAATTGAAAGCGGTGCGTGCTTTGAAAGACGGCCCCAGTTGTACCACGCCGTTGGATCCGTTTTTTGACGTGGCGAAATAAGCGCCCCATTCCTGCGGTACTGATTGCGGATCACGCTGGTAATCGGCGTAAAGCTGTTCGACGTATGCGAGGTTCTGCACTCCGGTTTTGTTTTGAAAAGGTGTCATACGTCAGGCAACCAATGCCGCCAAGTCGCTACTATCTAAAATGTCACCGTTCACCGGGTTTATCCGCATTTGTGGCTCCGGCTTCAATTCTGCCGGAGCCACCATAGTCCAAATTACATCCACTTGCTAGTGGCCGCTGCCAAATTAAAAACTTACGCGCACACCCGCCCGCACCACGGCATAATCCCGGGTCTTGTCAGGAAAAACCCAGCGGGCATCCGCAAAGATGCCCACATAATGCGTGAACCGGAACTCCAAGCCGGCACCGGCTTGTCCGAATGTCTGCTGCACTTGGTCAAATTCATGTCCTGCACCGCCAAAAGCATAGGGTGCCAGGCCGGTGTCCCCGATCGGTATGCGTGCGATCAAGTTTCCCGAAGCGCTGTCGATGAATGGCCCGCTGGTATTTTCGCTATAAATATCGCCGCCGATGCCGAGGTAGCGCAGAAAGAAATAATTTACGCCCACACCCGCTCCAAACCGGCCATGATGCCTTAATGTATTGTGCGAGATGTGATCGATATATTGTTGCCCGAGCGAACCGCTCGCAAAACCGTCGATCGAAAATTCCTGTGCCCGATACTTCAAAGTGTCGTCGCTCGTGGTTGTTGTTGTGGTCGTCGTCGTGGTGCTGCTCGACATCGGAGTTGCCGCATCATCATCAGCCTTGGTCGGGGAGGCGCCAAGCACCGCGCCGAGGGATACCGCCACACAAAGAAGGTTTGATATTTTCATATTTGTTCTTTTTGTTTTTGAATGTTGCATTGATGTTTTTTTACAAGCGCATTTTAGCTGGCGGCATGCCATTCAACGGTTTGTGCCGTTTGCCGGTTTATTTATGAATTTCTCGCTGAATAAGTGACAAATGAGCCGGCTTAAGTTGTTATCTCACAAATGATGCAGGGTTGATTTTGCATTTCGCAAGATGTGCGGGCTTTTTGCTTTGATCTGCGCCGGCTGCTGCTAATTCACAGTTTTTGGCGTGGCGACAGAATTGGTGGATGGCTCTGCTGGTGTGTTGGTGGTGGATTGTCCGCCCACTGCAGCCGGTGAGTTCGTGGCGGTTTCCGGTGCGTTCATGGCCGGCAGATGGGTCTCATCATATTGGGGATACCACGTCTGAAGTTTTTGCGCTTTCTTCGCATCCTTGGTTTTTTCCGGAAGATCAGTGCGGATCCAGGCTATGAACAGGCATCGATACGCCCTGTCATGTGAGGCCCCGTCCAAGGAACCGCTGGAATAGATATGCTCGCGCGAACCCTTGGCGTATGCCAGCAAAGCAATTTTTGCGATCGAGTCCTCCTTCGATGATTTATAGAAAGCAATCTCGGGGACTTGCAAAGTGCCGGTCAGCGGAACGGGGGCGGTAAACGTCGGGATCCCAAATAATGTTTCGGAAGAATCGATCGCCAATGCACCGCTGCGCGCTTCGACAATGATATCGCTGCCCGCCGCATTGTCTTCCAGGATGGCGCCCGCCCGGCTCAGCGCATCACGGATGGTGCCAATGACATATTTGGAGTCGTAACTGTCAAAATAGGAAGTATCCAAAAAAACTTTTTGATGTGCGAAAAGTTCCAAATTGGCGCTTCGCAAAGCATGGTCCGCCGCTGTGCTCAACAATAACTGTTCTGTGGCCGACCGCGCCGTTTCCGTATTCTTGTTGGATGTGCAGCTAGTGCTTAAAAAACCGATTACTATCAAAGAAGTTACGGCTGATAAAATTTTTGCATGTTTTCGCATGGGCGAAACTCTTGCAAATTTTATGCCACTCTCGTCTGAACTGGACCCCGTCCGGTTTTCTTCAGACCCGTTTATAATTCGGTGGCTGGGCAAAATTGATTCCGGAAAGATTTCTGCCGATATCCAAAATCTCTTCCAGCACCGGCCCAACCATCGTGGCGCGAGAATTAAGCGTTTGCGCAAAAGAACGTTTCTCCTCTTGCGGAATGGATGGTTCAACGGACGCAAAGGCTTTTTTAATTGATGGTTTCATATAAAAAATATCGGCATTGTAAAAGCCGGGGGAAATGGTTGTGAATATGAAGCCGTATCTATGCCAACCGATTTTAAAAATGGACGCGTTGAATCGCAACAGATTACAGAAGCACAGCTGCGGATTGGATGATCTAAACTGGCATTTTGCAAAAATAAGAACTCTTTTTGCAATGCCACGCAAAGCTGACAACAAAGCTCGCGGCTTTGCTCTCTTCAACTCTTGTTTAACTTCAAAATGACAACGGATTCCGGCGGCATCTGCGCCACCCCTTCTTCGATCCCTATTTTCACTTCCGACGCCAGCAAAGTGCGCTGTTTGCCTGCTCGTAATGGAATTGGCTGTAGCTTTGGGCTAAAATTACAAACGACGCTGATATCATCCCGCTCTAAAACCAGCCATCGCGCCTGTTCATCCGCGATCACGTTTATATGGTCCAATAACCCATTGTTAAGCATCGGTTCGCTCCGCCGGAGACGGATCAACCGCCAGTGCCATTCGAGCAATTCAGCTTGGGGCGCCAAGGACATTTCCGCCCAATCCAATTTTGAATCTTCAAAAGTTGCGCGCGCTTGCGGGTCTGGGGTGTCCTCCGGCTTCCAGCCGAACATGGCAAACTCCCGGCAACGGCCTTCGCGCACCGCTTTGGCCAGCTCCGGTTCCTGATAATCCGTGAAATAATAAAATGGCGTGCGGGCGGCCCATTCTTCGCCTTGAAACAGCATGGGCACGAACGGCGATGTCAAAACCAGCGCCGCCCCGATTTTAAGCTTTCCCTGGCCCACCAGCATGCTGATGCGTTCGCCTTTGGCCCGGTTGCCGATCTGGTCGTGATTTTGCAGATATCCTAAAAATTGGTGGCCGCTCATGCCTTCGGTCGATCGCCCGTGCCGCCGGCGTCGATGTTTTGAAAAATTTCCATCATAGACGAACGCCCTTCGCAACGCTTTGGCCAGATCCTCCAGTTTTCCGTAGTCCGAATAATAACCGGAGTTTTCGCCCGTCAGGATCGTATGCAACGTGTGATGAAAATCATCGCTCCATTGCGCGTCCAGTTGAAAACCGCCGCGTTCGCGTTCCCAGAGCAGCCGCGGGTCATTCAGATCGCTCTCGGGAATCAAGACCAGCGGGCGGTCCACCTGCGCCGCCAGCACTTCCACCTCGGTCTTCAATTGCTCCAGGAGATGGACGGCGGACGTATCGACAATCCCATGGACTGCATCCAGCCTTAACCCGTCGAAATGAAAGTCACGCAGCCACATCAGGGCGTTGTCGCAAAAGAACCGGCGGACTTCTTCGCTGTCCGGTCCGTCAAAATTGATTCCCTGTCCCCACGCCGAAGCAAATTTATTGGTGAAGTAGGGCGCAAACTTCCCCAGATAATTCCCGGACGGTCCCAGATGGTTGTAGACCACGTCCAAAATCACCGCCATCCCGCTGTTGTGGCAGGCATTCACCAAGGCCTTTAAATCATCCGGCGAACCATAGGCATGATGCGGCGCAAACAGGTCCACCCCGTCATAACCCCAGCCGTGCCCGCCTGAAAATTCCACCACCGGCATCAATTCCACATGTGTCACACCCAGCGCGAGCAGATGGTCTAACTTTTCAATCGTGGAAAGAAAAGTACCCGCCTTCGTAAAAGTGCCGATGTGCAGTTCGTAGATGATCGCCGAGGACAACGGCAATGCCCTGAATTTTTTCTGGCCCCAGGCAAAGCGGTTTTGGTCAACCAGTCGTGATAATTTGTGGACTCCCTGCAGTTGTGAAGGCGATCGTGGATCCGGAAATGGCCCTTCGCCATCCAAAATGAATCCGTAATCATCGCCAGCCTTTGCGGTGGCAACGTCCGCCTTCCACCATCCGCCAGGCTCACTGGCCATCGGAAAGGCTTGGCCGGCAACTTGTACTTCAACTTTTTTTGGCACCGTCGCCCAAACGCGAAATGTATGCATCAGTCTTCCTCCTTTCGTAGCAGCAGTGCGACCGGAAATTTTCGGAACAAATGCTCAGCCCGGATTTCACCGCTCAAATCTTCTCCGGACAGTTCGTTGTGCCAGCTTCCTGCTGGCAGTTGGATGCTAGTATCCTGCCAATCATTGTTTAGCTTCATCAAAAAGCGGGGAACGATGGCGATGACTTTTTCGCCGCGCATCAATCCAAAGACATTTCCGCTTTTTGATCCGTTCGCAAAAATCGGTTGATAATCAAACCCTGCAAAATCAGGTGACTGTTCGCGCAGGTGCAAGGCCTTTTGGATGAGCCATAACTTTGGCAGTCCGTTCGCCCGGCGCTTCCAGATTTCTTCCGGTGAAAGATTTTTGGCTTCGGCCAGCAACTGTCGGCGCAGGTCGAAATCAACCGTCCGGCGGTTATCCGGATCGACCAGGCTGAAATCCCACAGTTCGCAGCCCTGATAGATGTCTGGCACGCCGGGCGCAACCAGCTTGAGCAGCGTCTGCGCAAGAGAATTCACAGCGGCGGCATTTGCCAGCGTGCCGGTGAAGCGCTCGACATCTGCCGTGAATTCAGGATCGCGCAACGTTTCGGAAACAAAAGTTTTCAGCGCCTTTTCGTAAGCGATGTTCCGTTTCGTCCAGGTGGTATGCTCTTTGGATTCGTGCGCCGCCTTTTCCATGTAAAATTGCGCGCGCTCTTCCGATAGCGGCCAGGCACCCGCGAGGGTTTGGTAGAAAAGATACTCCGCTTTGCGGTCCGGCAACTCGTTCTGCCGGTGGCAGGCGTTCATGGCCGACCAGCGCCGCACGGTCTGCGACCAGATGTCCGGCATCTCAGAAAGCACGTTAAGCCGCGCCCGGACGTCCTCGGCGCGCTTGGTATCATGCGTGGACGTTGTTATTTGTGAATCGGGCCAGTCGTTCCATAGCCGCTGTGCGAATTCATGGAACTCATCCGGGTTGATGCCAAATTTTTCAGGATCACCACCGACTTCATTAAGTGATGTGAACCGGTTGAAGCAATAAAACGCGGTATCCTCGACGCCCTTGGCCATCACTGGCCCGGTGAGTTGTTGAAAACGGGCAATGAAATGTTGCGCCGCCTTCCCGCTTTGTCGTTTGACCAGCAAGGCCTGTATCTGGGTGATGATTTCTGACAAAACGCGTTTTTTACCGTTGGAAGCCAGCCGGGCCGCAGTTTTGATCATCGCAATGTCCGCCGCCGATTTCTTGCTATCGATTTCGGAGATGTAAGAGCGATAAACCGGGAAACAAACGAGGATTTCAGCCAGCGCTTCTTGCAAATCCACGCGTGAGAACTTTTGCAATGTTTTGCGCCGCTTGGCAACGACGGCCAGCAAGTTGGTCAGCCGGTGCAACTCTGTCGCCAGCAATGTTTTCAGTGCGGAGCGCTTTTTCTCGCGGACCATCACGGCATAATCAGTAGATTCGCCGATGAAATCCTTATAAAAATCAGTGAATGCCTTTTCGCCGTTTGGATCAATGAAAAGTCCGTTGATCTGGTTCAGCCAGTCATAGCCGGTGGTCCCTTGGACCGGCCACGAACCCGGCAGCATTTCCCCCGGTTCAACGATCTTTTCAACCACAATCCACGCTTTCGGCGCCAGTTTGCGGAGCCGTTGCAGATATTTAGCCGGGTCACGCAATCCGTCTGGATGGTCAACGCGCAAACCGTCAATCCAACCCTTTTCAACCCAACGCCGGACCAGCACGTGCGTCGCCTTGAAAACTTTTTCGTCTTCCACACGGACGGCGGCCAGCGAACTGACGGCAAAGAATCGCCGGTAATTCAGTCTGCCATCCCCGTGTTCATGAAATTCCAGGCAGTAATGTTGCCTGCGTATCAGTTGGTCCAGTGCGGCAAAGTCTGAATTGAATCGCTTGAGCCCGTCAGCATCCGTCGGCAATCCCGTCACCGTGTTGGGCGTCAGTGGAAATCGGTGTTCATAATGGCTGAGGAGAAATTGTCCGTTTTCGTGGACTAATTTTATGGCCCCTTGAGTTACCAACGTTTCATATTCACCGCCCAAAAGCGGAATGAGAACTTTTCCATGGATGTGTTCATGAGGTGACTTCCAATCGATGTCGAAATGATCGGCATATTTGCTCTCTGCTCCATGAAGCAAGACATCCCACCACCAAAGGTTTTCCCGCGCCGCGATGCCCATGTGATTGGGCACGATATCGAGGACGAGCCCCATCTTTTTCTCATGCAGGGCAGCCGCCAGCTTCTCCAAGTCATCTTCGGTCCCGATTTCAGAGTTTATTTCCGTATAGTCCGCAACGTCATAGCCATGTGAACTGCGGGGTGCCGCCTTGAACAAAGGCGAGGCGTACAAGTGCGAGATGCCTAACGCATGGAAATATGGGACTAAAACCAACGCGTCAGACAGCCGAAACTGTCCGTTGAACTGCAAACGGTAAGTGGCGCGGGGAAGATGCATGATCTCAATCGCGTTGGACATGGAAACCAAGCTGTCCGCCAAGGGTCAAAAATTTATCTGCCCAAACCTTGGACTTATCATCGTTACGATTTTTCACCTCGGGGAAGACTTTTGCCTGCAACTGATCATATGTATTTTGTATTTTCCATAAATTGATTGAGAACGGGAGTTGTGGCAGCAGTCCGGCGGAAGTGTTCAAGCGTTGAAGCACATCCAAATCTTCCGGTGATTTGACCAGTTGATCGCTCAGCCGGTCAAAATGCTTTTTGATCGCGAAAGCGAGCACATCGGATTCCAGCACGGCCTTGGCGGTTTTGGCTTCGGCCAGCAGGCTTTTTACGCGTTCGGCATCAACGTGGCCGTTATCAAACTGCTTCCGCAGTTCGGCATTGATGACGAATTCCGTCGCGGGCGCCAACGCATTCAGCGGCGGCATATGCAGGTCATTCAAGAAGCGTGTCAACTGGGCATGGCGGTCGGTGAGCAACCGGTAAGTGTTATGGATTTCCTCCCGTGTCGTCGCGAGGATTTGATTGAGCACCTTGAACTGTTCATCCCGGAAAAGGTTTTTCAGGGAATAGTTTGTCTGCCCAAAGTGCCGGTCCATGGCCCGGATCAGTTCCGGAAAGTCAGCGCGTTCGAAGGCGGCTTTCATCTCTTCGGCGGCCTTTTCATAGTCCGGCAAGTCACCGGCATAACGGACGCCGCAGTTGAGGTTATGTTCGCCCATGTAGAGAACGCCATACGTCAGCACATCGGAGGCGTTCGTCACCCGGAAAGTCACTTTCACCCTGCCGATCGCAAGCCGGGCGTTGCCGGCGGTAAAGATCCGGCGATCCTCCTGTTTGACCAGGTAAGAATAAATGCGCGTCTCGTCCGGATAAGCCTCAAACAGTGAACTGATGGCATAATGGGCCGCAACCTTTTCCCGCGTCATCAGCGCCGGCTTGACGAATTTTTCATAAACAACGCGGCCATTTTCATTTTCAGGGATGTTGCTTTTCGCCTGCTCAAGAATCTTTAGAAAGCCGCCCTCAAGATCGTTTTTCGACAAGACGGAAGCCAGTTGGATCGCCCGGGCGGCATATTGGATGACTTGGACGGTTTCGAGCCCGGAAATCTCGTCAAAAAACCAGCCGCAACTGGTGTACATCAGCATCGCATGCCGCTGCATTTCCAGCAGTCGCAGGGCGGTGATCTGTTCTTGCTCGTTCAATTCCCGCCCGGAATTTTGCGCAAAAAATTTGGTCAAATTTTCCGGTGAACGGTCGAGAATGACCGCAATATATTCATCACGCGCCGCCCAAGGATCCTTGAAGAATTTTTTTCCTTCGGTCTCAAATAGCGGTGCAAGCTGGTCGCGCAGCCAGTCCAGCGCATTGCGCAACGGCCCGCGCCATTCCTGGTTCCAGCCCGCCCGGCCGGAATTGCAGCCGCAGTTCTCTTTCCAACGGCCGACGCCGTGGGAACAGCTCCACGCGCTGCCTTGATGAATCTCCACCTCATGTGTCGGCGGGTGCGTTTCTAAAAATTCGCCGTAAACAGTCAGTTTGATATCCGGATTTTGCTCGATGGAGGAGAGCGCAAATGCCAGCGCCATGTCGCCATATTGAAAATGATGACCGTAAGATTCGCCGTCAGTGGCGATGTTGATCAGTTGGTCGTGATCACGCCCCTCGCTAAAAGCTCCCGTCATGCGGCCGACCAGATGCTCACCGTTTTTCAAAAGCTTTTCAAACGCGATGGCTTGGGCGATGGGCGCATCGTAAAAAAAGACGGCAATCGAACGCCCCGAAGGCAATTTCACCTGATACGGCATCGAAGGATCGACGCGCGCGCCATTCACATCCTGCCATTCGGCATTGTCTTGCAACGGCCGGACACGGCTGGCCTGAAAAGGAGAGAGGATCGTGAATTTAATGCCTTGGACGGCCAGTGCCTCCAGTGATTCGTTGTCCGCCGCCGTTTCCGCCAGCCACATGCCCTCGGGCTTGCGGCCAAATCGCGATTCGAAATCTCGGATACCCCAAGAAACTTGTGTCTGCTTGTCGCGTGCGTTTGCCAACGGTAAAATCATGTGGTTATACACCTGCGCTACCGCCGAACCATGTCCAGAAAAACGTTCGCGGCTTTTCTTGTCCGCATCGACAATGGCACCGTGGATATCCGGCATCTTCTCCTTCATCCACGAAAGCACCGTCGGCCCAAAATTGAAACTCATCCGCGAATAGTTGCTGACAATGCGCTGGATGCGGCCTTCGCCATCCAGCAGTCGCGCGCGCGCGTTTGGCGCATAGCATTCGTAGGTGATGCGTTCGCTCCAATCATGATACGGCCAGGCCGAATCTTGCATTTCCACCGCCTCCAGCCACGGGTTTTCACGGGGCGGTTGGTAGAAATGTCCATGGATGCAGATGAATTTGTTCATATAGCTTTGGCTTCTGACTTTTCCGGCACCAGCTCCAAGATTCCTTGTAGCGGTATTTTCACCCAGTCCGGGCGGTTGTTAAGTTCGTATCCCAGTTCGTACACCGCTTTGCGCAGCAGGAAAATTTCCATCATGGCCTGCAGGTCCGCCTCATTTGATGGCAGAAATGAAGCACCTTTCGCGGCTTGCAGATAGGAGCTGTAAAAAACGGCGCTGACCCAGCGCGCCCAAAATTTGGACCAGTTGGACAGCGATGCCAGTTGCCCTTCCGCCGGCTCGCCGCGTTCAAAAAATTTCAACAACGCCGCCTGGCTTGCGTAATGAAATGAACGGACCATGCTGGCGACATCGATCAGAGGCGATCGTTTTAACTGGCGTTCGCTGATCGCCAGCGCCGGCTCGCCTTCAAAATCAATGATAAGAAAATCTTTGCCGGTGTAGAGCACTTGGCCCAGATGAAAATCGCCATGGATCCGAATGACTGTCGCGTCCAGCCGCCGTTCGTAGATGCCGCGCATCCGTTTTAATATCTCCTGCTCCAGCGCCAACACTTGTTGCACTTGGGTCGAAAGTTCCGCAGGCAGGCTGCTTGCTTGGCGCGCCAGCAATAAAAGATTTTGGCGTGTCAGGTTCCGCAAGGACTGAAACAGTCCCCGCTGGCCGTGCGGCGTAAAATATTCCGGGGAAAAAGCGGCGTTTTCGGTTTCCGCTGCCAGCGCCAGATGCATGGCCGCCGTGCGCTCGCCCAAAATACGCGCGCTTTCGAGATAGGTATCGATCATTTCACGCGCCTGCTCGGAAGGAGCGCTCGTGGCAAGTTTCGTCAGGGAAGTCAGTGGCATCTGCGCCAGCCGCTTTTCTGGTGGCAAGGTTTGGATGCGTTCGTAAAATTTGCCTAGTGCGTCCAGGGTGAAATCCCACGCGTTCTTTGCCTTGGGCACATACGAACTCAGCATCGCCACCGTGGCCGGCTCATCCTTGCCGGTGCGGTATTCCAATGCGCCAGCCACCGACGGCACAAATGAAGATTTTTGCGCGGTCAGCACCCGTCCGA
Source organism: Verrucomicrobiia bacterium (assembly GCA_035943555.1). Lineage (GTDB taxonomy): Bacteria > Verrucomicrobiota > Verrucomicrobiia > Limisphaerales > UBA11358 > UBA11358. The sequence goes on from DASZCA010000350.1 coordinate 13,307, forward strand.
TTTCCAGATCGGGATTAACCCCATAGTCGAGCCGCCGGAAGATTTTCAAGATCCATTGCTCGCCGAAAATGATCGAGGAATTGATCTGTTCCGCCTTGCTGACCGACGATTCCAGCACGGTATTGGCAGGATCTTTTTTGAATTCAGAGGTGTGCCATCCGTCAATCTTGCCAGCCAAACCTTCCAGGTTTTGCTGCTTTGCAATCAACCCCAACAGAACACCGGCAAACTTTTTATCCGCAATGGCGTCATAAATCACCCCGTCGCTGCCAGAAGCGTTGACATTAATTTTCAGGACTACCAATGGCGACCAGTCCAGACAGATGACATCCGCCGCCTTGCCCATGGCGCATGCCAGTGGCAGTACGTAAATTTCCGGTTCGTTTTGTACATACTCGACTTGGAGAAATGTGAGAAAAGCCTTGGTCGCGGCCTCATCTTTGACCGATGCCGTCAAATTTTCTTCCGTTCCAAGGATGTTGGCGGCTCCCGGTTTTGAAGCCGGCAAAGGCACGCGGACGATTTCTTGAACCTTAACGTTCTTGATTTTGCGTCCCTTGCCGCCGAACCAGCGGCGGGTGGGCAACCAGGCTTGCAATGCCCGCTCCAGTTGCAGATGATTTTGGTCGGAGAAAATTTCTTCCCAATCTTCTTCGACATTCAACAACGGCCGGGCCGTGGCGCCCACCGGCGCGCCTGCAGATTCTACTTGGGCCGATGGTTTGGCTTGCAGGGCAAACCAATAAAACGCGTGCGGTCCAAGGGTGAGGGGATAAGGTTTGGCGGTGATCACCGGAAATTCAGCCCGCCCAAACAGCTCGACCGGCACCAATGCCTGAAAAGCGGCCAATTCCAGCTCAACTGGCTGGACAAAGCGTGACAGGTTGGCCACCACCAAAATGATTTCGTCTTCATACCGGCGGATGCACGCGAAGATCTTCCGGTTTTCCGGATGGAGAAATTCAATGCTGCCCGCGCCAAAAGCCTTTTGGCGTTTATAAAGCGCGATGAGCCGTTTCGTCCACCACAGTAACGAGTAATTATTGCGTTCCTGCACCTCGACATTAACGGCTTCGTAATGATTCTCCGGATCAAGATTGATCGGCAAGAAAAGGCTTTGCGGATTGGCCCGCGAAAAACCGGCATTTTTATCCGCACTCCACTGCATCGGGGTGCGGACACCGTTACGGTCACCCAGGTAAATATTTTCGCCCATGCCGATTTCATCTCCGTAATAAATGACCGGCGTGCCGGGCAGCGAAAAAAGCAGGGCGGTAAGCAGTTCTATCCGCCTCCGATCATTGCCGACCAAGGGGGCCAGGCGGCGCCGAATGCCAAGGTTCAGGCGCGCCTGATGCACATGGGCATACATGCGATACATATAGTCACGCTCTTCATCGGTCACCATTTCAAGCGTGAGTTCATCATGGTTGCGCAGGAACAGGGCCCACTGGGCGTTTTCGGGGATCGCCGGCGTTTGTTGCAAAATATCGACGATGGGCACACGGTCCTCCATCCGCAAAGCCATGAACATCCGCGGCATCAGCGGAAAATGAAATGCCATGTGGCATTCGTCGCCTTTGCCTTCACCAAAATATTTTACCGCGTCGTCTGGCCATTGATTCGCTTCCGCCAGCAGCATGCGGTCACCGTATTTTTCGTCTACGTGCTTCCGCATCTTCTTCAGAAAGGCATGCGTCTCCGGCAGATTCTCGCAACTCGTGCCTTCGCGCTCATAGAGATACGGCACGGCGTCCAGCCGCACACCGTCCACACCGAGGTCGAGCCAGAAATCAAGGATCTGGGTCATTTCTTCGTGAACGGCCGGATTATCAAAGTTCAAATCTGGCTGATGCGAAAAGAACCGGTGCCAGTAAAACGCCTGCGCCGTCGCATCCCAGGTCCAGTTTGAGATTTCTGTATCCTTGAAAATGATGCGCGTGCCCTTGTATTTATCAATCGAGTCGTTCCAGACATAATAATCCCGATACTTGCTCCCCGTTTTGGCTCGGCGGGCGCGTTGAAACCATGCGTGCTTGTCCGAAGTATGGTTAAGAACCAGTTCCGTGATGATACGCAATCCCCGGCGATGGGCTTCACGCAGCAGAATTTTGAAATCGTTGAGCGTCCCGTAGCTCGGGTGGATGTTGCAATAATCCGCGATGTCATAACCGTCATCCTTGAGCGGTGACGGATAAAACGGCAGGAGCCACAACGCGGTCACGCCCAAATCACGCAGGTAATCCAGCTTTGAAGTCAGCCCGCGCAAATCGCCGGTGCCATCCCCGTCACTGTCCATAAAAGCCCGGACATGGAGTTCGTAAATGATACCTCCTTTATACCAAGTCGGATTCTTCTGTGATGCTGCTCGCGCTGGCTTTTTCTCAGCTGCCGAATCTGATGTTTCAACGCTCATGTTGCAGGAGTCGTTTAGCTAAAGAAGTGCCATGCTCCATTATAAATAAAGAGTTTGAGAATGGCCTGTTCTGTTGAATTCGTTAGAACTCACAAACCGCAATCTGCAAGAAAATCAATGGCAATAATGCAATTTGCACGGACGGTTTAAGATTTGGGATTCTTTGCCGGGTAACAGCCTCTTTGATACCGGCCCCAACGTGGCGTGGATGTCGATTTAAACCCGGCCACTTTTAGGATCCGCCGGTCGCATGCATGCTTCGGCTGAGAATGACACCATGAGCATGGAATTTGCTGATCACAATTGCGTTCTTGCGAAAATGACTACCACAAATAATCCCGATTTCTTCGAGAAAATTCTTCAAGACACCCCGGCGGGGGACTTTTGGCATAATTCACCCGCCATTTTGCATGTCGGGATAATTATTGCCCTCGCATTTATCGTTCATCTCATAGTGCAGATCATCAATAAAACCGGGGAATGGATGATCAAAAAGAGCAACGCCAAGCACAATCGGTTTGGGTTTGTCACTGAAAAACCAAAGTTCATCACCGTCACCCAGTTGATCGTTAGCGCCGTCACTTTTATCATCTATTTTTTGGCGGTGGGACTGGTGTTGATCGCCGTGTTTCATTTCAACGATACTTTCTTAAAAACTTACCTGTCTAGTGCTGCGGTCATCGGCCTGGCCTTGAGCTTTGGCTTGCAAGGGTTGGTCCAGGATATTGTGACCGGAATAACTTTGATTTTATCAAATGCCATTGATGTCGGGGACATCGTTGATCTTTCCGGTGTCATCGGGCGGGTTGAGCGGATCGGTTTGCGCTTCACCAAGGTGATAAATTTCTTCAACCAGGAGATTTTTATTCCAAACCGCAACATTGCCAATGTGGCCCGTTTTCAACGCGGCGGGGTTTACGCTTATGCTGACGTGCAGATTTCCAAGCTGGCGGATCAGGCGAAAGCAGCGCAACTCATCCACGAGGTTGCTTGCGGCGTTTGGGCCCAATTTGGTGCCATCATCTTGAATGAGCCCGAACTTTCAAATATTCAGACTGCCAGCCCGGGCGGTTGGAATTATTTGCGCATCCAATTCCGCATCTGGCCGGGCCAAACATTGATCGAAACCGCTTTTCGTCCGCAAATGGTCAGCGCGATGAAGCAGCTGGATCCCAACTATGCCGATTGGATGATCGCGGTTACCTACCGGGCCATCTCCAGCGGGCATGATAAAGCCGCCCTCGGCGAAGGGATGAAGAAATAAGAAGCGAAGGCAGGGAAAGCAACGCCATCTACTGAGGCGTGACATGCCTTAACTTGCTTCATCGAAAGGCTTTTTATCTTGGGGCAATGCATCTGCAGCCAAGATCATCTCGTCCAAAACCTTTAAAAAGTCACGTAGGCCGGTGGCAGGAATGATGATGGTGTTTCGGCGCACTCCCATTTCTTCCGTGATGCGCAACAGCCGCCCTCGGGCATTCTCCTTGAGCGCGGCCCGGAAATACTTGCGCTCAATCTGTAACTCACCCTCCTTTAAAGTATCCTCTTGGATGAAAGGTTTTTGCGGAAATTGAGATGGCCGTGCCTGTGGTTGCGACCAACGACCGTATGGTTGTTCAAATGAATTCATATTTTCTCAATATAACAAACCTGTCAAATGTCTGGCTCGGCATTCGATAAACCAGCAATAACTGGTGCAAAAAAGCTTCCTTTAACCGGCTTGTTTAAATACTCGTGGGTTTGACGAGCCTTATTTTGGCGTTTCGCAACCGTCTCTTCTGCTATGATTGCGATTTGAAAATATCCCTGTTCTGGCGCCCGTCACGGCGGCGTCATGAACGTCGTCACCGCCGGTTGGTTGGTGTGCATGGGGTCATGGATGGCGTCATATTTGTGTTCCGCCGCTATTTTTGAATGAGTTCGCAAGGTGGGAAGCATCTTCTGCGCAAACTTTTTCAGTTTCGGGTCAGACAAGTTTTTTGCCGCCAGTTCAAATTCGTTGATCACCAATGCATGATCCGCGGTTATGCTGTTCCAATAGGCTTGGTCAAAGGCCGCCCCGTTCAATGAATCAAGTTCCTTGATCGCCCGATAACCGGCGTATTCCGAAGCATTTGTCGTGATCAGCAATTGCGCGCCCTTGATGCTTTCCGGTTTCGTGACCATCGGGTTGCTCCAGTTCGGATCACCCGGAGAGAAAGTATTGGTCGGTGGGAAATCCAGCCCGTCTTCCTGGGCGATTTTTTGCAACTTCTGGTTTGCCGCGGAATGATCTTTCACCATGCGGTCCGCGAAACTGCGGACATCCGCATTAGTACTCTTTTCCAACGCCGTTTGGCTGACGTGTATTTCCACCATGCCCGCCATGGCGGCATCGGACATAAATTGCTGCGCTGTCAGTGGAACCGCCAAGGGAACTGGTTGGCTGTTCTGGCCCATGGCTTTATCACCATAAGTCACGCTGATTGCGAAAGCCAATGATGCCGGCAAGAGTTTGTTGCCAAAGTGAAGTTTCATATTTTTTAGATGTTGCTCTGTTTCTTTAGCCAGAACCGTGCCGTTTAGCCCCGATGAAACCTGATGTTTACAATAAAGCCGTGCCTTCGAAACACTGCAAGTTGCGCCAAGTATTCCTGCATTTTGCCCAAACTTTACAGGTGATTCTTCAAATAACCAATGATTCGGGCTGGCACATATTAAGCTGAAAGTTGGTGGCTCGAAAAACGGGTCATAATAAAAACTATGAAAAAAGCATTCTTATCTCTATGTATCGCGGGCGGGATGTTCTCAACCGCGGCCCCAAACCTCTATGCGGTTCCCATCACGGGCGTCATTGGATTCAGCGGTACCGCCCAGTTGGACGGTGCCACCGTTAACTCTTCCAGCGAAGTTTTGTCTTGGAGCGCCAACAACACAACTGGCCTTGCTAGCGGTTCGTTCACCGGCCTGACCGGATCACCGGTGGCGTTGGCATCGCCGTGGTTTTTCAATAGTGGCGTGCTCAATAATTTCTGGGTGGTCAACGGGTTCACTTTCAATCTGGCGTCTTCGCACATATACAGCACGTCGGACAAGAGTATCTCCGTCATTTTGGCTGGCACGGTGGTATCCACAATCTCCGGCTTGGATCCGACCGCCTTCATCGGCAATTTCACCATCCAGGATCCGTCGGCCACTCTCAATGGTAAGTACTTTTACACCGAGAGCATTTCCTTCGGTAACACCGTCCCTGATGGTGGTACGACCATGTTATTGATGGGGATCTCCGCCCTTGCCTTGGGCGCTCTTAAATACAAGTGGGGTAACACTTGGGCTTAACAGTTTGAATGATCAAACTTGAAATGCATGGTGAGAATTTCTCGCCATGCGTTTTGTTGTCAGTGAGCGCGGAGTGAATTTCACTCGTGACTTTCCGAAGCGTTCACAATGTTAAGGGCGTTTTCTAGGGCTTCGATGGAGACAGGTTTGGTCAGATGAACCACAAAACCCGCCGCATGGCTCCGTTCCACATCCTGTTCCATGCCATAACCGGTTAACGCGATTCCGCTGAATTTGCCGTATTTCCTCAACTCAATCATGAGATCATACCCGTTGCCGTCCGGCAGGCCGATATCGGACACGACCAGATCGAAGCTCTCGGCCGCTGCCAATGTCCTTGCCTCGGCCACCGTGCCGGCCGTCATGACTTTGTATGAACGGCGCATCAGTAATTGCGTCAGTGCTGTCCGTGTCGGTGCATGGTCTTCCACCAGCAGAATGCGGATGCCCTTCCCTCGGGGTTGTGCTTTCGACGACGAACCCGCCGGACGATTTTCAATTTCTTCACCTTCTCCGGCCGTATGCGCCAATGGCAGTTCAATGGTGAACGTCGAACCTTGGTCACGGCCTTTGCTGGCGGCCAGGATTTTTCCTGAATGAAACTCCGCCAGCTTCTGTGAAATGGCCAGCCCCAGTCCCAATCCGCCAAAATGATGTCCGCTGCTGCCGCTGGAATGTTTGCCCTGGGAGAACGCCGTGAAAATATGGACGATCTCTTCCGGCAGCATCCCCATTCCGGTGTCCGTCACTTTGATGACCAGCTTGTCCCCATGGGTGTTGTTTTCCACGGTGATGCGCCCGCCGTTGGGCGTGAATTTCACCGCGTTCTTGAGCAGGTTCCAGAAGATTTGTTGCAGCCGCACCGGATCCGCGAATAGCGCCGGCTGTTCCGTCGGCACATCCATCGCCAAGGCGATTTGCTTTTGATTGATGTCTTCCTGCACATGCTTGATCGCGTCCTGCAGAACCTGCCGCACATCCAGCAGCCGCTTGTTCAAAATGACTTTTCCGCTGGCGATCCGTGTCAGATCCAGCAAGTCGTCGATCAGCCGCGCTTCCAGCTCCACATTTTTGCGGATGGTGTCAAAATCTGTCCGCACCCGTGGCGGCAGCTCGGAATTTTTCACCGCATCGCTGGCGATCAAGAGAACCGGATTTAGCGGCGTCCGCAGTTCGTGGCTCAATGTTGCCAGAAAATCGTCCTTCGCCCGTGAAGCGGCCACGGCTTCGTCCCGCGCCTTCTTCAGTTTGTGCTCGGTCGACTTCAGTTCGGTGATGTCTACCAGCATATTGACGGCCCCGGAGAGTTTTCCGGCCGCATCGAACAATGGCTCGGGGTAGGGGAGGACATTGCGCCGCGAGCCGTCCGGGCGTTCAATGATGATTTCTTCGCCACGCACCGCGCGGCCCTGCTTCAAGGTGATCGCCATCGGACATTGATCTGCGGGCAGATCCGCGCCATCCGGTTTGAATATTTTGTAAGAACCGCACCAGAGATCTTTTCCGATCTCCGGCTTGCGCTGCCAGAGTTGTGCGGCGGTTTCATTGTAGAGCGTCACCCGGCCCTCGGCATCCGTCGTATAGACCGCGGCGGGCAGGCTGTAGACCAGATGCCGGTAACGTTGTTCGCTTTGGGTCAGGTCCACCGTGCGTTCCTGCACGCGCATTTCCAGTTCATCGTTCGCCTGGCGCAAGGATTCCTCGGCTTTTTTCCGTTGAACGACTTCTTGTTCGAGGGCGTTGTTCGACTTGGCCAGCGCTCGGGTCGAGCGGAAAAGGTCCACAAAAACACCGACCTTGGACTTCAGGATCTGCGGGCTCACCGGCTTGGTCAGATAATCCACCGCGCCCGCGCCATAACCCTGCAGGATGTCTTTTTCATCCAGAAAATAGGCCGTCAAAAAGATGATCGGGATATGCTGGCTCCGCTTCCGCGTTTTGATGAGCCGCGACAGTTCCAGCCCGGTCATGCTCGGCATCTGGATGTCGAGTACGATGCACGCGAACTCATCATGCACCAATGCCAGCAACGCCTCGTCGGGATTCTGGGCGCGCACCAGCCTCAAGTCCGGCGAGAGCAAAATGCTTTCCAGCGCATCCAGGTTTCGGACGTCGTCATCCACCAGCAGGATGTTGACGGTTTGCCCCTCCGCCGGTTTTTCAATCACAGGTGTTCCTTGGGCATATTTTTTTATTTCAGCGGTTTCCATGTTTCAGCGGTATAGCCAGACGCGTAACAATGAAATCAACTGGTCGGTGTTCACCGGTTTGGCGATGTAATCGGACGCCCCGGCCTCGAGGCATTTTTCCCGGTCACCCTTCATCGCCTTGGCCGTCAAGGCAAGGATTGGCAGCGAACGGAACTCCGGAATCTTCCTGATTTCCTTCAAGGTTTCGTAGCCGTCCATTTCCGGCATCATGATGTCCATCAGCACGACGTCCAGGTCGGGGTCGTTCTTGATGATCTCGATCGCCTGCCGGCCATTCGTGGCGCTTACTACGTCCATCTCCTGGTTTTCCAAAAGTGTCGTTAGCGCAAAAATATTGCGCGCATCATCGTCCACCACCAGTGCCTTGCGCTTCCGCAACGCCTCGTTCGAACTGTGCAATCGTGCCAGCATCTGCTGCTTCGCCTCGGGCAGATTCGCCACCACGCGATGCAAAAACAGTGCGGTCTCATCGAACAGCCGGTCCGGCGACTGCACATCTTTGAGGACAATGCTCTTCGCCAGCAAACGCAACTGTTTTTCTTCCGAGGCTTCCAGTTCCTTGCCGGTGAAAACTACGACCGGCACTTCGCGTAACGTAGGTTCGGTCTGCATCTTCTCCAGCAAAGTGTAGCCGCTCATGTCCGGCAGCCGCAGATCCAGCACGCAACAGTCAAACGGCCGGTCCAGCAAAGTTTGAAAGGCCTCCGCCCCGGTGCCGACAGTGGTGATCTCGATATCATCATGCTTGAGCAGTTCCATGACGCTTTCGCGCTCCACTAGATTATCTTCGATGACCAGCAGGCGCTTCATCCTCGGTTTGACGAATTGTTTGATGCGGTTGAAGCATTGCTCCAAGCCTTCCGTCGTCGCCGGCTTGATCGTGTAAGCAAATGCACCGTGGGAAAGCCCGTGCTGGCGTTCTTCCTCGATGGAGATGATTTGCACTGGGATATGCCGCGTGGCCGGATCGAGTTTGAGATTGTTCAGCACCGTCCATCCGAGCATGTCCGGCAGGAAGATGTCCAAGGTGATTGCCGTCGGCAAAAATTGTCGCGCCAGCGCGATCGCCGTATGGCCGCGCGTGGCGGAGATCGCCTTGAATCCGTTGTCGCGTGCGAGGCCCACGAGCACCCGTGCATAATGCGGATCGTCTTCGACGATGAGCAGTACATTGTCGCCCGGGTTGATCGTATTGCGATCATCGGGGATGTTTTCTTCTCGGGGGGCAGGCAGGATGATGGGTGTCGCCGAAAGTGGCCGCGAAACTG
>DASZCA010000351.1:0-18162 GCA_035943555.1 Verrucomicrobiia bacterium
CACCGGGCCGAGCGACGCCACTTTTGCGGAAAGCATTCGCCAATCCGCCGCCGGGCCGTCTGGTTTGACGGCCATCGCTGGCAATAATCAGGTGAGTTTGGCATGGAACCCATTGCTGGCAACCACCAGTTACAACATCAAGCGGTCAAACATCAGCGGCGGACCCTACGTGCTAATTTCTCCGGCCGGATCGGTGACCGGCACAAACTGGATAGATTTGACGGCGATCAATGGGGCGACCTACTACTACGTTGTTTCCGGTTCAACCCCCATCATCGTAGCTGGTGAAACCGCTAATTCACCGATCGAAGCCCAAGTGACATTACCCACGCCACCGCCAGCACCCGTGGCGAGTTACAACAGTCCGCTCTATGCCGGGATGACATTGTATCTGACCGCCTCCACCGTTGCCGGAGCGACGTATAATTGGACCGGCCCGAACGGATTCTCCTCGGCCGGCCAAAACCCTGTTTTGACCAAAGCCACGCAAAATGCCTCTGGCACTTACAGCGTGACGGCAACCTCCAACAATCTGACATCGGCCGCTGGAACCGTGGCCGTGACGGTCAATCCGCCTGCATCTTTTTCCGCACAGATGTTATCCGGCAGTTTTATTTTAAACTGGCCGTACGGCACGCTGCAATCTGCCACGAATATTTCCGGGCCATGGGGCAACGTGAATGGCGCCACCCCGCCGTTCACCAATCTGCCCGCCGGCCCGCAACAATTTTACCGGATTCAGTTGCAATGAATCCAAACCAAACATGTCCGCAAACTTAAAATTTCCCATCCAGTCATGAAGACGATCGAACCGCCTTTGCCTAGGCCTGCGAACCTGCGGGCAGAACAATTTCGGGTTTGGTCCGCTTTTCTGATGGTTGGGATCTTGGGAATGTGCGCGACATTTTCAATTCAAGCAGCAGAGCTGTTGAAAGTTGGCACCCCGCTTAAAGTTCAACTTCTGCAAACAAACGGCGACTACCAGTTATATGTGGACCACCATCCGTTCTACATCAAGGGCGCCGGCTTGGAAACCGGCAACCAGGAGAAGCTGGCTGCCTGCGGCGGAAATTCTATCCGCACCTGGGGCACGGACGACGGGCGGACGCCCCAGTTGCTTGATCGCGCCCTCACAAATCATCTTTATGTCACACTGGGATTGCGGCTGGGACTTGAGCGTCAGGGGTTTGACTACAATGACCAAGCGGCAGTGGCTCGCCAATTTGAACGGGTCAAACACGAGGTCTTGAAATATAAAGATCATCCCGCCTTGATCATCTGGGCGATCGGTAATGAACTCAACTTGGATGGGAAAAATCCCAAGATGTGGGACGCGGTGAATGACATTTCCAAAATGATTCATCAGTTGGACCCGAACCATCTCACCCTCACGCCGTTGGCGGGATTCAAAAAAGAAGTGGTTCAGCAGGTCAAAAGTCGTGCCCCGGATCTGGATCTGATTTCGTTCCAAATGTATGCCGACATCATAAACCTGCCGCGTTATCTGCACGAGGCGGATTGGCAGGGCGCTTACTTGGTAAGCGAGTGGGGTGCGACCGGTCACTGGGAAGTCAAAAAAACCCGGTGGGGCGCGCCAATTGAAAATGACAGCACCGCCAAGGCCAATGCTTATCAGAAACGGTTCGAGACGGTGATCGGGGCGGATCATAAACAGTGCGTCGGTTCCTATGTCTTTCTCTGGGGCCATAAACAGGAGCGCACGCCCACCTGGTATGGCATGTTCCTTGACTCTGGCGAGGAGACTCCGGCGGTAGATGTCATGCAATATCTTTGGACCGGTGCCTGGCCGGATGTCCGTTGCCCGCAACTTAAGGGCGCCTGGCTGAATGGCCAGACCGCCTACCAAAATATTTATCTCAAATCTGGCCAGAGTTATGCGGCCAAGGTTCAAGCGATTGACAATAACAACAATCCCCTCACCTTCGTCTGGGAAGTGGCGGCGGAAAGCACGGATTTGAAAACCGGCGGTGATTTTGAGTCCAAGCCGGAAAGCTTGCCGGATTTGATCGAGGAAGCAACGGGTGGGGAAATCACCATGAAAGCGCCGTCCAACCCGGGCGCCTATCGTTTGTTCGCGTACGTTTATGACGGCAAAGGCCATGCTGCTCATGTGAACATTCCATTCTATGTGAACGCGTCCGGGTCGCCATCCGTGGTCCAGACCAGCCAGGCATCAAGTTCAAAAGAATAGCCGTCCTTACAAACCAGAACGGTCGGGGCGGCATAAAATTATCTCGACATTGTCCGGCTCGGAAACTGTAATTTGAGCATCAACCAAAAAAGCGAGATAACCGGCATTGCTGCCAGATGTTTTTGGAGGTGGTTCATCCCAACCCTGCAACTGGCGCTTGCTTTGCCCCTGTTTTTTTACGCGATGCGCGTTCCGGCGCAAACAACGTCCCCGCTATTGACGAACGCGATCGACGTAATTTCCCTGCCTGCGGAAAAAGCTTCCCAATCTCTTAAAGTTTTGGTCACCGGCGTGGTCACGGCTTCCGACCCAACTCTGAAAGGCCGGTTCTTCGTCCAAGATGCCACCGGCGGCGTGTTTGTGGACAATGTCAACGGCACTCATTTAAAAGCGGGAGAATTGGTGGAGATTTCCGGCATCACCTATGCCGGAGCCTATGCTCCCACCATCACCGCGCCACAAGTCCGCATCAAAGGCACCGCCCCGTTGCCTGCTGCCAAACCAGTTTCCGTCGAACAATTGATGTCTGGCGCGGAAGACAGCCAGCGGATTGAAGCCTCGGGTATCGTGCGCGATGCGCGCGTGGATGGTTCACGCATGGCGGTTGATCTGGCGGCGGGCGGCTACCGTTTCCGCGCTTATGTGGACGTGCCGCTTGGATATCAATTTGAAAAACTGGTCGGGTCACAGGTGTTGATCCGTGGTACGGCGGCGGAAGCCCATAACCGTTCTTTGCGCCAATTGATCATCGTGGAGGTGTACATCCCCATCCTTTCCGACTTGGTGATTGAAAAACCCGAACCCGCCGACCCGTTTGACAGGCCCATCATCCAGCTCAACAACCTCGGTCAATATCGTCGCGATAACTCTTTGGGCCAGCGGGTCCACGTCCGCGGCGTGGTGACTTTGCAAAAAAATGGTGAAAGCCTGTTCCTGCAGGATGATGTCGGCGGATTGCAGATTCAAAGCCGCCAATCGGCCGTTTGTCAGCCCGGCGACCTCGTCGAGGCCGTAGGCTTTCCAAGTTTTGAAAATTATCTCCCGGTGCTGCAAGACGCCGTCTTTCGGAAATTGCCCAAGCCATCCGCCCCCATTCAGGCCACACCGGTGACGATTGATGAACTGCAAAAGGTCCTGCACCATGCGGAATATATCTCCCTCGCCGGCAAATTGATCGAACGCACGGTGCGTCAGGGTAGCGGCTCGAAGCATCCGCTCTCTTACACCACCACTGTCTTGGTCTTGCAAGGCTCCAATTTCACGTTCGCCGCCGAGGCCAATTACGCTTCCGGGCAACAGGACCTCGCCGCCATCCAGATCGGCTCCGTATTACGCGTCAGCGGCGTGTGCCTGACCGAGATTGACGGCGAAGGAAAATTAAAATCAGTCCAGATACTGCTTGGCAATTCTGATGGCATCGAGGTTTTGCAAAAGCCCAGTTGGCTGACGCCGCAACGACTACTTATCGGTTTTGCGATCGTTTTTTCCGGCCTGATCATTTTTGCCGGCTGGACAGTCATGGTTTCGCGCAAAAATTCCGTCCTAAATTTTCTTATCCGCGAACGGGAAAAGGCGCAACTGGCCCTGCAACAGGCCAACGATCAACTGGAGGAACGCGTCAAGGCACGTACCGAGCAGCTTAAATTTCAGATCACCGCGCGCAAGGAATCCGAATTACAGTTCAAGGCCGTCCTGGCCGAGCGCACCCGCTTGGCCCAAGAGCTTCACGATACCGTCGAGCAAACGCTCACCGGCATCGCCATGGAGCTGGACACGGCCCGAAAACTCTATGAAAAGCATCCCCAAGACGCGCTGGCGCATCTTGAACTGTCCTGCGATCTGATGTCGCGCAGCCAGTTGGAAGTGCGCCAGTCGGTGTGGGATTTGCGCCGTCTGGTGCAAGACCAGTTCGACATCGCCAGTGCCCTGCTCGAAACCGCCCGGCAACTCACCGCTGGCACGGAGATCGACGTGAAACTTGAAAGCAAGGGCGACATACGCGCGCTGCCGGAAGTCGTGGAAGAAAATTTTCTGCGCATCGGGCGCGAGGCCATCGTAAATGTCCTCAAACATTCACAGGCGACCACGGTGAACATCCTGCTCGAATTCGGACCGCGATTGGTGGCGTTAAATATCCATGACAACGGACGCGGTTTTGTGCCGCAGGAGGCCGTCGGTCCGGATGAAGGCCATTTTGGCCTGTTGGGCATGTCCGAGCGCGTCAAACGGCTCGGCGGCGAATTCAGCCTGACCAGCGCTCCCGGGGCCGGGACCACCGTGCGCGTTGAGATCGTATTGGAGCCGGTCCAAGAAACAATCGCGCCTGATTTTGTCATTTCACAAAATTCCCATGAAGAATCCAGAGAAAATTCGCATCCTGATAGCTGACGACCATTATGTCGTCCGCATCGGGCTGGCCGCGCTGATCGGTGTGGAACCGGACATGGAAGTTGTCGCCACCGCCGTTGACGGGGCGCAAGCTTTGGAGCTTTTCCGACGCTTTCAACCGGACCTTGCGTTGCTGGATATGCGGATGCCGGTCAAAGACGGCATCCAGACCGCGATGGATATTCGCGCCCAGTTTCCCGCGGCCCGCGTCATCATGCTTACGGCTTTTGACGGTGATGAAGACATTCATAAAGCCTTGCAAGCCGGTGCCCAGGGCTATGTGTTTAAAAATTCTTCCGTGGAAAAATTGATCCCTGCGCTCCGTGCGGTTGTGGCCGGGCAACGCTGGATCCCAAAAGAAGTCGCCAGCCGCCTGGCTTCGCGCAAAACCTTTGAAAACCTGACCTCGCGTGAAGTTCAAGTGTTACAGGAACTGGCCAAAGGCCTCGCGAACAAGGAAATCGCGGATGCGCTCAACATTTCCGAACACACGGTAAAAACCCACTTGAAAAATATTCTGGGCAAACTTCGCGCCGCCGACCGCACGGAAGCAGTCACCACGGCCATTCAACGCGGCATCATCCATCTGGAACCGGCCGGCAACCGTTTCAAGGACGCGTGAAGGCTTGCACCCTGTCAATCCCCTTGATGTGGCAAATGTTCTTCTGAGGCTTTCGCAGTTAGCTTTCCACTGGTTGATGGCAGTTGCGCCATTTTCAAATAAAGCCGTTCGGTATCACCGGAAAAATCTTCCGGCCGAAAAATTTTAAGCGCTTCCCGGATTTTATCATCGGGGCATTCTGCGGTGACACGCAACAGCAGCTGGCCCAGTTCGTTCCGGTGAGGCTTTTGGATCTGTTGATAAGGCCATATGAGGGTAGGGTCAGTGAACGGCGCCATGAATTCCGCCGCCTTCAAGATGCTCCGGCCATCCGCAGTTTGATAGTGCCATAGATCCACACCGACGTTGCGCCCCAAGGCGGCGAGCTGCAAGTCGGCGTCCAAATTGAACAGGGTGTAATGGAAAGACAACGTTCGCGTGAGTTCGCGCGGCATTTTCCCGTCGGGCTCGATCTGGCCGGCGATACGACTGCTGCGCGCTGCCAGGAGTTTTTCCCGTGCGAAATCCGTCTTGCCCAAAAACAGCGCGATGGCAACGGCTTGCACGTCATAGTATGTCCCGTGATTATTGGACGCGTGGTCCTCATCCAGGCCAATTTTGCTCGTGGTCAGCCATTTGAAATAATCACCGGCCCACACGGTCATCTGTTGCTGGTCATTCGTCTGCCAGTTTTTCGAACCAGCCAGCAAGCCGATGGCATCCATCAGGTACGACAACCCCCGCGCACTAATGAGCCCTGCCGCCCGGCCTTCAACGCCGCCCGGAATCCCCTGACCGTATTTCAGGTTTGGGTTCATGCGTGTGGCCGGGTTTAAAAACCAGACGCGGATGGATTCAGCGGCCTTGGCCGCGTATTTTTCGTCACCCGAAAAATAATACGCGAGCGCCAGCGTATGGCTGTCATAACAGACATCGGCAAAATGTCCGGCGTCGGAATTGGTTTCCGCCTCGGGATTTCGCTGGCCGTCGCGGTTGACGTATTTTTCGCCCGGTGAATTGGTGTCACGCCAGAAATAGGGAGCCTGGCTCCAATAGTCATGTTTATCACCGCTGGGCGGTGTTTTCGGCTTGTCCATCACGGAAAACAGCCTTCCCCCCAGCGTTTTGTCCGCCTCCGCCAGGAGTTCGTTCAATGCCGGCCGCAATGCCAGATCGCCGGCGGCCAGGGCAGATTTGTTGGCGACCAAGGTTTGCGGGTCTGCGCAAAAAACTTTGGGCAAGGCGGCAGTGCTTTCGGCGGCTTGCACGGAGCCGGTGAAATGAAACCCAGCAGCCAGAACAAGTGCCAACAGACCCGCCGTAGAAATTAATTTTGAAGAGATGAAAAGTTGCATCTTTTTTGAAACCGCCTCAAGGGTTGGCCGTCCATTTAAAACCGAAGGTGCTTTGCTGGCTCACCGGAACCGGCGAAATGTCGTCCTGATAAAAATACCAGAGACGGGTGGAGGTGTTATAAGTGGTGATCTCATACATCCGTTCAATTTTGATCCAAGAAACCGAGCCGTCGCAGTTCAACGTGTTGCCGCCATCAGGAAAACGGGTGCCGTGCCGCTGGTGCGGCGGGGTGCCATCGTTCCACAAACCGGCGGTTGTATCATAGCGGATATCTTCCGCCGCCAGCGCCCAAGATGGCTTTGCATTACCCAGTTTCACCGGGCTTGCTGACGCGGCATATGTTCCGGCCAGATTTGCCCACCCCGTCACGCCGCCCAAATACTGGTAGCCGACCTGCCATTGGGTGGTCGGATTCCCGCCTACGCTGGGATTAAAGTAAGGCACGCCAAGCGGATAACCTGTTGCGGTGCTGATTTCCGGACACACCCAGATGGAAGTGCCATTGGTACTGCTCGCATCCAGATTAACTTCTTTTGATGAGGCAATCTCCGCAGGATTTAATGTGTGAAGATTATAATTGTTTCCCGCCGGTCGTGACGAAAAAAGCCGGTCACTGTTATCGCCGGCATAAATGGTCAGGCCGATGCCCAGTTGCTTCAAATTATTAAGGCACTGGATGCGCTTGGCCCGCTCCTTGGCGCTGGCCAAGGCCGGCAACAGCATCGCCGCCAGAATGGCGATGATCGCGATCACCACCAGCAGTTCAATGAGCGTGAAACCTTTTCCGTTGTTTGCACGAGAACTCTCAGAACCGGTCTGATTTTTCAGGGAGAGCATCATGATCAAAACCAGTACCAATATGTTTTGCTCGTCCACTCAGCCCAGGCATTCATTTCCCGGAAACGCCGCCAGTCAACATGGCTGTCCATGAACAAAATGTTACCGCCGCTTTGCTGTCCTCTGCCCGCCATGTGGTTGCTGTTATAACCGGGAACGATGCCGCTGGTAGAAGTGACATTGTCCGGGCCCCAAGTATCCGTTGCGCGGTTTCCACTTCCTTTGGAAACCACAGTATCCACCACCACCTCGGCGGTGCTTAATGTATCCGCGGCGCTGAAAGGCTTGGTCGCCTTGGTGAGCCAGCCCTTCGGCGAGGTTATCGTGGTGGCAAAAGTGCTGGCAAAAGTTTGCGTGCCATCGCGGTTGATCAGCCAGGCATAAGACGATTCCCGGATGGTGCTGCCGCCGCTGGGAAAGTTCCACCAAACATCCAGATTTTGGGCGGAAGTGTAGCCGCCGGGACAATAGAAAATCGCCCGGTACATCATGTTCGTGCCCGTTTTCGGCCCCATGCTGTCAGCCATGGATACCGGTAAATCCCAAAGGTCATTGCCCAGCCTTTCCCCGGCCAGAATGCTACGCGGCAAAAGATCCATGTTATCATCCGCATAAATATGAAGCGCCACGCCAATCTGTTTAAGATTGTTCATGCAACTGGCCCGTTTGGCCCGTTCCTTGGCGCTGGCAAGGGCCGGTAACAACATCGCCGCCAGAATGGCGATGATGGCGATCACAACAAGCAGTTCAATCAGCGTGAACGCCGACGGCTTCGATTTTTTCCCAGTTTTTAGCATAAATTAGTTGGTAGGCATCCTATTAGTTTGATGAAGCCGCCGGGCGCGTGGCGTTCCGGCGGCTCATCGCCCCATTCATTATTGAGAGATGATATAAAACTGTTGCGGCACCGCCGGGTTGATGATGTTCGTGGACAGGTTCAGATTGCCGCTGCCATTGAAACTGTTCGTCAAGAGACGGGTCCACTGGCTCAACGGCTTTACCAAATTGGTCGTGCCGAGCAACACATAAGTCCCGTTGTGCACGCCATTGGTGGCGCTGATGTTCAAGGTCGTTCCATTCACACTAATCCCGGTGAAGTGCGCCGGTGTCGGCGGCGGCGGCACGACCGTTAAGAGCAAACTGACATTGTTGCTGCCCGTGCTATCCACCAACGTTCCGGCGTATCCGGCCGGCAGCGAAGCCAGGCTCAGACCAGTGTAGGGATCTGATCCGGTGTAGTTGATGAGCGGGTATGCGATGTTGGTGGCCACGCCCGCGAGCGCGGTGATTTGCAGCATGGTAGTGCCGCCGACGTTTACGCTGGTGGCTACGATATTTGTGGCATTGGCGGGACCGTTGACGGCCAGTTGCAGTGTGGTTGCGTCGGCAAGGTTCAGCGTGGTGAGCGGCGCAAAGGTCGAACCCGCCGTGCCGGTAACGCCAAGCGTGCCGGCATTCAGGTTGATCGTGCTGACCGCGCCATTGGTACCGGCCACGATGGTGGCCGCCTGCACGCTTCCACCGTTGATGTTCAGGGTGCCTGCCGTCGTGGCATTGTTGGCGTTGACCGACAGGCTCATGGTGCCATTTACCACCAGATTGGCCCCGGCCCCGATGGTGGCGTTCGTATTGACGCTGATCGTTCCGGCCCCGGCTTTCGTGCCCGTGGCGGACTGGTAGCCGAGATTGACGGTATTGGCCGTGATGGTTCCGGCGTCAAATTCCAAGCTGCCCGTCGTCGTGCTAATCGCAGTCCCGGCATTGGAAGCACGGCCGACGTTCAATGTGTCCACGGCGCCTGTCACCAACCCGCCGGCCAGATTGAGATCGCCAATACCCGCTGTGGTGCCGGAGTTGCCGAGGCCATCACCCACGTCCAAGATGGAAACCAGGCTTGAGCTAAAGCCTTTGAACATCACGGACGGATACGGGGCGGTGTTCGCATAAATCGGATTGAACTGAACGGTGCCATTGGCTTTTTGCCGGGCGATGCCGATTGTATCGGCGGAGATCGTATTTACTTGGCCCAGGTAAATAAAAGAAGTCGGGCCCGGATTCTGGTTGCAATCTCCGAGGACCAGTCCGGAATTGCCTGTGGTCGAACCCGTCTCGACATTGGTCGCTTGAAATGTCGTCGTGATCGTATTTGTTTTGGCCAGATAGAGGATGCCGCCGGGACGGTTCACGGCATTGTTGATCGCGCACGCACCGACCGTCAGCCGGCTGACATTGGCGGTGAAAGTACCCAGCGCGGACAAATCCAATTGGGCAAAGCTGGCGGCGCCACCCGTATTTCCTTCCCAGACTTGGAGGTTGGAGTTGGTATTGTTGACATTCAACGTCGCACCGCCGGCACCGGCCACATTCACAAACACTTGCTGAAGTGTGGAGGCGGAATCCATCGCCCCGACGGTGAAGAAGTTCGTGACGGTCAAGGTCGCGCCATTGGCGATGGCCGTATTGTGGTAACTGCCGCCGTTATTGGTGTAAGTTAGCGACGCAATGGTGAAATTCGAATCGACATTGTTATTGATAGCGCCGGGATCAAGCGCGGCCAGACCGCCGCCGGCGGATGAAAGATCCGAACCGCCCGCGGCCGCCGTATTATTGAAAACCACATTGTCCGCGGCTGTTGGCGCACCGGGCTGTTGCCAGTTTAACCGGTCAGACCAGTTAGTGGTCACACTGGCATCACCACCGGTCCAGACAACGGTGGGTCGCACGCCGATGGGACCGCTAGCAAGCGTAAGCAAAACGGCGGTGCCGTCTCCGCTTTGGGAAACGCTGCCGGTTACGCCGGCGGGCAACGTACCAACCCCCATGTTGAATCCGCTGATGCCGCTGGCTGATTGGATGACCGTAAGCGTGATGGGATAGCTGGCGATCGGCGGCAACGAGGCGATATTTAATGTATTAGCGGTTCCCCCCATGTTCAGGCCGGACACGTTAAGGTTCGTCTGCGAATACCCAACCGCCATGGTCAACCCGGCGTTGTTGAGGTTAAGTGTGGCCAGCGCGACGATTCCGGAAACGCCGGAAACATCCAGTTTCGCACCGGTTACAGTGACCTGCGGGCTGGCAAGAATCGAACCCGTATTGGTCAATGCCAGCGTGCCACCGGTGACGGTCGTGTTGCCCGTGTAAGAATTTGAAACGCTCAAGTAAAGCGTGCCATTACCGCTTTGTGTCAGCGATCCGGCACCAGGTATGAGCGTGTTCACAAATACTGCGTTGCTGCGGCTGAAGATCAGCGCGCCCTCGTCATCCAAGGCGCCGACAGGCAACGCACCATTGCCATCATTTTTTCCGATCTGCACCGTGGCGGCGCTGGCGATGGTCAAGCCGCCGGAGATGGCACAATTGGCGTTGTCCAGAAAGAGCGTGCCCGCATTGACCGTGATGCCGCCGCTGAAATTATCGCCACCACTTTCCGCGAGCGTGACCGTGCCATTGCTGTTCATGGTCAGGCCGCCGGAGCCGCCAAAACTGCCGACACCGGAGAAGGTGTAACTCAATGCGCTGTTATTTTGCAACCAGGCGGCGTTGGTGAACGTGCCGGTCACGTTGATGTTGTTGGTCTTGCCCGAGTCATTAAAGGTCACCACGTCCAAATTCGCATATTTCACGGCGGCACCGTTGTTGGTCCAGTTCAGCGAGTTCGTATCCCAGAGGTTATTGACTCCGCCGCCCCACACGACGCTGGCCAGGCTCGGACCGTTTGTGATCACCACATAAATCGTGCTGGTGTTGTCATTGGAAACATAGCCTTTGAAAGTTCCCGGCAAGGTGCCCAGAGTAAAAATAAGCGCGTTACCGCTGCCACCTTGATAAGTAATGAGAGGAAACTGGGACGGGTAGGCGGCGATGACCGGCAGCGAGCCGACGTTGATGATGCCGGAATTGTCTGCGGATAGGGTAACCACTTGGGCGGGAGTCACGCCACTGGCGGGGGTAAATTGCAATGTGGCGCCGTTATTGATGCTTACAGCCGACAAGGGCGCGGCCACCGTGCCCATTGTATTGGTGACCACGAGCAAGCCACCGCTCATGTTGATGCCGCTGGTGCCGCCGCCGGCCACGATGTTGGTGGCCAGCACCGTGCCGTTGGTGATGTTCAGCGTGCCTTTGGAAGCCGCGCCCCCACCGCTGTAATAGCCCAGCCGCAGGGATGAATTTACCACCAGCGTACCGCCGTTGACATTTACCGTGCCCGTGCTTGCGGCCCCCGTGACGGCAGCATTTGTCTGGATGGCGATATCCATGGTGTTCACGTTCAGTGTCCCGGCCGTCATGGTTAATGTCGCCGTGGCCGTTCCCGCCAAAGTGCCGCTTACGGGCTGCCCCCACGCCAGCGTCATCGCGCCCACCATGGCATCGATCGTGCCGCCGCTTAAATCCACGTTGCCGGTGGACACCGAACCGATGCTTGCGGTGGATGAAGATTGATCACCAATGTTAAACGAGGTAACGCGGGTGCCGGAATGTCCGCGCAGCAGCAAGGACGGTGTCGTGATATTGGTGAATGCCGGGTTAAATTTCAGGCTGCCGCCGGAGCGTTGGCTGCCGACTTCAATGGTATCTGCGGCGATGTTGTTGTTGACGCCCAAGACCAAAACGTTGCCAGAGTCAGGGCTGCTGCCGGTGTCACCCACGTCAAGGGCGGGAGCCAGCTTCGTGCCCACTGTCTGGAGTGAAAGCACATTTGTTTTGGCGAGATAAAGCACTCCCTGCGGCCGGGCGGTGGTAGCGGTGCCCGGATAAACGCCGACCCAGACGTTGCCGACGCTGGCATTGAAAGTATCCAGGCCGGACATGTCCAACACGGAAAGATGGCTGCCGGACGTGGTGCTTATTTCACGAACCACAATCATGGAACCCGCGTTGCTGCTGGTAATGGCCAGCGTGCCGCCCGCACCTGAAATGGTGTTGGTCACCATCAAAGTCGAGGGCGTGCTGGCGGAATTTTCCGTGCCCGCCATCAGATTGGTGATGGCCACGCTATTGGAAATGGTCAGCGTCACGCCCGGCGCGATCAGCGTATTATGAAATGCATTCGTTTCCCGGTAAACAAGCTGCTGGATCATTGTGTTGACGTTGACGACGTTATCGATGGTACCAGGAACTGTATTGCCACCCCCGTCGTTGAACAGGACGTTGGTCGTCGCCGCGGGGATGCCGCTGGGCAACCAGTTGCCCGCCGTGTTCCAGTTCGTATTGGCGCTCACGCCGGGCGTGGCGCTCCAGATGGATTGTGCACCAGCCGGCATGGCTGACGAAATGACCGCGACCGCAATCACCGGCAACAACAGTTTCAACAAGGGCTGGGGCTTTGTCATAGGTTGGATAGGTTTGCTAGCTGGGTCTAAATGGAACGGGGCGGGGTTTTTTGAGACGTTTTGCACCGGTTAAAATTGCAAGCAGCCGTCAAGGCCGGAACAAAGGGTGTCATTGCGAGATAACCTATCAGGAATTATGGGCGGCGCATGTCCTCGTTTCATGTGACACCCTGTAAACGGACGGATACGGACGAAGCAGGAAAAATTTCAACTGCGGATCAATCTCTGGCGGGCAAATTGACACGAAATTTGGCGACGGCCTCCGTACGGGAATTCACATGCAATTTTTCGTAGATGCGCTTCACATAGGTGCGCACCGTGTTTTCGCTGATCTTAAGTTGCGTGGCAATTTCCTTGTAGATCAATCCTTTGGCCAGCGCCGCCAATACCTGGTCTTCGCGTTCGCTTAACCGTTCTGATTCCGTGGCCGGCCCGGGAAGTTCATTGAAAAAAGCGACCACTTTTCGCGCGATCCGCATGGACATCGGCGCGCCGCCTTCATGGACTTGCTGGATCGCATCCAGCAATTCCGCGGACGATTTATTTTTGAGAATGTAACCGCTGGCCCCGGCGCGAAGGGAATTGAAAATCAAATGGCTGTCTTCGTAAGTGGTGAGCATCAACACCCGCAACCCTGGCATCTGCGCCTTTAATTTTGGAATGCAATCAATCCCGCTCATGCCCGGCAGATTGATGTCCATCAACACCACTTCCGGTTTTTCGACGGGGACATTCACCAGCGCGGCCTCCCCGGACGGATGCGCGCCCAGCAGGCGCACGCCGGATGCATGACGTAATATTGCCACCAGACCCTCGCGCGTCTTGCGGTCATCTTCAACGATGGAAACAGCGATGGACATTTAAATTAATCAACCGACGGCCACGGATAATGGACTGAAATTTTTGTGCCGGCACCGGGGGCGCTATCAATTTGAAATTGTGCGCCCAGTTCTTCAGCCCGTTGGCGCATGTTGCGCAAACCGTCCGCCAAAGCGTCGTCGGGCTTGCGTTCAATACCACGACCATTATCCGCAATCAACAAATCAAGAGCGGCCGGGGTGATTAAAATTTGCAGGCGCACTTCGCTGGCGTGCGCGTGACGCACCACATTGTTGAGCGCTTCTTTGACGATCAAAAACAGGTTGTGCCGCAGTTCCGCCGACACGGAACGTTCCGGCGGATGATCCGGCAAATCAAGCAGGCAACGGATGTTTGCCTGCTGTAAAAACTCCATGCCAAACTGGCCGATGTAAGCCACCAGTTCCGGCAGCGTGTTGTTCGCCGGATTGACAGCCCACACGGCCGCATCCAAAGACTTGATCGCTTCCCGTGCCGCCACCAACCCGTCCTGCACCGTGCCGATCACGGCTTCCGGCTCGCGACGCTGCTGCAATGCGAGTTCCAGAACCAGCGTCATCCGCGTCATGCTCGCGCCCAGATCATCGTGCAAATCCTTGGCGATGCGCGCGCGCTCCTTGTCCAACACCGCTTGCTGTTCCAAGTGCTGCATCCGTTGGCGTAACCGCCGGAAGGAAACGTAACGCACCATGGCAATGATTGCGGCGGTGAAAGCCACTACCAACAGCGTGCGGAACCACCAGCTTTGCCAGAAGAATGGCCGGACCACGATGGGCAGATGGAACCCGGTTTCATTCCATACTCCCGCTTCGTTACAGGCGGTCACTTCAAATTCGTAAGACCCGGCGGGCAAGCGTGGATACTTGGCGCTACGTTGCGTTCCCGCCTCGATCCATTCGGTATCGAATCCTTTCAGACGGTAACGAAACTGGACATTTTCCGGCGAGTTAAAGCTCAGGGCCGTGAACTCAAATTCGACCTTGGTATGACGCGGAGGCAATTGCAACAGCTCGCCCGGCGTATGCAGATCCGTCAGCGTGGATTGTTCCGGCGTGCGTAGCGGGGACCGGCTTTCGTATAAAGCGACCGGATGGTCATCCATCTTTACTTCCTGCACGAACACCGCTGGCGGAATCGGATTTTCACGGATTCTGTCCGGCTGCACCATCAGCACGCCCCGGCGGGTCGCCAGCCAAAGCTGCCCGTCATTACCGCGCCACGCCGTGGGGCAGTTTTCGTAAACGGGTTGCAAGCTTGGCAATCCTTCGCCCCGACCGTAGACATTTGATCGAAGATGCGTGCTGTGTCCTTCACACACATCCACCAATTCATTCAGGCGCACTTGCGATAATCCGTGATTGCCGGCCATCCACAATCCCCCCTGCCCGTCCGAAACCATTTGCGAAACGTAGTCATCGTATAATCCCTGAGTGGAGGCGACGCGTGAATAATTCCCCCCATGCCAACGGCCAATGCCCCAACCCGCATAGCCGATCCAAAGACTTCCGTCAGCTGTTGTCAGCAAGCACCGTATCGAATAGGGCGGCCCTTTCTGTGCGTTCACTTCATTGACCATGGCGTGTCCTTGGGCGTGTAGTATCTGCCCGTCTGAGGTGCCCGCCCAGATAGTTCCGTCCACTCCCTCGGCCAATGTACGGATCCCGCGTACTTTGGGCGGCAATGATAATTCCTGAAATTTTCCGTCCCGGAACAGCCACATGCGGCTCGGCGTGTCGGTCGCGATCCACATGTCTCCGTTTGAAGCCTGCAACAAGGAGCGAACATTTTGACTGCTCAAACCTTGGCGCTGTCCCCATTCCTGCGCTTTGCCGGCCTGCCAGCGTTGCAATCCGCGATCATGCGTACCGATCCAGATTCCGCCGTCGCGGCCGGGGGTGACGCAACTGACATTGCCGCCCGGCCAGCCGTCCGCACTGGACATGGCCTGCCATTCGCCGCCGCGTCCGCGCGCCAAGGAGCCATTTTGCAAAGCTGTCCACACCCAGCCTTCCGTATCGACGCACACTGAACGCACCGATTCAAATGGCAGTCCTGCTTTCGTGCCAATGAGATCGATCGCCCGCGGCCGCAGCCGGTTCAATCCCCCGCCCGCCGTTCCCACCCATAAATTACCTTCACGATCTTCCGTCAGGGAGGTGATCTCCGGTTGCGAGACCGCGACGTGTTCCAGCTCATCTCCGTTCAAGCGGAATAATCCATCCGCCGCGGTACCGATCCACAATGCGCCGGCATGATCTTCGAGCATCGCCTGCACCGATACATGCGGCGGCAGCTTTCCAAGATTTTCTGACTCGCCACCTTCATTGCATTTGATCACCTGGGTGGCGGTACAAATCCACATGCCGCCTGCACGCGCGGCAACCAGATGCACCGGACTGGAATCCACCGTCACCAAAGTCTGCCAGTGGCCAGCACGATAGATTCCAACATGCGCCCCGCAAGCAAACCATAATTGCCCCTGCCCGTCCGTAGCCAGGCAGATATGGCCGCCGGTGGGCAGCCCCTCTTTCAAACCGAAACGTTCCACCTTGTCGTTCAAGATGCGGCACACATCACTGCCGCTGACAAACCACATGCCGCCCTCGCTGTCTTCCGCCATCGCCGTGCCACGGATGTAACCGAAACCATCCGCCTCATCAAAGACATGGGCCGCCTTGTCACTCACACGGATCACCACCCCGCGATCCATGACCAGCCAAAGTTGGGCCCGGCGGTCCAGATACATCGTCAACACCACGCGGTTGGGCACCTTCGGGAGGTGGATCATGGAAAACTCATCAAACCGTTCGCCATCGAACCGCATCAATCCGCCCAACGTGGCAACCCACAGATGGCCGTCCGCCGCCTGTGCCACGCCCGTCACGTTATTATCCGGCAACCCTTCGTCCGTTTGCCAGGTACGGTTCAGCCAGAGGCCCGCGGGAGGATTCGTGTTTTCCCCGTCCATCACTTCGGCCGCTTGGGCAAGGCCGGCAACCAGCATCAAATAAATGATGCCAAAAGTTGCGCAAAAAAATCTCGGCCGGGTGAACACGAGGCCAATCTATTTCGTTTGGAAGCCAACTCAAGCCCAGACTCAAATGGACTTTCCAACGCTTGACCGTCCTGCAAACACTGATAATTTTTAATGCATCAGTAATTCCCTAAAAATTCTGGCCGGGTGGATCGCCGCTCTGGCATTGTCCGCTGCCGCTCAGACCAGCGTTTCTGCGCCGCAAAAAGCCGCCATTCGTTATGCCGTGATCGGTGATTCTTATTCCTGCGGAGAGGGTGCTTCGCTGATGGAATCATGGCCGGCACTTTTATCCCGGCAGCTTGCGACCAATGGAATGGCCGTCTCGCTCGTGGCTAATCCCGCCAAGACCGGCTGGACCACGCAACAAGCCATCGATGCTGAATTGCCCGTCTGGAAAGCCGCCAAGCCGGATTTCGCCACCGTGCAGATCGGTGTGAATGATTGGGTGCAAGGCGTGGATGCCGCAACTTTTCGCCAGCGCCTCATCCGGCTGTTGGATGAAATGCTAAAAGTTTTGCCTGATAAGAACCGTTTGCTCGTTGTCACCATCCCGGACTTTTCCGTGACACCCACTGGCGCCATGTATGGCGGTGGCCGTGACATTTCGCACGGTATCGCTGAGTTTAACCGCATTATTCAGGAAGAGTCACAGAAACGGCAATTGAAAGTCGTGGACATTTTTTCTTTGAGTCAAGGCATGCACGATGACCGGTCGCTGATCGCCCGCGATGGCTTTCATCCCTCCGCCAAAGAATATGCACTATGGGAAGTGTTCATTTATCCGGTCGCCCATGAACTGCTATTCCAGCCGGTCCGCTGAATGTACTATTTGAACTATGAGCGAAAAGCTTCCCGCTGTTTATCTTGCCCGGCATGGTGAAACTGCCTGGAGCCTTTCCGGCCAGCACACCGGCCTTACCGACCTTCCCCTGACCGCAAACGGCCAGCGGAATGCACAACAACTCGGCAAGCGCCTCGCCGGGTTAAAATTCGCCAAAGTCTTTTGCAGCCCGTTGCAACGCGCCCAAAAGACCTGCGAACTTGCCGGTTTTGGCGCCGTGGCGGAAACAGAACGCAATCTCCTCGAATGGAATTACGGCGAATATGAGGGGCGTCGCAGCGCGGAAATCTACGCCACGCGGCCTGGCTGGCTTTTGTTTCGTGATGGGTGTCCCGGCGGCGAATCGCCCGCTGAAGTTGCCGCCCGCGCCGATCTCGTCATCGAGCGTGTACGCGCACTTACCGGCGACGTGTTGATTTTTTCCAGCGGCCATTTTCTGCGCATGTTTGCCGCGCGCTGGCTGAAACTGGAGCCGCTCGCCGGACAAAACTTCATGCTGGGCACCGCCAGCGTGAGCATCCTGAGCTACGAACACGACCTCTCCCGGCCCGCCATATCACTCTGGAATGACATGCATCATCTGATTGGCTGACGCCAGTTCAGATGAACTCGTTGATGAGGTTTTCGAGGAATTCCTGGCGGCCGCTGGTGTTCGGGGAGGTCTCACCCTTTTTCAGGATGTACGCATTGATCTCG
>DASZCA010000352.1:0-1808 GCA_035943555.1 Verrucomicrobiia bacterium
CATAATGCTGCTGCTTGTGGCGCTTCGCTATGGACTTCTCGCCCTGTTTTTCCACGCCGACCGCGTACCGCGTGCCGATCTCATTTGTCGTCACCGAGTCCAGCGTGATGATCAGGTACAACGGCGTGATGTTGGTCACGATGACCAGTTGCGGCCCGGTATGGCCCGCGAGCGGCACCATGGTTCCGTCCGGATTTTTTTGCCATTCCATCGGGTTGAACCCGCGGTTCGTGGTCTCCAGGTCAAGATTGTAGGGCGTCTTCAGGCGCGCCGCCACGGCCGTCGGCGCCGTCAGATCCACGTTCGTCAGCTCGGTCGGCGTTTTTTTGATGATGCTGTCAGTCAGTTCCGTCATCGCTGCGTTGTCCGAGCTGATGTAAAACGGCATGAAGACCAGCGCGCCGATCAGCCCCGCGAGGACGAGGCCCAGCACAATCTTCTCGTAATGTTTTTTTAGAAAGTCCATCTCAATTCTTCGGCAGCAATTTCACCAGTTCAATTTCCGCCGTGACCCGGAGCAATTGCTCCTTCAAGACCGTTTGCAATCCGTTCTTGCCTGCGGCCGGCTGTCCGGGCGGCGGCTGCATCGCCTGGCCCGGCATCTGCATCGGCGCCATGCCCGGGTTCTCACCCGTAAAACCAGGTCCCCCCGCCATCGCCGGCCCGGCCCCGGCCGGCTGCACGTTGATGGCCTTGATGATAAAATTATTCGGCGCCTGGGCAAAACCGCCGACCACGCGGGAAAGCTCCGGCGTAAAACAGCGGAACGTTATCACATACGGCGTTATGACCGCCAGATCGTTGGTGATCGGCCGCTCATCAATATAATCCGACTGCGCGCCCCCCTGGTCGTCATCCGACATACGCACACGCTGGATGCCGTCCAATGCATTGATACGCGCGGCAAACAAAAGCTCGCTGATCGACTTGACCTCTCCCAGCTGCGCGGCCAGCGGTTCCAGGCCGCCAGGCGCAAACGCCAGCTTGTTCTTTTCCGCGGCAAAGGAAAAATCGTACATCGGCGGCAGGACGACCCCGGCGGCATCCGCCTCGCTGTGCAGTTGCTTGAGCGTGTTTTGCAAGGCGCCCGAAAAATTGGCCACGCTGACCGACCCTACGGCCGGAATCGAGGGGATCACCGCAAAATAAGCCGCGGATGACGCCACCCACTGCTTGATCTCCTTATCCTGCTCCTGGGCGATCTTGATGTTATCCACCTTTTCATTGCCGGGAGACGGCTTTTGATCCACCAACGTTTTAAGATTGCCCACCACCTCGACCAGGCTGGCGTTGGCCTTGGAATTTTTGTCCCAAGCCATATATATATAGTACCCGGCCGCGCCCAGCAGGCCCAGCGCGACAACGCCGCCGATCACAAAAAACAAATTACGCTTGATCCAGGCCATATTAGTTGGACGAATTTCCCGGGGTAAAAGTTGGCGGCGCCGTCGGTGCGACGTTCAAGGTGAAAGTGACCGTCCCGTTGGAATCATCCACCACGATGTTGCCCACCAGTGATGTGGACGCGCCCGTCACCATCGGGCAATTTTTGATTTCAGTTTCCACCGCGTGTGCCATGTCAATGTTGGCCGAGGCATCGCCTCCGTTCTTCGCCAGATCAACCGCCCGGCATACCAACGTGATTATATTGGTGATGGATTGCCCGCTCGCATCGGCTTGCGGGGCCGGCGTATTTTCCGTGCCCGGCATGCCCGGCATGCGCATCGGCATGGTCGGATCGGCCGTCCCGCCGCCCAAACTGGTAGACGTGATCATTTGCTCAATCCAAATGCCCGCTTCAATGCCCG
>DASZCA010000353.1:0-6334 GCA_035943555.1 Verrucomicrobiia bacterium
ACTTCCATGGACAATCTTCAACTCGATGAATCGCCCGTTGATCGCACGCACCGGTATATCAAAGACCATTTTTGGGATGCGCTGACCCGGCGCATCGACGCCGCCCACCTGGATCAGATCGTCACCGATTCCAAGTCAGCGGGGAAATATGATTACATCTATGTGCCGGCGGCCGATGAGGCGGCGGTGAAATATTTTCAATCGGTGGGCGCGTCGAACATCGCCAAAAACCGTTCACCGGAATTGAAAGTCGTGCTGCTGCCTTCGCCCGACCAGATCACCGGCGAGTTCATCCGCAATCTGGACGGGGCGCATGGTCTTTTATCACTCGGGCTGGAGACCAACGCGGAAGGTAAAATCCGGGGCGTGCCGTATGTCGTGCCCGGCGGGCGCTTCAACGAGTTGTATTGCTGGGACAGTTATTTCATCGTGCAAGGTTTGTTGCAGGATCATCGCAATGACTTGGCGCGCGGCATGGCGGACAATCTTCTCTACGAAGTTCAATATTATGGAAAAATCCCCAATGCGAACCGGACATATTATCTGACGCGCTCGCAACCACCCTTGCTGACGAGTATCATCCGGGCGGTGTATGACGCCCGGATCGTGGACAAAGACTGGCTGGCGGCGGCGTTGAAAACGGCCGTGAGCGAATACCAACATGTCTGGCTGGGGCCGGAACGGCTCGTGAAGATCGGCCATCATGAACTGAGCCGGTATTACGACAGCGGCAGCGGCCCTTGCCCGGAGACCGAGCCCGGGCAATACGATGAAAAGGTGCGGCCGTGGCTGGAACAAGTGAAGCCGGAAAATCCCGGCGTGGCGCTGACAGCGTTCCGTTTTTTGAATGAATACCTGTACGCGGGCAAATATGCAGACCTGAAAGCGGACGGCCTGACGTTGGATGCGTTCTTCAAGCATGACCGTGCCGAGCGCGAATCCGGCCATGACACGACGCACCGGTTTGACGACCGGACGGCGGATTTTGTTTCCGTGGATCTGAATTCGCTGCTCTACAAATACGAAACGGATTTCGCCGAACTGCTGGAGAATGAATTCGGCGGAAAATTGCTGAGCCTCGGCAAAGATTTTGGTGATGCGACGTTTTGGCGGCAGCGTGCCGCCAACCGCAAGAAGGCGATGCTGGCCCTGATGTGGGATGATCAGCGCGGTTTCTTTTTCGATTACGATTTTGCCAAACACCAGCGGTCAACGTATATCAGCGCCACCGGCTTGTATCCGTTGTGGGCGAAAGTTTTTGACCCGAACGATCCGAAGGAATTGGAGTGCGCGCGGCGGATGGACGCGTTCTCGCGTGAAAAATTGGAGCAGCCTGCCGGCCTCGCCGCGACGGCCAGGGAGTCGGTGGAATCCGCGCGGCGACATGATGCGCGGCAATGGGATTTTCCCTACGGCTGGGCGCCACACCAGATGCTCGCCTGGCGGGGCTTGAAGAATTACGGCCTCGACGCCGATGCGGGGCGGCTCGCCTATAAATGGCTTTATACCATCGTGAAAAACGCGCACGACCACAACGGCACCGTGCCGGAAAAATATAATGTCGTCACCGGTTCGCATGAGGTGTTTGTGGAGTACGGCAATGTCGGGACCAAATTCAAGTATATCGCAACCGAAGGTTTTGGGTGGATGAACGCCTCCTTTGAGGTGGGGATGAATTTCATCACGCCGACGCAGTTGAGCGAATTGCACCGGTTGAAACCGCCGCCGGTCAACTGAGTTCCTTTCGCAACAATTCGAGGAACCGGTGCAACGCCGGGTTGCTGTCGCGTCGGCGCCAGACGGCACCGGCCGACCAGGCGGCGGCTTTCCCCGGCAACGGTTGCATGGTGACGCCGGGGAAGCGGCGCGCTGAAGGCGACTGCGGCATGATGCACAGGCCCATGCCGGAGCGTACCAGGGCCACGGCGGTGGCCACCTCGGAAACTTCCTGCACGACCCGCGGATGGAAGCCGTACCCGGCGCAGATCGCCAAAATTTTATCGTAGAGTCCTTGCGAACGTTGTTTGGACAGGATGACGAACGGCTTGTCGCGGCAATCTTCCAAACGCAGACGTGCGCCATGGAAAGGGCGCGCAGGGCTGACCAAGGCGAGCTGGCCGGAGAGAACCGGCAATGACTGCAAATCTTGTGCGGAAGCAGGCAAGGGAAGGCGGGTAAAACCAACATCGAGCTGTTTCAGTTGCAAGGCGGCGATCTGCTCGGAGGTGGACATGTCGCGCAGCGAGACCTCGATGCCCGGCGCGAGGGTGCGCAATTTAACGACGAGCCGGGGCACCGGTTCCAAGGTGTAGGAACCAAAACCGATCCGCAATTCGCCGGCATGACCGGCAGCCACTTTGCGCGCTTCGACGCCGAGCCGGTCGAATGACTCCACAACATCTTTGGCCTGTGTGACAAAGCGCGCACCGAAAGCGCTGAGCTTGGTGCCATGTTTGCCGCGTTCCAAAAGACGTCCGCCCAATGATTCTTCAAGCCGCCGGATCTGCTTGGTCAACGCGGGCTGGCTGACATGTAAAACTTGCGCCGCACGACCAAAATGCAAATGCCCGGCCAGAATGACGAACGCGCGCAATTCCTCGATTCTCATATCTAAAAGTTATCACCATGATGAATTAATGCCATTGGAATTATCGGCGGCCAACCGCTAGCTTAAGACAAGATGAAAACTGAGATGCAGAATGAGGTGCGGTTCAAACTCGCGGCCATTGACCTCGATGGAACATTGCTGGGCCCGGCCCATGACGTCAGCGCGGAAAACTTTGAAGCCATTGAACGGTTGGAGGCCGCCGGTACGCAGGTGGTGCTGGCTTCGGGCCGCCATTACCATTCGATGCAGAAATATGTCAAAATGCTGCCCCGCTTGCAGTGGGTGGTCTCCTGCCAGGGTGGCGAAGTGTCCAGCGCGGATCGTTCGATTGTGCTGGGGCGCAAGTTTATGCCGGCGGCGGAGGTGCGGCGAAATCTGGCGCTGGCCGATTCACTCGGTTTCACCGTGGCGGCATACACGGTCGAAGGTGTGGTCACGAACGCGAGCACCAACGCGCGGTCTGATTTTGAGATGAAGCGCTACACGGATCTGGCCGGCCACCGTCCCGTGACTTTGAAAGCGGATGAATTGATGTCGCGAGATATGTTGAAAGTGATCTGGATGGGAGACCCAGCGGTCATTGACGGCTTAGTTCTGCCGGAAGTGACCTCGGCCACGGTGCAGGCCGTGCGTACGCAGGCGCGTTTTCTCGAATTCATGCCGGCGGAGGCGAGCAAGGGTAATGCCTTGGAATTGCTGGCCCGCCGTTTGGGCATTCACGCGGCGGAGGCGGTGGTGTTTGGCGATGGAGATAATGATATCCCGATGTTTGAGTGGGCGGGCACTTCGGTGGCGATGCCGCATGGCTGGCCGCTGGCGGTTCGCAGTGCGAAATATGTCGCGCCGGCGGGGCCGAGTGAAACGGCTTTTGCGCGCGGGGTGGATATGGTTCTCCAGCCGGGGGCGGAGTGCTGCGGGGTGTGAGCGCGTTGAACGTTCGTTTCCGCCGTCTGACGCTGCGCTCGGCGGCGGGTTTTTCGCAGCGCGAAAAACTCCACCATGGCGCGCTACGCGCGGCTCCTGCCAATTACCGCAAAAACAATTCGGACACGATTTCGTAGGAGCGCAGGCGGTCTTCGATTCGGTAGCAGTCGGTGTGCAGGATCAATTCGTCGGCGTTGGTTTGCAGCAAGAATTCTTTCAGCTTGCGCTCCACCGTGGCTGGGCCGCCGACGATGGCCGCGCCGAGATGGGCTTCCACGGCGCGCTGTTCTTCCAGATTCCACAGCGTGGCCATGCTGGCCACGGGTGGCGGGGTGAAAATGGGCTGGCCGCGTACCAGTCGCAAAATCCTTTGTCGTCCTGAGGTGGCCAGGTGTTGGGCTTGTTCATCCGTTTCCGCCGCGAGCACGGGCAGGCCGACCATGGCGTAGGGTTTTTCGAGCGACTCCGAGCGTTTAAAATATTCGCGGTAGATGGCGAGGGCGTCGGACATCATCTGCGGGGCAAACTGGCCGGCGAAGGCGAAGGGCAAACCGAGCACGGCGGCCAAACGCGCACTAAAGGTGCTGGAACCGAGCAGCCAGACCGGGACATTGGTATTGCCGCCGGGAACGGCCTGGATGCGCTGATTCGGCGCGACCGGTCCTAGAAAATAGCGCAACTGTTCCACCAATTCCGGAAAGCGGTCGCCCGCCCCGGGCGGACGGCCCATGGCCTGCGCGGTGAACTGGTCGCTGCCCGCCGCACGGCCAAGGCCCAGATCAATCCGGCCCGGATAAAGATGTTCGAGCGTGCCGAACTGTTCGGCGATCACCAGCGGCGCGTGGTTGGGCAACATGATGCCGCCGGACCCGACGCGGATGGTTTTGGTGCCCCCCGCGACGTGGCCGATCAGCACGGATGTCGCCGCGCTGGCGATGCCCGTCATGTTGTGATGTTCCGCCAGCCAGAACCGGCGGTACCCCCATTTTTCCGCGTGCTGCGCGAGCGCCAGTGTATTGCGAAAACTTTCCCCGATCGTGCCGCCTTCGCGGATGGACGCGAGGTCGAGCACGGAAAAAGGAATGGGGGAGGCGGGTTTCATCGGGAGGTCGCCGGCAAGGCCGGATAATCGGTATAACCTTTGGGCCCGGGCGCGTAGAACGTGGCGGGCACCGGTTCATTGAGCGGGGCGTGCTGACGGAAGCGCTCCGGCAAATCGGGATTGGCGATGAACGGCACGCCGAACGCAACGGCATCCGCTTCGCCCGCAGCCAATACCTGATTCGCGGTGGCTTGCGTGAATTTTTCGTTGGCGATGTACGCGCCGCCGAAAGCCGCTTTCAATTGCGGGCCGATGCGGCGTTCGCCGAGCGATTCGCGGGCGCAGAGGAAGGCGAGCTTGCGCTTGCCGAGTTCGCGGGCGACGTAACTGAAGGTGGCGAGCGGATTGGAATCGCCGATGTCATGAGCATCGCCGCGCGGTGCGAGGTGCATGCCTACACGGTCGGCGCCCCAGACAGAGATGACGGCGTCGGTGACTTCAAGCATGAGACGGGCGCGGTTCTCGATCGGGCCGCCGTAGCCATCAGTGCGGTGATTGGTCTTATCTTGCAAAAATTGGTCGAGGAGATAGCCGTTGGCGCCGTGGATCTCGACGCCATCGAAACCGGCGAGGTGCGCGTTTTCCGCGCCTCTGCGGTAGGCCTCAATGATGCCGGGGATTTCATTGAGTTCCAAGGCGCGCGGGGTCACGAACCTTTTCAAGGGCCGGACCAGGCTGATATGGCCGGCGGGGGCGATCGGGCTGGGAGCCACAGGTTGCGCGCCGTTCAAGAACATTGGATCGGACATGCGGCCGACGTGCCAGAGCTGGAGCAGAATGCGGCTGCCCGCTTGGTGCACCGCGTCCGTGACCAGCTTCCAGCCGGCGACTTGTTCGTTGGACCAGATTCCCGGCGTCTCGGCATAGCCCACGCCCATCGGAGTAACGGAGGTCGCTTCGGAGAGAATGAGCCCGGCGGAGGAGCGTTGGCGGTAATATTCAGCCATCAGGGCGTTTGGAACGCGTTCGACGCCGGCGCGGGAACGGGTCAGCGGGGCCAGGACGAAGCGATTAGGCAGGTCCCAGGCGCCGATACGGACGGGATCAAATAGGGTGGGCATGTCAGCTAGTTTCTAGATTGCGGCCAGTTAATTTTGTTGTTCGATACCAATCGAACTTAGCACCGGTAGCCGGAGGCGTCAAAAAATAATTCGACCGTTGTCGAACTATCAAATCCGTGCGACAGTAGCGCGAGTGAAAAATTACAACCATCCGGCCATGAGCGACGTGACCTTGCCTGCGATCATGCAGGCGCTGTCCGATCCGTGCCGGATCGCCATCGTGCGCGATTTGCTAAAGGCGGAGGGGCGGGCGCTGGCGTGCAATGAGGTCCGGTTGGACATTTCGAAAGCGACGAAGTCGCATCATTTTGAAGTATTACGGTCGGCCGGGGTCATCCATACGGAAATGGAGGGGACGAAGTGCATGACGTCGCTGCGGGCGCGGGAATTGAACAAACAATTTCCGGGATTATTGAAATTGGTGGGGAAGGAGAAATAGTTTTTCGCGGAAGGGCGATGGGCCGGGCTTTCAGCCCTTGTGATGATTTTGAACGAATACCTGGGGCAACGCCCCATAAGCGCTAACTTGTTGCAAGGCTCATTGCGTTATATTTTTCCGCCTGAGATTTCCGCTTTCGGGTGGTTTCCGATAATCCCAAGGCGATCATTTTCCAGTTCTTAAGGATGACACCCAAGGAC
>DASZCA010000354.1:0-15271 GCA_035943555.1 Verrucomicrobiia bacterium
ACTCAGCGATAAAAAAACCTCCACCGTTCCCGGCTATGCTCCCGCGCTGGTGGCCAAAAAAACTTTTCCCGTAGCCGCCATCCTGCTCGTCTTGGTGCTTGCGGCTGCCGGTGCCGGTGTTTTTCTCTTCCGCGGCAAATTGTTCAAATCCGGCGGCAACAACCCCGCCAATCAACCAGTTTCCGCCACGGGCACAGCCGCAACGCCGGCCACACCACCCAAACCCGAAAAACCCGCCGCCATCGCCCCGCCAGCCAGCGATAATAACTGGTCGCTTGATCTTGGCACCAACACCATTCCCGGTTCACCCGTGGCCGGTCGCATTCACGGCCAGGATTTCATCATCGAGCGCGCCAATTTTTCCACGAATGGCGTGCTCACCATCCGTTACGGCACCAAAGGCGCGGCTGATTTCGCGGCCGCCATCTATTTCACCGGCGCCCAGGCCGAATCCCTTTCCGGCCAGACCATCAATGTCACCGCGGATACCGACCGCGCAGCGCGCGTGCAACTCCGCTGGAAAGACGCCGATGGCAAGGCCACCCGCGCCGATTACACCAACGGCTACGCCATGCGCCTGGAATTCGGCACCCTTGCCAACAACAAGCTCCCGGGGAAAATTTACCTCTGCACTCCTGACGCGGAAAAAAGCTACCTGCTCGGCACCTTCACCGCCAACATCCCCAGGCCCAAAGCTCCGAAGAAGTGATCTGTGGAGCAGCGGATAATTTTTTAAATCTCCAATAAACGCAGAGGCGCAGAGGGCGCGGAGAAACGCAGAGAGAAAAATACCGGGGTACAGGATGCATTCATCTCCGCGCCCCCCTCTCTGCGTTCTCCGCGTTTCTCGGGCTCTTGCTTTAAATCACTTCAACCAAGGCGCCACCGTCTCACCGGCCCACGTCTCCTCCACTTTCTGCCGTTCCCGCACCACGGCCACCTTCTTGCCGTTCACGAGAATTTCCGCCGTCAGTGGACGCGTGTTATACGTCGAAGCCATCACGAAACCGTACGCACCCGCGCTCATCAGTGCCAGATGTTCGCCCTCAGCAAACTTCGGCAACGGCCGGTCCTTGCAAAAATAATCGCCCGATTCACAGACGCCGCCCACCACGTCCGATGACATCGTCGGCCGCGTCTTCTTTTCCAGCGGCAAGATCTGGTGATACGCCTCGTAGAACGCGGGGCGGATCAAGTCGTTCATCGCCGCATCGACGATCACGAAATTCTTCCGGCCCGTGCGCTTCACATATTCCACATGCGTCACCAGCACGCCCGAGTTGCCGCAGATGAAGCGGCCCGGTTCCATGAGAATCTTCAAGCCCAGCGGCTTCAAGAGCGGCATCAGGCGGTCCGCATATTTCTGTGGCGTCAAAATCTTTTTGCCCGCGGTCGTCTTCCACCACGAAGGCGAACCGCTCTCCAGCGCCCCTTTGTAGACGATGCCGATACCGCCACCGATGCTGAAAAATTCCAAGCCATGGCGCTCTTTCAATTTCTTGACCAACGGGAGCATCTTCTCCACGGCCTTCTCGAACGGCGTCGTCTCCGTGATCTGCGAACCGATGTGCATCTGCACGCCGCGCAACCGCAGGTTCTTCAGCTTGCTCGCACGCGCATACACGCCTTCGATCGATTCGAACGCGATGCCAAATTTGTCCTCGTACGTGCCCGTCGTGATCTTGCTGTGCGTCTTCGCCGCCACGTTGGGGTTCACGCGCACCGCCACGGAGGCGATTTTCTTCAACCGCGCCGCCACCTTGTTGATGCGCACCAGTTCCGGTTCGCTCTCGGCATTGAAGCAATAGACGTTCTTCGTCAGTGCAAATTCGATTTCTTTTTCCGTCTTGGCCGCGCCGGCAAAAACGCACTTCGTCGGGTCGCCGCCCGCCTTGATCACGCGCATCAATTCGCCCACGCTCACGATGTCAAAACCGCTGCCGCAGTTCGCCAGCGTGCGCAGCACCGCCAGGTTGGAATTCGCCTTCACCGCGAAACAGATCATGTGATCGACCGGCTGCATCGCCTCGTCCAGCTTCTGAAAATGATCCGCCAGCGTGTTCTGGGAATAGACATACAACGGCGTGCCGTATTTCTTCACCAGCGATTGCAGACTGACATCCTCGCAAGACAGTTGGTTACCCGAATAATGGAAATGATGCATAAAGAGGGTATTTTACGCACCCGCCGCCAAAGTTCAAGATTGGGATTTTTATGGTAGGAAAGGCGCGCTGCGCCGTCCCCGTCGCCGAGCGCAGCGTCAGGCGACGGAAATAGAGCGTATACCCGCCAAAAACACCCGGACCGGCTCAAGGTTGGCCGGCCGCGCGGCCAGTCCGACGAGGGTCTCCGCCCCACAACAGCCGACAAAAGCACCTAAGCCTTACAAAGATGTATTGCCCTTACCGCCGCCGTCTCGCCGCCAAAACTGGCGCCGCCACCGGCTTGACCGCCGGCATCGCTTTCTTCCTTACCGTCACCGGCGGCACATCCCAGCGCCCAAGGTTCGCCGGCTTCGGCGCGGCCACCACGGAATTTTTCCCCGCGCGACCCGGATAAACGCCATCCGCTTTGTTCCCCAAAACCCCCTGGTACAGCGCATCGACGAAGGACGGCGCCTCGGTCACCGCCTTCAAAGTCTCGTTGATGCCGGAAATGATTTCTTCCATCCACACATCCGCCTTCGCCGTCGGCGTCACATCCGTCTCGCCGAAGAAACGGAACGCCTCCTCGATCGCGCGCAAGGAACCCACCCGGCCTTCCGCCGTGATCGGCCCGCGCGAAAATGCCTCGTCCGTGGATGCCGTCGTAATCGCATCCACGCCCAGCGTCGAACACATCGCCGCATGCAACGCCGTCGTCGTGGCCGATTGCTCCTTCTCATCCGTGTGCGTCATGAAGCCGATCGGCTCGCCCGGCCAGATCGGAAAATCCGCCAGTGTCTGCAACGCGCGGATTTTCGCGAAATTGTAATCCACGTAATTCTGCTCCATCAATTCGTTGACCATGATGTACGGCCCATGGCAGAGCAACGGCTTCAAGATCGGTTGCGCGCCGAGCCGCCGGCCCAGTTGCGCCATGATCAGCATGCCTGCGAACGCCTTTTGCGGCGGCACTCCGGCCAGTTCCTCGTTGGTCGGGATATCGAACGGCATGTTATAGCGCGCCGCCACGCGGATCGCCTCCACGCCATCCACCGTGAGCCGCGCCGGGTCCGTCCCGCCGCAGATCGAGCCGTAGACGATGTTGATCTTCGTCAGATCTGCGCCCAGAAAACCGGAAAGCACCGCGATCTCCGGCGTGTTCAACCCGCGATGCGCCCGGACCGTCCATAGCGTCGCCGCGTCCAGCGACCGCTTGATCAGTGAAAGATTCGCATACGTCACCGGCGTGCCGTCCTCGGCATTGGTCAAAAAGCCGTCCATCAATCCTTCCGTCCGCGCGCCCCACGCCGGATCAAAATGCAAGACGCCGTCCGCACCCCAGCTCTCGGAAACCTTAATGTGCATGCCGTCCATCATCGGACAGCCCGTGCCGTATTGGATGAACACCAGCGGCTTTGTCCGGCCATGCTGCAACACGCGCGGATGAAAATTCCGTTTCGCGATGTCGATGCGGTTGATGTACGCCTCCACTTCCTTCTGCGTGATCTGCCGCACGCTCGGCGGATAGCTGTTCCGCTGGAAAAAATCCACCACCGACTCGTCGCATTGCGCCAGGTAATCCCGCGTGAACGGCAGCGCCGTGTAGCTCTCCACGGAGCCTTTCACATCCTGCAACTGCGATTCCGTGATGCGCGCCCGCACGACGCCTGGCGACGTCTTGTCCGAAGTCCAGTCCAAGATGCCGTCGACGATCTGATCCAGCAAATTCTTCGTCGTCGAATTCTTGACCGTGTTGTCGTGCGGAAACGGAAATTTTGGCTTGGTTTTGACCGGATGCGTGATGTGCCGCGCCAGATCCGGGTTCCGTTCGATCAGCGCATGGATCTCCTCGATCTTTGTATTCGGCCCGTAACCGGCCTCGAAACCGAGGCTCTTCGCCAGTTCATCCGTCACCGCCATGCCGCCGATCGCCACGCGCACCTTGTCAAACACCCCCTGCGCCGTGAGAACATGCCGCACGCGGCGGAACAGTTGTTCCACCCCATACCCCACCGTGCGCCCCACGAAAATCATGTCCACCTTCTCGGCCAGCGCCGCCTCCCCGATCTCCTCCACCGTGATGTCCGGCGGCAGCAACACGCACGGATATCCCAGCGCCTCCAGCTTGCGCTTGATCAGTTTCAGTCCGGCATCATGAACCGGGTCGAGAGGAGCGAGTAGAATTTTCATACGTTGTTAATCTTTCTCAGCATCTTCCTCCTGCTCCTCCTCACTGAAAAGCGAGGAGGAGAAAGACGAAGAGGAAGAGAATGAAAGTGATTTTTCATTTTTGCAGCCAGGTATAAGTATCCCCCGGTTTGTTCATATAGGCCCGCACGCGAAAATGCGCCCCGGGCCCGTTGAAATCCAGCGACACGATCACAAACCGCGTCAACCCGAGCGATTGCATCAGGCTGACGATCAAATCCTTCGCCTCTTTGTCGCTTTCACAGAGCACAAAGCTCTCGATATCCAGCGCATCAACAATCGTATCACGGGCAGTCATCATAAATAAATTTCGGTTTAAAAGGAAAAGGGCTCAAAAAATTAATACCGCGCCCCATTTTGCAGAACGCCAAGGGCGTTCACTGACATCCGGCGAACCTCCACAGATCGTGAAGCTTCCCTTGCCGGGAATGTCTTTGATCATGTTGGAGAACCGTTTCATATATTAAATCACGCCACCCCCGCATGTTTGCACGCGATATTCATCAGCCCCACCATCGCTTTGACGATAAGCCGGGTCTCCTTCTCAAGCAAGTTGCCATCCGCATCCAGCGTGCCGAGGCCGAGCGAGATGAAGATGTTCGCGTCATACGCGATCGTCGGGATGATCCCCATCTGCATCATGCCCGCCTGGAACATGTGCGTGCCGGCATACATGTCCTCGATCGAGAAGATCGGAATGCCCGCCTGGCCGTCTTTCCATGTGTTCTCGTAATTGATCTCCACCGCGAGCGAATTGAGGCTTTTGGTGATGATGAGGTCGTTGTGAAACTTCTTCGGCAACGCCTTGAATTCTTCCTTCACGATCTTCAGCAGGCCATCAATCGGTTTCGTCATCACCGCCGGCTTGTCGCGCAAAATTTTTAGCGCGGCCAGCAGGCCGACGAGCGCTTCCTTGCCCGGATCGTTCGTCACATACGCCGCCTTGCCGTAGGAGAAACCCGCGCCCGAACGGTCCGAGTGATATCCCAGCGCACGGCGGATCGGCACCAGCACATCTTCGCGGCCGATGATCAAACCGACCGTCGGCGCGCCGGACGATTTATCCATCGAGTACGCCATGACATCCGCACCGAGCTTGCGCGGATCGGCGCCGATGAACGGCGTGCCCCACGCATTATCCACGATATACGGCACGCCGTACTCTTTCGCGAGCTTCGCCATGCCGGCCTGCAAAATCGGCGTGCCGTTGGAATCTTTAGTGCCGTAGCCGTAACCCGTCGTGTCATAGCCCAGCGACGAGAACGCCGTCAGATAAGCGCCATGCCGTTCCGCCGCGCTCTCGATGCGCGCCAAGGTTTTCTTCGCATCATAGTTCGCCAGCAACAGCGCCGGATGCTGCTTGATGCCGTGGATTTCACGCTTCGAACCTTCCATGGGCACGAACACCGCGTCCGTGTTGTCGAGGCGTTTGCCGGAGAAACCCAGTTCGCCCGCCGTAACGCCGCGATCCGCGAACAGGTCTTTGTAGCACGGCGGAAACGGACGGCCATAGCCGCCGTGGTGATGCAGGTGCCGCTCCAGCGGCGCGATGTAGCGCGCGCGGTAATTATCACCGCGACCCGTCATCGGCGGCGTCGCCAGTGAATCGAAACTCACCCACAATGCGGCTTCGCAGGTATTCGTCGGCGCGGCGTCATACTCGTCGCCGTAAACGTCCTTCACCACTTCGCGGATCTCTTCGATGAGAAATTTGTTTTCGATGACCTTGCGCGACGCATCTTCGATCGCCTCGCTCACGCCGCGCGAGAGCAGCGCATGGCAGCTCGAAACCGCGCCCGTCAGACCGAGCTTGCCCTTCAACTCCGGCGTGATGCCGATCTCATCGGCGAACTTCCGCGCCTCGGCGTAGATCGCCGGCATGTTCTTGTGCAGCTCCTTGTAAATTTGGAAACGATATTTTTGGGACATAGTATTTTGTTGGTTTTAAAAACGGTTTAAATTTTATTTCTTCAAAGCTTGCTGGCACGCGGCCTGGATATTCGCCGCATCAATTTTATATTCTGCATAAAGGTCCGCCACCGTGCCCGACTGGCCGAAACCGACCACACCCAGCGGTACCGACGTCGTCTTCAGGGCCGCGCCAATCCACGCCATGCTGTGCGGATGCCCGTCCACCACGGTCACCACGGGTACCGCGCGTT
The DNA here is from genome assembly GCA_035943555.1 of Verrucomicrobiia bacterium. Taxonomy (GTDB): domain Bacteria; phylum Verrucomicrobiota; class Verrucomicrobiia; order Limisphaerales; family UBA11358; genus UBA11358. Next base: position 6,515 of record DASZCA010000354.1, read on the forward strand.
CTGCCGCCGGCACCAGTTCCTCCAGCAGATTGGCTTCCGCTTTTTTGCCGGACATCGTCGCGTGGACGGCCGCTTGAAATTCGCGATACAACGGACCCGCGCCGGTCACGTTGAAAACATTCGCATACACGCCCTGCTCCAAAAGCCGGCGGCTCGCCACCACCGCTTCCGGCACCAGCGCGCCGACCGCAAAGATATGCAGGACATTCTTCCCGGGGTCGTATCCTTCTTCGCCGCTGCGATCAATCAGCCGGTATGCCCCACGAATGACGCGCTGGCGCAGTTCTTCGCGTTCTTGTGCATCCTCCGGCAGCGCCAGCAGCGCCTGATCCACGCTCTTGCTGGTCAGGCGCAAGTAAGTTGAACCTGTCCGCGTCCGGATACTTTCCATGCCGGCGAGCAATATCCATTCAAGCTCCTGCCCGAAGCACGGTTCATACGTCGAGATTCCCGGCAGTTCGATGCCGATGGATCCCGTGATGGTTGATTGATGTGCGCCGCCTTCCGGGGCGAGCGTGATGCCCGAGGGTGTGCCGACCACGATGAACTTTGATCCGGAATAAACGCCGTAATAAAACGCATCCAACCCGCGCGGCACAAAACAGTCGTACAGCGTGCCGATCGGAAACAGGATGTTGCCGTTCACTTCCTGCGAGAGCCCGAGCTGTCCCAGCGCCATGAACAGGTTGATCTCCGAGATGCCCAGTTCGACGTGCTGGCCCGTGGTGCTTTCCTTCCACGCCATCACGCCCTGCTCGGATTCCTCCGGCAAAAATTCTTTTTCCGTGCGGCTCCAGACGCCCATCTTGTTGATCCACCCGCCGAGGTTGGTCGAACTTGCCACGTCCGGGCTCACCGTCACCACCCGTTCACAAAGTTCCGGCAACTCGCGCGCCATGGAGGTCAGAATGCGACCAAAAATCTGTTGCGTCGAAAGGATGCCGGAATAATTTCCGTTGAGCCCCGGCGGAATGACCAGCTCCGCCGCGGCATTCGTGATTGCCACCGTCGGCTTGATCCGACGGCGCGCGCGTTCGCAAAAATCACCGGTCTCGCTCCCCGCTGGAAACCCTTCCCAAATATCATCTTCGGTGATGTCCAAGCGGGCGCGCAGTTCTTCCATCTGCTCCGGCGTGAGCAACAGCGAATGGTTTTGCGGATGTCCGACGGACGGCAACATCCAGCCTTTCTGCGTGTACGCCAGAATTACCGTCGGACCGGATCGGCTGTCCGCCTTGGTGAACGCATCGCGCAGTTCGGCAAAATCATGTCCCCCCAAATTGCGGAACATCTCCTGCAATTCCAGATCGCCCCACTGGCCGAGCAACGTCGCCATGTCCTTCGGGTAACGGCTCATGCGCGGCAGCCATTCGCGCAAACGTTCCGGGGGGAGCCGCAACAATCGTTGATATGCCTCGTTGGTCAGGTCATTGATGCACTCGTGCAACAGTTCGCCCTTCGGCAGTTGAAACGCCGCCTGCAATTGCTTGCCGTATTTCGCCTCGATGACGTTCCAGTCGTTCGCCTTGAACATCTCCTGCCAGCAGCGCACGCGGATGCCGGGGATCACGCGGTCTAGGCTCTGTCGGTTGATATCCACCACCCACAGCACGTTCTTCAGGTCCATCAACGCCGGTTCGGCGATCGCCTCCCACACGGCACCTTCATCCAGTTCCGCGTCACCGACGAGGCTCACATAGCGACGTTCGCGGCAGTTATCCGGGCCAAAATGCATCCGCGCATATTCCTCGGTCATCGCCGCGAAATTTGCCGCGCTCGCGCCCAAGCCCATCGAACCCGTTGAGAAATGCACGCCGTCGGGATCTTTCGTCCGGCTCGGATACGATTGCAGCCCCTTGAACGCGCGCAATGACTTGAGATATTTCGCATCCAGGTTGCCCAACAGAAATTGCAGCGCGTGATATACCGGCGAGGCGTGCGGCTTCACCGCGATCTTGTCATCCGCGCGAAGATATTCGAGGAAGAGATATGTCAGAATCGTCACCGTCGAGGCGCTGGAGGCCATGTGGCCGCCGACCTTCATGCCGTCCGGTCCCGTGCGCGTCTTGTTTGCGTGATGCACCATCTGCACCGCCAGCCAGAGCGCGCGGTTCTGGATGCGGCCGAGCAGTTCATCACGCCCGGTCGCGGTGCTGGATAAAACGGCGTTCATGGCAGCGGTGACAAAATTATTTCCGGACGAACTTGAGCTTGCTCCCGACCGTGATGTTCAACGACGGCCCCGTACGGCGTTTCTTCACGCCGATGATGATATTGATGTGGTTCGGCTCGTGTGTTTCATCGAAGCCGATGATCTGGCCGATGTCCTGGCCATCCACGACCAGCGTTTCTCCCACGATGATGCAACCGCCCCGTGTCACTTCAAAGAAAGCGAGATACGCGATGCGGTTCGCCGTATCGCCGGGCTTCTTGCCGGTCTCATCCGTGGCGATCAACTCATGGATGCAACCCTTGGGCAGCGCGCGCGAATAGGTGGAGATCAGTTTCAGCCCGCGCGTTTCGTGTGATGAATCCAGCACCGTGACCACGGTGCCGGCCACGGGCCGGTTCGCGGCATAGGTGGACAGCGTCACGAAACGGGTCGTTGCGATTTTTGATTCAGGCATGGCCATGGCGTCAATTCACACGGACTGTTTAACTGCGTTTATTACAAACAGATCGGGCGGTTCCATTTATGATTCCCATGCAGGCACGGTGAATCCGGTGACACTTTCCGAAACGTTTTAATCCTTATGAAGCCACTGTGCCGCCGGTTGCCATGCGCGTCAAGCGGGAAAAGAAAAATGTAGCATCAGGCCTCCGGCTTGACGTTGAGTACGGCGGACGCCGACCGTAAAAAAACTGCGGCCATGCCGTCAGCGCCCGAAGATTTACATATCCATTCTATACACACCGCTTTGGCCGCCGGGCTGGAAGCCCGGCTCTATGGCAGGCAGGATGCCTCCGCAATAAAATCGCCGTCACCGCCGTTTTTAATTCGCCCCGGTAAGAATCTTGTCCCGGAGGGCGATGTATTCCGCCGTGCTCAGCTTGCCGATCTGCCAATCATTTAACGCGGCATCCAGCTTCTTCTTCTGCGCGGGCGTGTACTGGTTGTTCGCGGCCGCATCCTGGGCATTGACCTTTTGCTGGAAATCAATACGGGCCTTTTCCTGGGCGGCGGCGGCGGGATCTACGGCAGCACCGCCCATGGGCGCGGAACTTTGGGGCGTGCTATTTTCAATGGCCGAGGGCGGAACCACGGGGTTCGTGCTTTCCAACAAGGCCGGCGGCACATTGGTGGTCGCTTCGTCATCCGGGATCAACACATTGAAGAAGCCGTTGGTGTTGCTGCCGTTCTTGGCAGCGCGCAATTCACGCTGGCGCTGGGCTTCGACCAGTTGATGCTCGTATTCGGCGTCATCCGCGGCCGCCGCCGACACGGCCGGCAGACGTTGCGATTCCTTGATCGTATTCTTCGCGGCGAGCGCGGGCGTCTTCAAGACAGTAGGCCGCATGAGCACGATGAGTTCCTTGCGGTCCTTGGCATCGTTGCGCTGCGTGAAAAAGTTGCCGAGCAGCGGGATGTCAGACAGGAACGGCACGCCGGATTTGCTCGTGGATTTATCGGATTTGATGAACCCGCCGAGCATCACGGTATCGCGGTCACGGACGGTGATGGTGGTGTTCAACGTGCGCTTGATGGTGTTCGGCACCTGGCCGACACCAGAGATGGTGGTGAAGCCGTCCAGGTCATCGATCTCCTGCTGGATATCCATCGTCACTTCGCCATCCGGATTGATGAACGGCGTGACATCCAGTTCCACACCGACGGACAACTGCGAGTAGGACGAGCTGTTGCCGTAGGCACCGCCATACGTATTGCCCGTGACATAAGGCACGGTGTTACCCACGAAGAACTGCGCCGCCTTGGCCTGCGAGGTCTGGATGCGCGGACGCTGGATGACGCTGGCCCGGTTGTCGGATTCCGCCGCCTGCAAAGCCACGTCGAACGTCGGTCCGATGTTACCGAAATAGCTCAAGCCGCCGGAGGGCAGACTGTTACCGATGGACTCACCCGAGGTGACCGTGCCGTTGGTCAGCGACGAGTTCAAAAAGTTGAAGAAAGATTGCCCGTTGTTGAAACCGCCCCCGCCGATGATGGCAGCCAAAGGATTGGTGGCGCCACCCGTGCTGGTGAAAGACTTCGGATTCTGCGCCGCCGAGACGCCCAAGCTGAAGGTGCTGCCCAACGTCACATCCATGATGATCGCCTCCACCAATACCTGCGCCAAGGGCACGTCCAGCTTGGCGATGATCTCCTTGATCATGGCCATATCCTGCCGGGTCGCGTAGATCAGCAACGTGCTGCTGCTTTCGTTCGGGATGATCTTCGTCTGGCCGAACAATTGGATCTGGTCCTTGCCGCCGCCGGCACCGCTGCCGGACTGGTTGATGATGCTTTTCAAGCGGTCCTGAAAAGTCCCGCCCGGTGTTGCCGTGCCGTTCGGATTGGCCCGCGCACCAAAAGCGCTGCCGCTGGTGATCCCGCCGCCGCCGCCTGAATATCCGGAGCCGCCGCCACCGATGCCGCTGCTGCTGCCCAGGCCGCTGATGCCGCCGCCGGAGTTCCGGCCGCCCAATCCGCTGATCTGGCCACCGCCGGGCGCGGTGCCGATGCTCACCGAGGAACCGCCGCCGCCGCCGAGGCTGTTCAAGGCCGAGGCGATCTCATCCACCTTCGCATAACGGATCGGGATGACTTCCGAGATATATTCCGCCGGCACGCTGACGTCGATCTGATCGATCATCTCCAGCATGCGCTTCACATTTTCCGCGTAATCCCGCATCACGATGATGCCGTTGTCATCAATGGCCTGCAGGCCGCCCTGCAATTTGGAAAAGGGCTGGATGATCGGCAGCATCAGGGTCGGTTTGACGTACTTCAATTGGGCGATGTGCGTGACGTAGGTGCCCAGGTCCGGCAAATTGGTCGAGCCGGAACGGTCCAGCACGCCGCCCGCCGAGTTCGCCTGGTCGGACTGCACGACTTTGAGGAACTTGTCGCCCATGGGAATGAGCGAAATATTGTTCATCGCCAGCACGGCCTGCAATGCCTCGATGGCCTCCGTCCGGGTCAGCGGCGTCTGCGTGTGCAAAACGATCTTCGCATCCGGCAACGCGGAACGCAGGACGGTGCGGTTCACCAGCTTGGCATACACATCCAACACTTGGGAAACATCCGCGCTGGTGAAATCGATCAGGCCGGCGGGCATCATCTCTTCCGGGGCGCCGTCGGCAGGAGTCGCGGCCGGGGCGGCAGCGGGCGCGCCGGGTGTCTGGTTATAAAGCCGGGGGCGCAAGCGCGTGCCGCCGGGGGATCCCGCTGCGGGCGGTGTCTGGGCCAGCAGCGGCAGGCCCGTCAGGGCGACAAGGAGTGCAAGGAGGATCTTTTTCATTTTGCCTTTGCGGTTGAATTGGTGGCGGCCGGCGCCGACGGAACGGCGAGGACCTTGGGTTTCTTCTGATAGCTGGCCACGAGCTTGATGCTGGTCGCGAGGCGCTGGCGCGGCTGGTCCGGCTGCAATTCCAAATCGCTCACACGCACCATCGAGGCGCTGTTGCCGATCTTGTAAAGGAAATCCACCAACTGCTCCTCGGTCGCGTGCACGGTGATGGTCTGGTACTGCTCCACAAAAAACTGGTTCGTCTGCATCGTCGTGCGGGAATAGTTCTCGATGCCGAAGCCGCTGGCCGAGGCCTGCTGCTGGATGGTGCGCATGAAATTGATGGCCTGGTCATCCGGCGCCACGAACTGCCCCTCGTTCTCATATTTCTGGACCGCCTTGTCCAATTCCGGCTTCAAGGCGATCGTGGCACTGAAAGTCTTGAGCTTTTGCTGGCTGTCCCGATAGTTGTGCGTCAGGTTACCCCAGTCGGAAAAGTGCGGCCAGACGAACACCCAGTTCAGCACGATGAGCAGCACCACCCCCACGCCGATGACCATGCGGCGTTCCATGGGGCGCAGATGTTCAAAATATTTCTTCACGGCTGCTCCTCCGTTACGTTGCGCAGCTCCACGGAGCAATTCCAGGTCGTCAAGTTGCCTTGCGTCCGCGGGTTCACATGTTCGCCCGCCTGCGGGTCAAAAAATTGCTGTTCGTTGCCCTTCGCGTCCTTGTACTTGTATTTGCGCAGGGCCGAGTCGAAGTCGAAGAGGGTGTTCACCATGTCCGGCGTCGTCGTGCCGCTGAGCGAGAGGCGCCGGCCGGCGGTCAGGCTCATGCGTTGCAACTGGATGCCCGAGGGCATTTGCTGCGCCACGACCTGCCAGCAATCCAGCGCCGCGAATTTCAACTGGTCCCGCCGCTGCAGGACGGCGTACCGCGCCTGCAATTCCACCACGTTCGTGTACTCGTTGCTGATCGCCGCGACCTGCCCGCCCACTTTCGACGCCTGGTAGCTGCGGAACGTCACCGCGCTGAAATAGAACACCAAAAAAACCGCATAAGCCAGGCCCGCGTAACCCAGCGCGTGCAGCCACAGTCGGTCGGTGAACTGCTGCCGGTAACGCTCGGTGAATTCCGCCGGCAACAGGTTGACTGGTGATGCCGTCGCCGCGCGTTTCGCCGTCCGGCCGGCCAGTTCCGCCGCCGAGGGCGGCGCGCTGACCGCGACCGTCTCGCCCAGCGCGGTGCGCAAAAGGCTTTCCCACTCCGTCGCATTGACGGGATCCGCCACCAAGTGCCACTTGGGCGCCGCCGTCAGCCAGCCTTCGACTTCGCCAGCCATCGCCAGCAAAGAAATTTGCGTCCGCAATTCCCCCGCGCGGTCGCCCGCCGCCGGGATTGTGATCAGACCCAGGCTCCGCAACGCGCCGCCGTACCACCACGCGACCAACGCCGCGTTCTGGCCGCCGACAGTCTGCGGAAAAAGCCAGGTTCCATCCTCTTGCGGCGTGATCGCCGCCAGTTGGTCGAGCATCGGCACCTCGAGCCGGTCGGCAAGAAAGCCTTCGCGCTCGAGCCGGCCCAAAAATTCTTCCACCAAATTCCGCGCCGCGAGGACCACCACGACGGTCTGCAGGCTTTCCGTGGTGCCGTCCGCCTTGGCCACGCTTTGATGCGTGCCCATGACATGCATCGTCCAGACGGCCTGGGTCACGGGGATCGGCGAGAGCTTTTCCAACTGCATCTCCACCATCGAAAACGTTTCCTCGGCATTCGCCGCGGGCAGTTCCACCACCCGGAGGAAGACGCTTTCCGGCGGCAACCACGCGATGTTGAGTTTCGGCTGGAACATGGAGGCCCAGCTCTTGGCCACGCCCTTGCTGGGCAGGGCATCCGTGTGCGGCACCCGTTGCTCGCGGGCCAGCACAAAGCCGGATCCCTTCGCATCGAACTGCCAGAGCCGTTTGGCATCGGGTGCGAGGTGGAGGATATTGCAGGAATTCCAGCGTGCCATTTGAAAACTTGTTTTAGGTGCGCGGCGCCTCGCCGCCGATGAGCGCTTCGCGCATTTCTTCCATCTGGGTCACGCGCAACACTTCCTCGATGGTCGTGGTGCCTTCCCGGACTTTTTTCCAACCGTCCAGACGCAACGTCCGCATGCCCGCATCGATCGCCCGCTGGGCGATGGTCGTCGCCGGCGCGCGGTTCATGATCAGCGGGCGCAACGCCTCCGTGACGATGAGCAATTCATAGATGCCTTTGCGCCCTTGGTAGCCTTGATGACGGCATTCCTCGCAACCCGCGCCGTGCCAGATCTTGGCGACCCCGATGTCCGCCTCCGGAAAACCGACCCGGCGCAGATAATCGTGGTCCACCTTCTGTTCCGTTTTGCAGTGCTGGCAGATCGTGCGGACGAGACGTTGCGCCTGCACCGCTTCCACGGAGGAGGCGATGAGGAACGGCTCGATGCCCATGTCCGTGAGACGCGTGAACGCGCTGGGCGCGTCATTCGTATGCAGCGTGGAGAACACCAAGTGACCTGTCAGCGAGGCGCGGATGGCGATGTCCGCCGTCTCGCTATCGCGGATTTCCCCGACCATCACCACGTTTGGATCCTGCCGCAAAATGTGGCGCAAACCCATCGCAAACGTCAGCCCGATGTCCGAGCGCACGGCGATCTGGTTGATGCCCTTCAACTCATATTCCACCGGTTCCTCGATCGTGATGATGCGCTTATGCACCGAGTTGATCGCGCTCAGGAACGCGTAGAGCGAGGTGGATTTGCCGGAACCCGTGGGACCCGTCACGAGGAAAATTCCGTGCGGCTTGATGATGATGTCGCGGATGGCATCCTCTTCCATCTTCGAGAAACCCAGCTTGTCCAGGCTCAGGAAGATTTTTCCGCGCGTCAGCAAGCGGAGCGACACGCTCTCGCCGTACACCGTCGGCACGGTGGAGACGCGAATGTCGATTTCCTCGCCCTTGATGCGGACGTTGATACGACCGTCCTGCGGCAAACGTTTTTCCGAGATGTTCATGCCGCTCATCACCTTGATACGCGAGATGATCGCGGATTGGAAACGCTTGAGCGTCGGTGGCAGCGGGATCAGGTGCAGGATGCCGTCGATACGGTTGCGGATGCGCAACTCGTCTTCCTGCGGTTCAAAATGGATGTCCGTCGCGCGGTTCTTGAACGCTTCCCAGATGATCTGGTTCACGAACTTGATGACGCTCGCCTCCTGGTCGCCTTCGGTGATTTCCTTGTCGATCGCGATATCCAGTTCCATCGCGTCGCTGTTGCCCATCT
>DASZCA010000355.1:0-8438 GCA_035943555.1 Verrucomicrobiia bacterium
CTGTCAGGGTCCGGCCTGTCATCAATAACTCCACCGCTTCCTTCCGGAACGCTTTGGAATGCTTCTGTTGGCTCTTGAGTTGTTTCATAAGTCGTTCGCGAAAGCTTACATGCTTTGTCCACTTTCGTGGGGCAAGCTCAGACAGCTTTTCCCCGCAGACGGAGCGCGGGCGGCCCGCCCGCAAGTTGCGCTCGCGACAACTCGGCCCTCCGAACGGAGCGCGACTGCCTGTCGCGCCGAAACCTTGGCAAAGGCGGATGTCCGGCGCAGCGGATCAGCCGCAGCATATGACCTGCAACCGTGGCCGAAATCATTTCTATGACATTTATTTGCTTCATTGGTCACGTCTCACTGGTCGCGAATCATGGCCCACCTACGTTTCCTTCGATGTTGGGTGTTGAATGTTGAGCGTTCCCCTCTGTTCTGTTGTTTTTTTCACGCATCACTCCTCAGCTAAGCCCTCTCCTCATGAATTTTCTGAATCCTCGGATCCTTGCTCGGCTTCAGCCCCATGATCTCATCCACCTTGTCCACGCATGCTCTCAGTTCCTCATCCGTCATCGGCTCGTTCAGATCACGCCGTTTATGCGGCGCCAAGGCGCCATCCACCATCTCCTGATGCACCTTGCGCTTCAGTTCCAGCTTTTCTCGCTCCAGTTGCAACCGCGCGGAGGAGAGCCCGCTCCGCCGGAACGTCGCCACATCCCGCGCCGCCTTGCGCATCAGCTTGAAGCGATCCAGCCCGTCCGTCTGCGCGGCCAGTTGCTCCTGCAACGCCAGCAGATAATGTGGCGTCAGCCAGTCTGCGGCCATTTCACTGACCGCCGCCGCCACCCGCTTCGATTCCGCTGTCTCCGCCGCCATGCCCGTCAGCATCTCCATCGCCTTGTTAAAATCCGCCGCCATCGTGCTCATAAATTCGCCCTCGTCGTCGTTCTCGTCCTCGATTTTTCAGTTTTCATGACGCGATGATGCCAGGGCTGGTTGGACATAGGCTGTCCAACTGAAAATAAATTTCCGTCTCTGCTTAGGCCTCGCCTTAGTTTAAAATTATCAATCTTGCCCGTAAACGCCGAACCTATGGCTAGCCACGGATGCTCCCGCGCCAGCTGATGATTCACGACGTGCACGAAGCGTTTGGAATGCGGCCTTCAGCACCGCTTTAGCGGCACTAAAGGATGCAAATGATAAAAAAGCCGCCGCCATCGTACCGCAGATTGGTAATCTGCGGTATCGCCGGACAATTGCAAAAGCGGGCGGATTGCAACGGTTCAAGCATTTCGATTAACTACGAACTGCTCTCTTGAGCTGAGAACCAGCCATGAAACCCCGCGATTTCTGCATTTACGAATTTCTGGCGTTCCGCTCACAGCTATTCCAATCCCATGTAATCCCAAGCAGCCGAAATAAAATCATGCGCCTTTTCTAGTGTCCAAGGCTGGGCACTCCGGAACAGATATTTAAGTTCGCTGACTTCACCCCACTCTGAGCACGTATCTATTTTAATGGTTTCGTTGAACAAGTGAGCTAAGACAAAGCGAACATCGTCAGAATAGCGATCGTGGTTAAAGCCGTCGTTTGGCACGTTCCAGACGAGCGATTCTATCAAGCAGGAAGCAATATTCTCAGCAGCGTCAATTCCCTCATCCTGCATTTCATTTCTCATGCGCTTGAGAATCCGAACGATCTTTCTATAACGCCTTCCAGTCTCCTGATGCTTCTCAAGTCCATTGGTATAATGCTGTTCGGGCCAATTTAAAATTCTTTTTCCCTCGTCGGTATCAAAACCAATTCCACTCAGATAATAATGACTCCCATCGTCTCTTACTGTGTAACGTCTATGCTCAAAGGTAGCAACCACGTCAGCGTCAATTCTGTAGGTATTTTCGTGAATGTTGAAAGCTTTGTCCCCCCTCGTTATAGAATCTGAGCCAAAGTAAGAAATTAAGGCCTCGCCAATCAGATTTTTGTATTTCGAAAAAGTAATACTTCCAGCAGAATTTCCGAAATCTTCCTTTTTTTTACCGTCCGGATATTCTGGAAAAAATGTTGTGTTTAATCGCACGCAAATATCTACGTCGCTGTCCTGTTTGACATTGGTTTTGTTCCGATATGAACCTTGCGCAAATACGGTTATATCCATTCCCGCAATCTCCTCGTGCGCCGCTATTGCCTTGCGAATCGCTGTTTCAGCGTTTTCACATTTGCTTTGCTCGGTCGTTCCAGGCCCTTTGCCCCAGCTAATGTATGTGTCCTCCCAGTCTGTCATAAGGCTATCGTTTCAACAAATCCATTAGTTTGGTCTCGTTTGAGGCATAAGAAAGGCGACCCTTTTGCACCAACCGGTTTAGTTTATTCAAATCGTGTTCTAACAGATCAGTTGCCATTTCAGGTTCAACAAAACTGTCGCTAATGCGTATGGTTGGAACTCCCTTGAATAAAATATGTCTTAACACATCCATTGAACTCGTGTTCACGGCAAGAATTTTTTGCAAAAAATCAGAATTTAGTCCATGACGAATCAAGCCCCAACCGCCCCGAATGCGTCCGACTTTCTTCCACAAGGACGGGGCCGGATAGCTTCCAACACCGATGCTGACTATACGAAGATTATCCTGCTTTTGCCCCAGAGCAAGCGTTGCGTCGGCAATCGCATAAAGCGTCGGATTGTTTGCGCAAAAACCACCATCTGTAACTGTGAGAACGTCACCGTTGCTTTTTGTTATTTCGTGAGGCTCAAAAAAAGGGCAAGCCGAGCAAGATGCGATTATTGCGTCGGCTACTCTACATCCGAAGAATGGGACAAAAGAGCCGTGCGAGCCATGTGCTTGATCGCGGAGCGCTTTAAAAATAATCGGCCTCTCGTCCTTCCAATTTGTAGCAACAATTCCAATGCCAGTCCTAAAATGTTCAACCTCTGTTCTCCCGAAAACATCATTTGCTAACTTTTGAAGCGCGGAAGTGCGAGGGATGGAGTTGTGCGGCGTCATGATCGCGGGGACGTGTTCTCTGTAAAGTTTCAAAACATCTACGACTGAGTCTCCTCTAGACAAAAGTGCGGCGATTATTGATCCAGTGCTCGTTCCGAAAATCAGGTCGAAAACTTTGTAAAGTGGCTGGCCCAGATTTTTCTCGATTTCGTCCAGCACGCCCAAGGTGTAAAAACCCTTCGCACCGCCACCATCTAATGTTAATACACGAAACGGGCGAGGCGATAGGTTTGCAAGTTTGGGTTCTTCCATGTTCGGGTTGTAGCAAAATGCGGGAGGTTCGCCAACACACTTCGGATTGCTTGTTATGAACAATAGACGGCATATTGCAGGGCGTCGTTGAGCAATCGGACAATCCGCGCGACCAGTTTGTCGACCGCTGATAAATGTAGAGGGTCATCTTGAAAATGATGTGGCAGAATGATGGATGAAGAAGCAAGACCGTTTCGCATCGTCATTTATCTCTGACAAAATGAATCCACTGCATTATCAGTTTTGAAAATCGGTAAATCATGATCAGCCAACTGCTTAACAGCTTAATGGAATTGGGTTCCCGCGTTTTGCTTTTTCGGCGGACTCTATGTGTTTTCTTCTTGTTTAGGCGTTTTTTATGCATGTAATACATTTACATGCGTTGCTTGCAACTTTCTACGAGTCAATCACCCCTTCTTTATTCGACTCGCTAAACATTTGAGAAAGTTTTCACGGACAAATCGAGCGTAAAGAGACTCATATGGTGGGTCCTGATAGTTTTCCGGGGTGTTTTGCCTATCGATTTCCATCGCTTCTTTTAATGGCTTTTCAAATGTTTTAATTTCGCGGTAAGCTTTGGATAATCGTGAACGCTCACCGTCACTTAAAGGGCGAACTTTATGAAGTTTCAAATCAAATGCTTCCACAGCAAGCCATGAAACTTGTCGATTACGTTCCCCGCGCCGTTTTTCCTTATATTTTTGCTGCTTTCCCATAATTCGACCAATGATGTCGCTCGTTGGAAGATTATTTCTTTGTCGCTCTTCGTTGATAAACATGATAAATCGCTGGCAAAGTGCTTCGTCACTAGCCTCTAAGTCCCACATCCAATCAAAAGAAACATAATTTGGTGGGGCAACGGGAGCAAATAGGCCGCAGACCGAACGTTCTGGTTTTGGAGAGAGGATTCCAGTAACCCAACTATTCAGCCGGACCGGGAGATGAATCCATTCTGGCAATTCCGGAAAACTTATTCTTCGCAAAAGTTCAAACCTAAAGGCGATCAGTTCATCTTTGCGATGCCACGAATTCCACTCAGACGAAAATCCATATAAGGAATGTTCGGGCACATGATGCTGCCATTGTGTGGTATGCGTTTCTTGGTCAAATTTTACAAATACCAAACGTCGCCACCACCATCGTTTTAAGACGCTTTCTGGTATTTCAGAGGGTTGTTCAGGCTTTTTCATTTGTATTTGAAGCCTGAACTCGAAATTAATTTACGTCAATGGTCACATGTTCATCGATTGTTAAATGATTGACTTACCCCCCAAAAAACCTATCTTCTGCGTTCCTAATTTTGCGGGAACGGCCGAAGGGCCGTTTTTGCCCGCCCCCAGAGAGGAAGTGAGTGCATTGACAGAGATCAAACTGAAAAAAGGTGAACCTGTGGAACGTGCGTTGCGCCGGCTTAAGAAAAAAGTCGACCGCGAAGGCACGCTCAAAGTCATCCGTATGCGTCGGCAATTCGAGAAACCCTCGGCCGTCCGCCGCCGGAAGGAAAAGGTCGCCCGTTTCTCCGCCATGCTTTCCGCACGCCACGCTGACGATTAGTCGTCGGTGACCGGTCACTGACCGGTCCGTGTTTTGCATTTTCACCGCCGGGCGTATCCTTTGGATGCGCCCGGCGTTTTGTTTCATCCGCCGGCAAGCTGCCGGCGCTCCGGCCAACCGGAACAGTCCGGGATTTACGGTTCAACCATTTAACGTTTTAACAGTTCAACAATGTATTCTTTCTCCACTTGTTGGAATTCCGCCCGCCATACCGATGGCCGGGCGATGCTGCGCGAAATCCGTGAACTGGGTTTTGAATACGCGGAACTGAGCCACGGCATCCGCATCAGCCTCATGCCGGGCATTCTGGAGGCCGTCCAGGCGGGGGAAATGAAGATCTCCACGCTCCACAATTTTTGCCCGTTGCCCGTGGGTGTGACCGGCCCCTCGCCGAACCTGTACGAATTTTCTTCCGATCGCGAACGCGACCGGCAACTGGCGCTCAAGCACACGCTCAACACCTTTGATTTCGCCAAGCGCGTCGGCGCGCAATTGGTGGTGCTGCATTTCGGCAGCATGGACCTGAAAGATTACACCGGCAAACTCAAGGAACTGCTCGAACGGGGCGAGGCCGGTTCCCCGAAATTTCTCAAAGTGGTCGAAGAAGCGAAAGCCGCGCGGGAAGCGAAGAAGAAAAAATTCTACGACCGCTCGCGGGAGATGCTGGGCGATCTGTTTGGCGAGGCCAAATTTCGCGGCATCAAGCTGGGCATCGAGATTCGCGAAGCGGTGGAAGAATTGCCGGTGGAATCGGACTTCGCCTCGCTGCTCAAAGAATATCCTGCGCCGGTGTATTACTGGCACGACACCGGCCACGCGCAGATCAAGGAAGACCTCGGTTTCATCAACCACGTCCAGCATCTCGCCTCGCTCGCCGACCGGTTGGCCGGTTTCCATCTGCACGATGTGAAAGCCCCGGCGCGCGATCATTTTCCGACCGGCGGCGGACACATTAATTTTGAAGCGCTCAAGCCGTTCGTGAAACCGGAGCACATCAAAGTGTTTGAATTAAGCCCCAAGGTGCCGCTCGAATCGGTGCAGCGTGGCATCGCACATCTGAAACGGATTTGGGGCGAGGAGTGAGGCCAGTTGGTAGCTGAGGGTGAGGCGCGGGCGATTTTTTGATGGACGCAAATGGTGAAATGGCTTTGAATTCTGAAACGTGAAACATACCGCGTATAGGCAAAAGGGCTTCAATTGGAAGCAGTATTTTCTGATCTTGTTTTTGCTGGTTGCGATCACCGGCTGCAAACAAAAAGATAAAGTGGCCACCCCTGCCGGTGCTGCAGCGCAGGAGATATCCGTCACGGGACATTTTCTGGTCGTCACCACCAACGACTCTACTTTTGTCCCGGCAAATGAAGAGGTGATTTTGCTCGGCGAGCAGGCGGTGCGGACTTATTTCAATTCCAACGCCGTCGCGTGGTCAAACAGCCTTGCCCTGGCCCAGCAAAAAGTGGATGAGGCGCAGACCAATTATGACGCGCTCTACAAAGATGATCTGGCCAAATTTGAGGCGGCGAAGCAGTATCATTCCGAAAAGATGCTTGATCACTCAGCCGGCACGCAAGGTGGATTGGATGAGTCGGGGTGGTTGCAAAAAATGGAGGACAAGATTCGGGATTTGCACCGCCAAAAACTGATGTCTCCCGCGAAGAAGCAATTGGACGAGGCGGTTTATGCCCAATCTTCACTCTGGGAACAGGTCAACTGGCCGACGGCTGACAGTCTGAAGACCCATATCGCCGTACTGGATGTGACCACGACCGACAGCAACGGGCATTTCCGGTTGACCGTCCCCCAAGCCGCCAAAGACGACAGTTTGCTCCTGATGGCCAAAGTCATCCGGCAAAACGATGCCAAGCCTGAAATTTACTGGTGGCTGACCAAAGTTGATGTGCGCGGAGCGACTTCAACCGACGTCGTTCTCAATGACGACGATCGCGAGAAGCATGGCATAGACAGGTGGATAAAGGATCCCGACACCTCCACTTATCTGGGTTGCTATGGTCTGCTGATGGACGTGGCAAATACCGAGCGCCAATTTCAACAAAAGATGATGCAAGCCGAAGACGGAGAATAAGGCTCAAAATTGAACCGGCCAAGGGTGGGAGGCAAAAGGGGGATCGGGCTCAAAATCTTCCGTATATTTTGGCTCTGATGGACGTGGCCTTTTTATGCCACAGGACTTCTGGCGGCGATGTGTTAATGATAAGGGTACCCACGGACTGTCCTCACACTGGAGAGAAGATTTCTTTGGGGTGAAATGCTTTATAAAAAACATCTGATTTGGTTGCTGGTGTTGCTTGTGCAAGCGGCGGTCGTTTTTTCCGGTCGGGCCTACACCGCCAAGGACGCGAATACGATTTTCAGCGCATACAATTCGGCGTTCTACATGCAGAAAGGGACGAATGGTTATATCAAGGATACGCAGACGGGAAATGAGGCATACTTCTGGGTTCAGGCGAACATGATCGAATGTTACGTCGATGCGTGGGAATGGAATTCAAATGCGACAGCCCAGGTGATGATCACCAATCTGCTGAACGGCTTTATCAGCTACAACGGTTCCGGCTGGACCTATAACGATTACAACGACGACATCATGTGGGCCGTGATGGCCTTCGCGCGCGGCGGCGTGGCCACGGGCAGGACAAACTATTGCGACATTGCCAAAGCGAACTTCGACGCCTGTTACGCCCGCGCGTGGTCCACGAACTTGGGTGGCGGCTTGTATTGGCGCAACAGCGACAAGCAGTCGAAGAATGCCTGCGTCAACGGGCCGGGGTCGATTGCGGCGTATCTGCTGTACCAAATTTATGGCGATACGAATTACCTGAACAAGGCGACAAATATATACGCTTGGGAGCGAGCGGTGCTTTTCAACACGGGTAACGGCGCAATTTACGACAACATCGGCACGAATAGCGTGATCGGCACCTGGTCCAGCAGTTACAATCAAGGAACGTTCTTGGGTGCGGCCAATTTTCTGGGACAGACCAATGATGCGAAGCTGGCCGCGCAGTTCACGATGCAATATCTGACGGGCGGCGGCATCATGCCGGAGTACGGCATCGCGGGTAACAACTCGGGGTTCAATGCGATCTATTGGCGCTGGTTCACGCGGTTCATGAAAGCGCGCAATTTGCAGGGCACGTATGAGTCGTGGTTGCAGACGAATGCCGTGGCCGCCTGGAATGTGCGGCGGACGGCGGACAACCTGTCGTGGTGCCAATGGCTGCATCCGAGCCCGGCGGGCACGAATTTTTATTCGTGGGACTGCATCTCGTCGTTTGAAATTTTACAGGCGGCCGATCCGACGCAGGGCGCGGCGGCGCAGTCCATCGCGAAGAATTTTTCCGGCTATTATCCGTTGGATGCTTCCAGCGGAACGGTGGCCGTCGATGCCGCCGGCAGCGCCAATGACGGCGTGGTCAGCGGCGCGACGTGGAGCAGCGGCGGGCGCTTCAACAATTGCCTGACATTTAACGGAGCCAGCAGCTCGGTACAAATCACGAACCTGATTTGCAACGATTTCAGCATCGCCTTCTGGGTCAAGACGACGCAGACACCCGGCGGCGGACAATGGTACAACGGCGCGGGATTGGTGGATGGTGATGCTCCGTTGAACAATGATGATTT